>NZ_JBHMIN010000052.1:0-48271 GCF_048060215.1 Micromonospora sp. LOL_021 | reverse complement strand
CGAACCGGTCGCCTTCGCCCCGGCGAGCACCGCCGGCCCGGCCCAGCCGTCGGCGCGCGGCCCCACCGCCAGGTCGGTACGCAGCACCGTGCGGCCCGCGTACCGCACGGTGGTGTCGATCCGGGCGTCGCCGGACGGCTCACCGTCGCGCCCGCAGACCAGCTCCTCCCGCCACACCAGGGCCGCGCCGTCGGCCAGCTCCACCACCGACCGGGACAGGTGGTGGCAGCCGGCGGCGGCGATCAACGGCGCCGGCAGCCAGCGCAGCTCACCGCCGGCCGCGACCCGGACCAGCATCTGCAGCGCCGACCGCCGGCCGTCGGGCCCGGGCAACGCCAGCGACGCCGCGACGGTACGCAGACACACCCGAGCCCCCGGGCCGACCTCGACGTCCAGCCGCAGGTCGTCGCCGCCGAGCGGGCCGGCCGCCGCGCCGACCAGATGCACCTCGACTTCGCCGCCAGCGGCCGCCGACGGACCGGTGCGGCGCAGCACCAGCGGCGGCTCGCCGCGCAGGCAGACCAGCCGGGTCCGCCCGGCGGCGTCGACCTCGGCGACCAGCCGGGCGTGGGCCCGCATCAGCCGGCGACCTCCGCCGGGGTCTGGGCGCGGGCCCGCAGCAGCCCCCGGATCCAGTCGGCCACCGGGGTCGCCGTACGGTCCTGCACCAGCGACAGGAACACCGTCGGCAGCTCGCCCCGGCGGGCGGCGGCGTCGCGCTGCATCACCGACAGGTCGGCGTTGACCAGCGGTGCCAGGTCCGTCTTGTTGATCACCAGCAGGTCGGCGGTGCTCACCCCCGGCCCGCCCTTGCGCGGCACCTTGTCGCCGCCGGCCACATCGACCACGAAGATCTGCTGATCGATCAGGCCCCGGCTGAACGTGGCGGTCAGGTTGTCCCCGCCGCTCTCCACCAGCACCAGATCGAGGGCGCCCAACTGGTCGGACAGGTCCTCGATGGCGTCCAGGTTGGCGGAGATGTCGTCGCGGATCGCGGTGTGCGGGCAGCAGCCGGTCTCCACCGCCCGGACCCGCTCCGCCGGCAGTACGCCGTTGCGCAGCAAGAAGTCGGCGTCCTCGGTGGTGTAGATGTCATTGGTGACCACGGCCAGCCGCAGTTCGTCGGCGAGCGCCCGGCACAGCGCGGCGACCAGCGCGGTCTTGCCGGAGCCAACCGGCCCGCCGATGCCGATCCGCAGCGCGGGGGAGCCGTCCGGCAGCCGGGGCGGGTGCGGGTCGACCCCCGGATCGGGGTGGGTGTGCGGCACCTCCCCGCCGGTGTGCGCGTGCGGTTCGGCGGACCCGCCGTGGACGTGAGTGTGTGGTTCAGGACGCAAAGAGACGCACCTCCCAGGTGGCGTGGTGTTCGGCGTCGACCTCCGGGATCGGGGCCGAGCCGGCGGGCAGGTCGTCGACCGGCCGGTCGGCCAGGGCGGCCGCCCCGGCGGCGACCGAGTCGATGTCCGGCGCGAGCCGGGCCAGCAGGCCGTGCACCGCGTACGGGTCGAGGCCGAGCAGCCGCACGGCGGCGCTGGCCGGTCCGGTGACGGTGGTGTACGCGGCGGCCAGCGCCGCCTCGGCCGGGCCGAGGCCGGCGGCGGCGGCGACCACGCCGAGCGCCACCGGCTGGTGCCGGTCCCGGGGCCCGCCCGCCGGCAGCGCCCAGATGCCGCGTCCGGCTCGCAGTAACGCCCGACCCTGGGCCCGCGACGCGCGGCGCAGCGCGGGTGACGGGGTGCGCGCGTCGACACCGTCGTCGAGCGCGTCCAGCCGGCCAGGGCCGGCCCCGTCGGCGGTCGCCCCGTCAGCGGTCGCGGCTGTTGCAGCCGCGGCGGCGAACGCGGCGGCGGTACGCCCACCGGTGCCGAGCCGGCCGGTCAGGTACGCCGCCACGCCGGCCAGGTCGCGGACCCGGCCGGCGACGACGGCCGCCTCCAGCCCGCTGGAGTGGGCGTGCCCGCCGGCCGGCAACCGGCCGTCGGCCAGCACCAGCAGCGTGGCGAGCCCGCTCATCGGCGGGTCCGGGCGTGACAGGTGATCATCGGCCGGTCGTCAGAACAGGAAGTAGCGCTGCGCCATCGGCAGCTCCGTCGCTGGGGCCGGCTCGACCGTCTCCCCGTCGATGCGCACCGTGAACGTGTCCGCGTCGATCTCGATCCGGGGGGTAGCGTCGTTCAGCGGCATGTCCGCCTTGCCCCGCCGCCGGGTGTCGGCGACCGGGGCGAGCCGGCGACGGATCCCGAGCCGGTCACCGAGCAGCGCGTCGATCGCCGCCGGCGCGACGAACGCCAGGCTGGTGGCGGCCGGCACGGTGCCGTACGCGCCGAACATGGGCCTCGGCAGCATCGGCTGTGGGGTCGGAATGGACGCGTTCGCGTCGCCCATCTGCGCCCAGGCGATCATGCCGCCCTTGATCACCAGATGCGGCCGTACGCCGAAGAACGCCGGATCCCACAGCACCAGGTCGGCCAGCTTGCCCGGCTCGACCGAGCCGACCTCGCCCTCGACGCCGTGCGCCACCGCCGGGCAGATCGTGTACTTGGCGACGTACCGTCGGGCCCGCATGTTGTCGGCCGGCCCGTCGCCGGGCAGCGACCCACGTCGGGCCTTCATCACGTGCGCGGTCTGCCAGGTCCGCATGATCACTTCGCCGATGCGCCCCATCGCCTGCGAGTCGGAGCCGATCATCGAGATGGCGCCGAGGTCGTGCAGGATGTCCTCGCCGGCCATCGTGCTGGGCCGGATCCGGCTCTCGGCGAACGCCAGGTCCTCCGGCACGCTCGGGTTCAGATGGTGGCAGACCATCAGCATGTCGAGGTGCTCGTCGAGGGTGTTGACGGTGTGCGGGCGGGTCGGGTTCGTCGACGACGGCAGCACGTTCGGCTCGGCCGCGACCCGCATGATGTCCGGCGCGTGCCCGCCGCCGGCCCCTTCGGTGTGGTACGCGTGGATCGACCGGCCGGCGATCGCGGTCAGGGTGGACTCCACGTACCCGGCTTCGTTGAGGGTGTCGGTGTGGATCGCCACCTGCACACCGGAGGCGTCGGCCACCCGCAGGCAGGCGTCGATCGCGGCCGGGGTGGTGCCCCAGTCCTCGTGCAGCTTGAAGCCGCCGGCGCCGCCGCGCAGCTGCTCCCACAAGGATTCTTCGCTGACCGTGTTGCCCTTGCCGAGCAGCAGCACGTTGACCGGCCACGGGTCGAGCGCGGCGAGCATCATGCCCAGGTGCCACGGGCCGGGGGTGACCGTGGTCGCCTTGCTGCCCTCGGCCGGCCCGGTGCCGCCGCCCATGATGGTGGTGATCCCGGCGGCCAGGGCGGTCTCCAGCAGCTGCGGGCAGATCAGGTGGACGTGGCTGTCGATCGCCCCGGCGGTGAGGATCTTGCCGTTGCCGGCGATGATCTCGGTGCCCGGCCCGATCACCAGGTCGGGGTGCACCCCGTCCATCGTGTCGGGATTGCCGGCCTTGCCGAGCGCGACGATCCGGCCGTCGCGGATGCCGACGTCGGCCTTGACGACGCCCCAGTGGTCCAGCACCACCGCGCCGGTGATCACCGTGTCGGGTGCCCCCTCGGCCCGGGTGGCCCGGGACTGGCCCATCGACTCGCGGATCACCTTGCCGCCGCCGAAGACCACCTCGTCGCCGTACGCCGGGGTGCCCTCGCCGCCGGGCGGCGCGCAACGGTCCTCCTCGACCTCGATCAGCAGATTGGTGTCGGCCAGCCGGATCCGGTCACCGGTGGTCGGGCCGAGCAGTGCGGCGTACCGCCGTCGGTCCAGGGTGCTCACGCCGTGCCTCCCGTCTCGTCGGTGCCCGCAGCGTCGGCCGGGCCGCGTCCGTCCAGCTCGCCGGCGCATTCGCCGCGCAGCCCGGCGACGATTCGCCGGCCGCCGAACGGCACCAGGGTGACCTCTCGGTCGACGCCGGGCTCGAAGCGCACCGAGGTGCCGGCCGGCACCGCCAGCCGGTGACCCCACGCGGCGGACCGGTCGAAGTCCAGCGCCGGGTTGGCCTCGGCGAAGTGGTAGTGCGAGCCGACCTGCACCGGCCGGTCGCCAGTGTTGACCACCGGCAGGGTCAGCACCGGGCGGCCGGCATGAAGGGTGACCGGCCCGTCGCCGGGGATCAGTTCACCGGGAACGACTGTGCCGCCGTCGGCGCCCGACGGCGTGGATGGTGCACTCAATCTCGCTCCTAGGAGATCGGCTCGTGTACGGTGACCAGCTTCGTCCCGTCGGGGAAGGTGGCTTCCACCTGCACCTCGGGGAGCATCTCCGGCACTCCGTCGAGCACGTCCTCGCGGCCGAGCACGGTGCGCCCGGCCTCCATCAGCTCCGCCACGCTGCGGCCGTCCCGGGCACCTTCCAGCAGGAAGGCGGTGATCACCGCGGTCGCCTCCGGGTGGTTGAGCCGGATGCCCCTCTCACGGCGCTTCCAGGCCACGTCGGCTGCGACGTGGATGAGCAGTCGCTCCTGCTCGTGCCGGGTGAGAAACAAGCCGGACCTCCATGAGCGATCGAGACCTGGGTCGTGCCAGATGCTGGCATTCTGACATTTCAATCACGTTACGTCCGCGTATCCGACTCCCCTGGTCGGGTCTTCACCTGGCCTGGTCCGCCGCCTGGACCATTCACCCGGCGCTGCCCGACTCATTCACGCAGTGCGGCGTCGATCAGAACCGCCACCCCTTTTCGGGAGGTCGCACCGTACCCGGATCGTCAACTCGGCCGCACCCTCGACCGCGTCTATGTCGAACCGGCCGGGTCGCCGGAGTCATCGCGGGTACGCCGGAAGCGGTCGTGCCAGGCCGGCGTCTCCCGTTCGTCGTCGAAGGCGTTGGCGATCACCACGTCGGTCGACGAGTGCAGCAGGATCGAGATCACGATCGTCAGCGCGACCAGATGGAACACCTCGTCGGCGGCGTCGATGCCGGACTTGAGCACGATCAGGCCGTACACCACCGACGCGAAGCCCTTCGGCCCGAACCACATGGCCGCCGCCTGCTCCCGGGGTGCCAACCCGGAGCGGATGAACGCGATCGCCAGCGCCACCGGCCGGGCGAGGAAGATGGCCAGCACCGCGAAGACCCACCCCGGCCAGGAGATCTCGCCGAGGAACTCGATCGAGATCAGCGCGCCGAAGACCAGTAGCGCGGCCAGCTTCAGCAGCTCGGAGACGCTTTCGCCGAAGTGCTCGAAGGCGGCCCGCTGACGGGGGCCGAAGGTGGCGATGGTGCTGCCGGCGGCGAACGCGGCCAGGAACAGGTTGCCGTGGGTGGCCTGCCCGAGAGCCAGCACGAGCAGGCCGATCGCCACCCCGTTGAGCGGTGCGTACAGGGCCGACGCGGAGAACCACCGGGTCCGTTCCAGGGCGATCGCCAGTGCGGGGACGGCGACTCCGATGACCAGGCCGACGGCTAGTTCGGTGGCCAGTTCGTCGAGGTGCAGGTCGCCGGAGCCGGTGGCGATCGCCAGGAACAGGATCACGAACGGCAACGCGAGGCCGTCGTTGATCCCGGACTCGACGTTGAGCAGATGCCGCAGCCGGTACGGCACCTTCTCGTTGCCGACCAGCGCGGCGGCGAACACCGGGTCGGTCGGGGCCAGCACCGCGCCGATCAGCAGCGATTCCGCCCAGCCCAGCCCGGCGACGTAGTGGGCCAGCACCGCGGTGATCAACAAGGTGAGCGGCAGCCCCCAACCCAGCGCCCGGCCGGGCAGCCGCCAGGCGGAGCGCAGGTCCTGCCAGCCGACCCGCATCCCGTCGGTGAACAGCACGGCGAACAGCGCCAGCTCGGCGAGGGTGTTGACGATCGACGAATCGGCCTGCACGTCCAGCACGCCGGTGGTCTGCGGCCCGAGCAGGAAGCCGGCGACTAGAAACAACGCCGCCGTGGACAGGATGGTGCGGTGAGCCAGTGCCGACACCAGCACGGCGAGCAGCAGGACGGCGGCGAAACTCAACAGCAGCATGTGAACTCCGGGACCGGCGGGGAGCGGCGGTGATGGTGTCGGGCCCGGTGATGGTACGTCCCGCCGGGGTCGGGATCGGCGCGGACCGGTACCGGACGGGCTGACACAATGCGGAAGCAGTCCCGTACCCGCGATGAGGAGTTCCGTGCCGTGATTCGTACCCATGACGCCGGCGGCCTGCGCGCCACGCACGCCGGCACGACGGTGACGCTTGCCGGATGGGTGGCCCGCCGGCGCGACCACGGCGGGGTCATCTTCGTCGACCTGCGCGACGCCTCCGGCGTGGTGCAGGTGGTGTTCCGCGAGGAGATGCAGCTGGCCCACGCGCTGCGTAACGAGTTCTGCGTACGGGTGACCGGCGTCGTGGACCGCCGCCCGGAGGGTAACGACAACCCGGAGCTGGCCACCGGCGAGATCGAGGTCACCGCGACAGAGCTGACCGTGCTGTCCGAGGCCGCGCCGCTGCCGCTGCCGATCGACGACCAGGTCGACGCCGGCGACGATGTCCGGCTGCGGTACCGCTACCTGGACCTGCGGCGCAGTGGTCCGGCCGGGGCGTTGCGGCTGCGGTCGCGGGCCAACCAGATCGCCCGTACGGTGCTGCACGACCGCGACTTCGTGGAGGTCGAGACGCCGACGTTGACCCGGTCGACGCCGGAAGGGGCCCGCGACTTCCTGGTGCCGGTGCGGCTGCAGCCCGGCACCTGGTACGCCCTGCCGCAGTCGCCGCAGCTGTTCAAGCAACTGCTGATGGTCGCCGGGATGGAGCGTTACTACCAGATCGCCCGCTGCTACCGGGACGAGGACTTCCGGGCCGACCGGCAGCCGGAGTTCACCCAGCTGGACATCGAGATGTCGTTCGTCACCCAGGACGACGTGATCGAGCTGGGCGAGTCGATCGTCGGCGCGCTGTGGCGGGAGCTGGCCGGGCATGAGATCACCGGGCCGGTGCCGCGGATCACCTGGCACGAGGCGATGGACCGGTACGGCTCGGACAAGCCGGACCTGCGCTACGGCGTGGAGCTGACCGAGCTGACCGGCTACCTGCGCGGGACCGCGTTCCGGGTGTTCGCCGGGGCGATCGACGCCGGCGGCTACGTCGGCGCGGTGGTGATGCCCGGCGGTGCCGCGCAGACCCGCAAGGAGCTCGACGGCTGGCAGGACTGGGCCAAGGCGCGCGGCGCGCGGGGCCTGGCGTATGTGGTGCTGGACGCCGAGACCGGCGAGCCGCGCGGGCCGGTGGCGAAGAACCTGTCGGCCGAGCACCTGGGCGGGCTGGCCGACGCGGTCGGCGCCAAGCCCGGCGACGCGATCTTCTTCGCCGCCTCGACCAACCGGCGGGAGGCGCAGGAGCTGCTCGGCGCGGCCCGCATCGAGATCGCCCGGCGGGCCAACCTGGTCGACTCCAGCGCGTGGGCGTTCTGCTGGGTGGTGGACGCGCCGATGTTCGAGCCGACGGATGAGGGCGGCTGGACGGCGGTGCACCACCCGTTCACCTCGCCGACCGACGAGTGGCTGGACCGCTTCGACGGTGCGCCCGGCGAGGCCCTGGCGTACGCGTACGACATCGTCTGCAACGGCAACGAGATCGGCGGTGGCTCGGTCCGTATCCACCGGGCCGACGTGCAGCGGCGGGTCTTCGACCTGCTGGGCATCAGCGAGCAGGAGGCGGCCGACAAGTTCGGCTTCCTGCTGGAGGCGTTCAAGTACGGCCCGCCGCCGCACGGCGGCATCGCGTTCGGCTGGGACCGGATCTGCATGCTGCTGGCCGGCGTGGACTCGATCCGTGAGGTGATCGCGTTCCCGAAGACGCGCGGCGGGTTCGACCCGCTGACCCAGGCGCCGACGCCGATCACCGCCCAGCAGCGCGCGGAGGCCGGGGTGGACGCCAAGCCGAAGCCGCCGGCCGGTGTCGCGCCGACCCCGGCCGCCGGAACGGCAGGGGTGGCAGCCCTGGTGGAGCCGTCCTGACCGGGTAACTGTCTTCCGGTCGTGGGCCCGGGGTGCGCGTGCACCCCGGGCCCACGTACGTCTGCGGCCCATGCCTGCACCGGTTCCAGAGAAGTTATGCACAGATATTGTGCAAACTTTATTTGCAGAGTTATCGTGCAGTCCATGGATGAGCAGCAGTCGACGGTCTGGCTCACTGGGGACCAGGTCCGCACCCTGGCCCACCCGCTGCGGTTGCGGCTGCTCGGCGCGCTGCGGCTGGACGGCCCCGCCACCGCCACCGCCCTCGCCCACGAGCTCGGCACCAACACCGGAGCGACCAGTTACCACCTGCGCAAGCTCGCCGACGTCGGGCTGGTACGCGAGGAACCGGCCCGGGGCACCGGCCGCGAGCGGTGGTGGCGCTCGGTGCATCAGGTTTCCTCCTGGCGAGCCACCTCGTTCGACGCCGACCCGGACGCCCGCGCCGCCGCCGACTGGCTCAACAGCTACTTCGTGCAGCAGTTCGTCCGCCTGGCCGAGGACTGGCACGCCGCCCGCGACGGCTACTCCACGCAGTGGCGGGACGCCGCCGAATACTCCGACTACATCCTGACCCTCACCCCGGACCAGCTGAGCCGACTCAACGCCGACCTGCACGCGGTTGTCGAGCGCTACCGCACCGACCCCGGTCCCGGTCACGGCGCTGCCGAGCAGGTGATGCTCTACACCTACGGCTTTCCCCGCGTCGTCAACAGCGACCGGGGCGGCTCTGCCGGGGATGGGTCGTGAGAACGCTGACCGCCCGTCAGGTCCACCGGCGTTATCTGATCCTGCACGGCCTGCGCTGGGCACCCGTCGGGCTGCTGATCCCCGTCTGGGTGCTGCTGATGCTGGAACGCGGGCTCACCTTGGCGCAGATCGGCCTGGTCGTCGCGGCGCAAGGGCTGGCCGTACTGCTGCTGGAGCTGCCGACCGGGGGCCTGGCCGACGCCGTCGGTCGCAAGCCGGTGCTGATCGGCGCGGCGGTGGCGAACCTGGCGTCGCTGTCGCTGCTCGTCGTCGCGGACTCCTTCACCCTGTTCGTCGTGGTGATGCTGCTGCAGGGCGTCTACCGGGCGTTGGAGAGCGGGCCGCTGGAGTCCTGGTACGTCGACGCCACGCTCGCCGCCGACCCCGACGCGCGGTACGAAGGCGGGCTGAGCCACGGGGGAGTGGTGCTCGGTCTCGCGATCGCGGCCGCCGCGCTGGCCAGCGGTGGGCTCGTGGCACTCGGCCCGGTGGGTCCGGTCAGCGCGTTGACGGGGCCGGTGCTCGTCGCAGCGCTGCTCCAGGTCGTCGGCCTCGTCGGTTTGGCGTGGTTGCTGGTCGAGGCGCGGCCGGCTGGGGCAGTGCCGGTCGCCGGGGGACGGTCGGCGCGGGTGCCGACGGTCGGCGCGTCGATCCGGCAGGTGCCATCCGTGATGCGGGACGCACTGACACTGCTGCGGCGTTCCCGGATCCTGCTCGCCCTGATCTCCGTCGAGCTGTTCTGGGGTTTCGGCATGATCTCCTTCGAGACCCTGATGCCGGTACGCCTGGCGGAGGTGACCGGCGACGCCGACCGGGCGGCGGCGCTGCTCGGCCCGGTCGGTGCTTTCGCCTGGTTGGCGTCGGCCGGTGGCGCGGCCCTGGTGCCGTCGATTACCCGGCGACTCGGCGCACCGGTGACCGCCGTCGCGTTCCGCGTCGCGCAGGGGGCGACCGTCGCAGGCATGGCGCTGTTCGCCGGGCCGGTCGGAGTGATTGCCGCCTTCTTGGCCTGCTACGCAATCCACGGCGCGTCGAACCCGGTGCACATGGGCCTGCTGCACCGGCAGGTGGACGGCGGGCACCGGACCAGCGTCGTCTCGCTCAACTCGATGGTCGCGCACCCAGCGGGAGCCCTCGGTGGGGTGGTGCTGATGGCCATCGCCGGTGCTACCACCGTCAGCTTGGCAATGCTGGTCGGTGCGGCCGTGCTGGCTGCGGCCGCGCCGCTGTACCTGGTCGCACGGCACCCCCGTCGCCGCGGCCAGCCGACGCTGTCGCCGCCGGCCGGCTCGTCGGTCGAGTCGGCGCGTCCGGCCGAGCGGGTCTGACCTGGTCCAAGCTGGATTGGCCGGGGCGGCCGTTGGGTATGGAACGGCCGACGGACTGAACCCCCCAGGAGGATCTGATGTTCGCCATCGCTGCCGCTGTCGTTTTCGGCTTCGCCCTGCTGCTCGACCTGCTCGACACCGATCTCGGCGCGCCCGACCTGTTCAACTGGAACACCATGGTGCTGATCGGCCTGCTCTGTCTGGCCCTGTTCTTCGCCGGGGTCGGTCGTGGCGCCGGCGGCGGTTGGTCCCGGCGCCGTCGGCGCAGCTGACCCGGCTGTTCACCGGTCCGATCTCGGTGCATTTCCGGCGTCCGAGATCGGGCCGGTACTGTCTTGCTGATGGAGTCCGACGTCCTCTTCTCCTACCCCACCGGTGACCAGCGACGCGATGCGTCGCCGGCCGGCGGCGGCGTGGTGGCGGACGGGGCCGGCTCCGGCCCGCCCGGGTCGGCACCGTTGCCGGTACGGATGCGTCCGGCGAGCCTCGACGAGCTGGTCGGCCAGGGACATCTGCTCGCCCCGGGCGCGCCGCTGCGGCAGCTGGTGACCGGTACCGCGCCGATGTCGGTCATCCTGTGGGGGCCGCCGGGCTGCGGCAAGACGACGATCGCCCACCTGGTGGCCCGGGCCACCGACCGTCGTTTCGTAGCGATGTCGGCGCTGTCCGCCGGAGTCAAGGACGTCCGTGCGGTGATCGACGAGGCCCGACGGCAACGGCGTACCGGCGGGCTGCCGACGGTGCTGTTCATCGACGAGGTGCACCGCTTCAGCAAGACCCAGCAGGACTCGCTGCTCGCGGCGGTCGAGGACCGAACCGTGACGTTGTTGGCGGCAACCACCGAAAACCCCCATTTCTCGGTCATCTCGCCGTTACTGTCGCGGTGTGTCCTGCTCACCCTGCGGCCGCTCGGCGACGAGGCGGTCCGTGACCTGCTCCGGCGCGCGGTGACCGACGAACGTGGACTCGGCGGCTCGCTACGGCTGTCCCCGCCGGCCGAGGACCACCTGGTCCGGTTGGCCGGTGGCGACGTGCGCAAGGCGCTCACCGCCCTGGAGGCGGCGGCCTCGGCGGCCACCGCGACCGACACCGGGGAGATCGACCTGCGTACCGCCGAGCAGGCGATCGACGTCGCCGCAGTGCGCTACGACCGCGACGGCGACGCCCACTACGACGTGACCAGCGCGTTCATCAAAAGCATGCGTGGATCGGACGTCGACGCCGCGCTGCACTGGCTGGCCCGGATGCTGGTCGCCGGGGAGGACGCAAGGTTCATCGCCCGGCGGATGGTGATCTTCGCCAGCGAGGACGTCGGGATGGCCGATCCGGGTGCGCTGTCGGTGGCGACCGCGGCTGCCCACGCCGTGGAGTACGTGGGGCTGCCGGAGGCACAACTCAACCTCGCCCAGGCGGTGATCCACCTGGCCACCGCCCCGAAGTCCAACTCGACCACCGCAGCGCTGGCGGCGGCCGTCGCCGACGTACGGGCCGGCCGGGGCGGGACGGTGCCGGCGCATCTACGGGACAGCCACTACTCGGGCGCGCGGCGGATCGGCCACGGAGGCGGCTACCGTTACCCTCACGACGACCACCGGGGGGTGGTCACCCAGCAGTACCCGCCCGACGAGCTCGCCGGTGTCGACTACTACCGGCCGACCGAGCACGGCGCCGAGCGGACGGTCTCCGCGCGGCTGCCAGTACTCCGCCGGATCGTGCGTGGCCTGCCGCCCGACACCCGTGCGTCCGCTGGACGCACCGGCTCCGGCTCGTCCGCTGGTGCCGCCGAACCTGATCCATCCGTCCCAGCGTCCGAGGCTGGTCCGGTGCCCGATGACAGCGGCAGCGTTGCTGCCGGGGAGGTACAGCAGTGAGAGCGCGCGGTTCTGACCGCCCCGATCACCCCGACGAGCGTCGTGAGGGCAAGCCGAAGGGCCGTCGGTGGGGCCGGGCACAGGTCGAAGAAGAGGTCAGCGGTGAGGAGACCGGCTGGCTGGACGATCTGCGAACCGCCAAGGAACAGCGGATCGACATCGGACCCGGTGGCGCCCGACCAGAGGGCTCCCCAACGGACGGTCCGCCCTCCCGGTCCGCCGCCGCCCGGTCTGCGGCCCCGCCCCGTCCAGGTCCCCCGCAGTCCGGACCGCAGTCGCAGCCCGGTCCGCAGCCGCGTCCCGGACCTCGACCGGCCGAGCCCGTTTCCCCGGCCGGTGCGAAGCCGTCCGAGGCACGACCAGTCAGCCCCGCACCGGGCGGGCCGACCCCGGTCTCCGGTGGGCCGAGCCCGACCCCGGTCTCCGGTGGGCCGACCTCGACCCCGGGCCGGTACCAGCGACCGCACCAACGCCCGCCAGCGGCGGACACGGTCGTGCCGCGGTCGGGCAACGCACCGCCGTTGCCGCCGTCCGCGCCGCAGCGGCCATCCGGCGAACCCTTCGGCGGGCCCCGTTCCGCGCCGCGCACCCCGACCCGACCAACGTCCGGCCCCGGCGCCGATGGGCGCGACGAAACCCGGATCATCCCGCCGGTCAGGTCGTCCGGCGGGCGTCGACGTGCACCGGAACCGGCGGACGAGACCGGCGGCTGGGAGCGCCGCTCGGAGATGCCGCAACGTGGCCCGGCCGCTGGGGCGGACCGGGCGGGTCAGACCCGGGAGGGGGACGGCCCGGCGTCGTCGCGGCCGTCGGCCGGCCGGCATGCCTCGGCCGGCCAGCCGTTCGAGCCGGCCCGGCCGACCTCGGGCGGGCCCCGTCCGGCGCGGTCCGGGCCGATCCCCGGCCAGTCGTCCCGGGGCGGGCCCGCAGGCCCGTTGGCCGCTCCCGTGGTCCCCGGGCCGGGCGGCGCGGTGCCACCGGCCCGTGGTCCGCAGCCTGACCCGGGCAACGACCAGCCGCCCCGTCCGGGCACCCGCCCGCCAGGCCATCCGGCCGGCCCGCCGACCGCCACCCGCCCTGGGCCCGGCCGGGCGACGGTCCCGGCGGCCGGGCCGGCGTCGACTGGTGCCGGCGGCGGGCCGCGGCCACCCATGACCGGACCGCCGGCCACCGGCCGGCAGGACCCGTACACGACCGGTCCGATTCGCCCCGGCCAGCCTGGCCGGTCCGATCCGCCGGGCCGTCCCAACGAGGCCGGCACGTTCGGCCGCCCCAGCCATCCCGGTCACCCCAGCCGGCCAGCTCAACCCGGGCCCGGCGGCATCGCGACGATGCCCGGCGCGCCGGCACCGGCACCTGGGCGGCCGGTATCCGGTGGACCTGCCGGTGCGGCCGCGCCGCCGCACCACGATCGGCCGATGCCCGCCCCGCCCCGTCCGGTCTCCGGTGCCGGTGGTGGTGGTGCGACGGTGGCGCGGTCGGCATCGGTACCGGTGCGGCCGGGTGGGCCGGTGCCGCCGAGCGGACTCGCCCCGGTGTCCGGCGGAGCCGCGCCGGTCCCGGGAAGGGTCGCCCCGGTGTCCGGTGGGGGTGGCTCACCGGTCCGGTCCGGGCCGTACCGCCCTGACCGGTCGGGGCCCGAGCCCTCCGGCCCTGAGGAGCCCGGTGCCGACCAGCCGGGTCCCGAACAGGGCGGCCCGAACCTGCAGCAGCGTCGGCTGCGGGCGATGGCCCTGATCATGGTCGCCGTCGTGGTGCTGGCCGCGCTTCCGCTCTACTTCGGTATCCGGGCGGCGACCCGCGACCCGGTCTTCAACTCCCTTGACCGGCTCGAGGTGCCCGGGTGGGCGGCGCAGGAGCGTACCGACGCGGTCAGCGGGAGCCGTTGGTGCCTCATCGACTGCCGGTTCCGCGAGCGGACGATGACCTCCGAACGCGGCACCGAGGAGACCGCCCAGGTCTACACCGCGGCACTGACCGACGCCGGGTGGCTGCCGTGGGACGCCGAGCTGTGCCCGTCCCAGCCGGTCGAGGGCCAGTACAACTGCTGGACCCGCGACGAACTCACCCTCGACCTGTGGGTCCGGCCACCGGCCTGCTCGGGCGACCTGCTACTGCAGCGGCCGACGGTGGAGCCGCCATCCGGTGAGTCGACCGACGGCGAGTCCGCCGACTCACCGCCGGTCACCGAGGCCGAGACCTGCACCGGTTCGGTCGTGTCGATCAAGGTACGCAACGCCATCGGTGACGACCGGATGAAGCCGCAGCCGAGTACCGATCCGTCGCTCACCGGTGAGGATCCGGATCCGGTCTTCACCGACGATCCGCTGCTGGACCTGGAGGTCGAACCGTCGTGAGCGGACGACCATCACTGACGGTAGGGTCTGCACGGTGGTGCGGCGCGAGCTGACCGCCGTCAGGTGAGCAGCGGCGGCGAGGCGTCGTGACAGAGGAGGACACAGGCATGGACGGTGGACAGATCGCGGCGCTGGTGGCGGCCGGAGCGTTCCTGATGCTCGTGCTGGTGCTCGCGGTGCCGATCCTGCGGCTGCGGCACACCGTGGACGCGGCGACCAGGGCGATCAACGACCTGAACGACCGCACCGGTCCACTGCTCGGCCAGGTCAACACCTCGGTGGAGAACGTCAACACCGCGCTCGGACAGGTGCACACCACGCTGGACGGCGTCAATATCCAGCTCGCCAAGATCGACACGATGACCGGTCACGCGCAGAACGTCACCGCCAACGTGGCGAACCTCGCCACCGTCGTCTCGGCGGCGGCGGCCAACCCGCTGGTCAAGGTCGCCGCCTTCGGGTACGGCGTACGGCGCGCCGCGTCCGCCCGTCGGCATGCCGAACAGGAGCGCGACGTACGGGCGGAACTCAAGCAGCGGCGCCGGGCAGCCCGGCGCAACGCCGGATGACCGGGAGGACGCCGTCATGAAACGCCTGCTCTGGCTCGGTGTCGGCATCGCCGTCGGCGCGGTGGTGGTCCGCAAGCTGGCCCGGACCGCCCAGTCCTACACGCCGTCCGGGATCGCCTCCTCGCTGTCGGAATCCGCTGGTGGTCTCGTCGAGTCGGTCCGTACCTTCGTGGAGGACGTGCGCGAGGGCATGGCTGAGCGCGAGCAGCAGATCCAGGCCGCGTTCGCCGAGGGCGTGGCGTTCGACGACCAGTTCGCCGACCTGCGGGACGAACCGCACATCGGTGACGAGAAGATTTTCCCCCAGGAGGACGTTCGGTGAAAACGGCGGAGATCAAGCGGCGGTTCCTCGCACACTTCGAGGCCAACGGCCACGCCGTGGTGCCGTCAGCTCCGCTGCCCGCGATCGATGACCCGAACCTGCTGTTCATCAACGCGGGCATGGTGCAGTTCGTGCCGTACTTCCTCGGCCAGCGGACCCCGCCGTACCAGCGGGCGACGAGCGTGCAGAAGTGCATTCGTACCCCGGACATCGACGAGGTCGGCAAGACGTCACGGCACGGCACCTTCTTCCAGATGAACGGCAACTTCTCGTTCGGCGACTACTTCAAGGAAGGCGCGATCCCGCTGGCCTGGGACCTGGCCACCAGGCCGGTCGACGCGGGCGGGTTCGGCATGGACCCGGAGCGGATCTGGGCCACCGTCTACCTCGACGACGACGAGGCGGCCGACATCTGGCGGCGCACCGGCGTACCGGCGGCGCGGATCGTGCGCCGCGGCAAGAAGGACAACTTCTGGTCGATGGGCATCCCCGGGCCGGCCGGGCCGTGTTCGGAGCTGTACTACGACCGGGGCCCGGCGTACGGGCCGGACGGCGGGCCGGAGGTCGACGAGGACCGCTTCCTGGAGTTCTGGAATCTCGTCTTCATGCAGTACGAGATCACCAACGTACAGAGCAAAGAAGTCTTTGACATCGTCGGCGACCTGCCGAAGAAGAACATCGACACCGGCATGGGCCTGGAACGGATCGCGTCGATCCTGCAAGGGGTGGACAACCTCTACGAGATCGACGAGGTACGTCCGATCCTTGACCGGGCCGCCGAGCTGACCGGAAAACGGTACGGCTCGGGCTCCGGGCAGGCGGCGAGCGAGTCGCACCCCGACGACGTACGGCTGCGGGTGATCGCCGACCACGTGCGGACCGCGCTGATGCTGATCGGCGACGGGGTGACCCCGTCCAACGAAGGCCGCGGCTATGTGCTGCGCCGGATCATGCGCCGGGCGATCCGCTCGGTACGGCTGCTCGGCTGGCAGGACCGCGCCCTGCCGGAGCTGCTGCCGGTGGCCCGGGACTGCATGGCGCCGTCGTACCCCGAGCTGGCCGCCGACTTCGAGCGGATCTCCTCGTACGCGTACGCCGAGGAGGACGCCTTCCTGTCCACGCTGCGCGCCGGTACCACGATCCTGGACACGGCGATCGCCCAGACCAGGTCGGCCGGCGGCGGCAAACTCTCCGGCGACCAGGCCTTTCAGCTGCACGACACCTACGGGTTCCCGATCGACCTCACCCTGGAGATCGCCGCCGAGCAGGGGCTCTCGGTCGACCAGGACGGTTTCCGCCGGCTGATGTCCGAGCAGCGGGCCCGGGCCAAGGCGGACGCGCAGGCCCGCAAGACCGGGCACGTCGACATGTCCGCGTACCGCGGGGTGCTGGACAGCGGCGGGCCGGTGGAGTTCACCGGCTACGCCGAGGTGTCCCGCGAGTCGCGGGTGCGGGCACTGCTCGGCGCCGGCGGCGCGGCGCTGCCCGCGGCCGGTGAGGGCGACGTGGTGGAGCTGGTGCTGGACAGCACCCCGTTCTACGCCGAGGGCGGCGGCCAGCAGCCGGACACCGGCCTGCTCACCGTCGGCGCCGGCCGGGTGGAGATCTTTGACGTGCAGCAGCCGGTGCCGGGCCTGATCGTGCACCGGGCACGGGTGGTCAGCGGTGAGCTGCGCGCCGGGGAGTCCGGCTACGCCGAGATCGACATCCCGCGTCGGCGGGCGATCTCCCGGTCACACACCGCGACGCACCTGGTGCACCAGACGATGCGCAACTTCCTCGGCGAGTCGGCGACCCAGGCGGGGTCACTGAACGCGCCCGGCCGGCTGCGGTTCGACTTCAACACCCCCGGCGCCGTCGCGCCGTCGGTGCTGCACGACATCGAGCAGCAGGTCAACGAGGTGCTGCTGCGTGACCTGGAGGTGAACGCGTTCATCACCTCACAGGAGGAGGCGCGCCGGCTGGGTGCGATGGCGCTGTTCGGGGAGAAGTACGGCGACGAGGTCCGGGTGGTGGAGGTCGGTGACTACGCCCGGGAGCTGTGCGGCGGTACGCACGTGACCCGCTCCGGTCAGCTCGGCGTGGTGAAGATCCTCTCCGAGTCGTCGATCGGCTCCGGCGTGCGCCGGGTGGAGGCGCTGGTCGGCATCGACGCGTTCAACTTCCTGGCCCGCGAGCATCTGCTGGTGGCTCGGCTCGCCGAGCTGTACCGGGTGCCGGCCGACCAGGTGGCGGACCGGGTCCAGCAGACCGTCACCCAGCTGCGCGACGCCGAGAAGGAGCTGGAGAAGCTGCGCGCCCAGTTGGTACTCGGCGGCGCGGCGGCGATCGCCGGCCAGGCGCGTGACGTGCGCGGGGTCGCCTACGTCGGCACCGAGGCGCCCGAGGGCGCGGCCGGCAACGACGTACGGACCTTGGCGCAGGAGATCCGGGGCAAGATCGACCCGGCCCGGCCGGCGGTGGTCGCGGTGGCGGCCCGGGCCAACGGCAAGGCGGCGCTGGTGGTGGCGGTGAACGCGGCCGGCAAGTCACGCGGGGTGTCCGCCGCCGACCTGGTCAAGGGGGCGCTGCACGGCCGGGGCGGCGGCAACGCCGACCTGGCCCAGGGCGGCGGGCTGCCAGCGGCCGAGGCGGCGAACCTGCTGGTCGCGGTCGAAAAGGCGATCGCCGAAACGGCCTGAGATGAGCGGTACGAGGTGAGCGGATTCGTCCGTGGGCGCCGGCTCGGCGTCGACGTGGGGCAGGTCCGGGTCGGTCTGGCGATCAGCGACCCGGACGGCATTCTCGCCACTCCGTTGATGACGGTGCGGCGGGACTTGTCGACCGGCGTCGCGACGAACCCGGCCGACACGCCCACGGACATCGCGAAAATTGTCCAGATAGTCCATGAGTACGAGGTCAGAGCGGTTATCGTCGGTCTGCCGGTGAACCTCGCCGGCCGCCACGGACCGGCCGCCGACGCGGTCAGCGCATACGTACGGTTACTCGAAGTGGCGGTATCGCCGATTTCAGTCCTGACGACCGACGAAAGGATGTCGACGGTGGTCGCTAGCCGTAGGCTGTCCGAGCGGGGCGTTCGAGGACGACGTCAACGTACGGTGGTCGACCAGGCGGCCGCCGTGGAAATCCTGCAGAGCTGGCTGGACGCGCAGCGGAGGCAGAAGTGATGATCGACGAACTGGACCTCGCCTTCGAGGACCGGGCCGACAAGGGCCGGCACCGTCGGGGTGCGCGGCGCAAGAAGTCGTCCGGCGGTGGCGGCCGGGGCAAGACCTTCGCCGCGCTGCTGGTCACCGTGCTGCTGCTCGGCGTGCTCGGCGGCGGTGTCTGGTACGGCTTCGACCGGGTACAGGGCTACTTCGCCACCCCGGACTACGACGGCGGCGGCACCGGTGAGGTGGTGGTCCAGGTCCGGGCCGGCGACACCGCTACCGATATCGGCAACACCCTCGTCGAGGCCGGCGTGGTCAAGAGCACCAAGGCGTTCGTCAACGAGGCCCGGGACAACTCCCGCAGCCAGAACATCCAGCCTGGCTTCTACACGCTGCGCCTGGAGATGAGCGCGGCGACCGCGCTCGGCCTGCTGCTGGACCTGGAGAACAAGGTCTCCAACCGGGTGACCATCCCGGAGGGCCGTACCGCCAAGCAGATCTACCAACTGCTGGCCGAGTCGACGGACATCCCGGCGGAGGAGTTCGCCACCGCCGCCGAGGACCCGGAGGCCCTCGGCGTGCCGGAGTGGTGGATGACCCGTACCGACGGGCAGGAGGTGACGGTCTCCGCCGAAGGGTTCCTCTTCCCGGACACCTACGACTTCGATCCCGACGTCACCGCCCCGGAGATCCTCCGGGTGATGGTCAACCGGTTCCTGACCGTCACCGGTGAAATGGAGTACGCCGACCGGGTGCAGGCCGAACGCGGCGGGATCAGCCCGTACGAGGCGTTGATCGTCGCGTCGCTGGCCCAGGCCGAGGCCGGCATCGCCGAGGACCTCGCCAAGGTCTCCCGGGTGGCGTACAACCGGGTGTACAGCGAGACCTTCCCGTGCAGCTGCCTGCAGTTCGATGTGACGGTCAACTACTACTGGGAGCTGACCGGTCAGGAGACCAAGGCGTCCAAGGACATGACCCGCGAGGAGCTGTACGACGAGAGCAACCCGTACAGCACCCACGCGCACAGCGGGTTGCCGCCCACGCCGATCAACAACCCGGGCAAGGCCGCCCTGGAGGGGTCGATCAACCCGCCGGACGAGGACTGGGTCTACTTCGTGGCGATCGACAAGGAAGGCCGTTCGGCGTTCGCCGAGACCCTCGACCAGCACAACCAGAACATTGAGATCGCCCGGCAGAACGGCATCCTCTGAGGTGTCCGCCCCCCGACCGTCCACCGCCGTCCGGCGGCGGGCCGCAGTGATCGGCAAGCCGATCGGGCACTCACTGTCGCCGGTGATCCACAACGCCGGCTACCGGGCCGCCGGGCTGACCGGCTGGAGCTACACCGCGATCGAATGCGCCGAGAAGCAGCTGCCGGACCTGGTCGCCGGCCTCGGCCCGGAGTGGGGCGGGCTGTCGGTCACCATGCCGTTGAAGGAGGCGGCGCTCGCCCTGGCCGAGCGGGCTTCGTCGGTGGCCACCGCGGTCGGGGCGGCCAACACCCTGGTACGCCGGGCCGACGGCACCTGGTTCGCCGACAACACCGACGTGGCGGGGATGGTCGCGGTGCTGCGCGACGCCGGGGTCGCCACCGGTGCCCGGTTCACCGTGCTCGGCGCCGGCGGCACCGCCCGGGCCGCGTTGGCGTCGGCCGCCGCGCTGGCCGCCGCATCGGTTACCGTGGCGGCCCGACGACCGGCGGCGGTCGACGAGCTGGTACCGGTCGCCGAAGCGCTCGGCGTGTCGATGACCGGTGCCGCCCTGTCGGCCATTCCGGCGGCGGTCGGCACCGACGTCCTGGTGTCCACCCTGCCGAAGGGGGCCGCCGACCCGTACGCCGACCAGCTGCCGTGGACATCCGGCACGGTCTGCTTCGACGCGATCTACGATCCCTGGCCGACGCCACTGGCCTCGGCGGCGGCCGCCGCCGGCTGCCGGGTGGTCTCCGGGCTGGATCTGCTGCTGGCCCAGGCGGTCGGGCAGTTCGAACAGTTCACCGGGGTCGCCGCGCCGGTACCGGCGATGCGGGCCGCGTTGTCGACACGGCGACCAGTGACAGCCCCGCCGCGCCGAGGATGATCAGCGCCATCGGGGTGGCGCTGGCCGTGCCGGCCAGCCCGACCAGCGGCGCGGCCAGCGAAGCGATCCCGGACTGGACCGCGCCGAGCAGCGCGGCCGCGGTACCGGCATGCCGGGCGTGCTCCTCCAGAGCCAGCGCCGTCCCGTTCGGCATCAGCATCCCGACCGTGGCGACGTAGCCGGCCAGCGCCGGCAGGATCAGCCACAGCTGACCGGTGGTCGCGCCGGCCACCAGCAGCGCCGCGGCGACGGCACCGGCGGTCAGCGCGCCGACGAACAGCGGCCGGGTCCGGTACCGGCCGACCAGCCGGGCGTTGAGCTGGCCGAGCGCGATCAGCCCGACCGCGTTGACCCCGAACACCAGGCTGAACAGGGTCGGGGACAGCCCGAACCCGTCCTGCAGCACGTACGGCGATCCGGAGATGTAGGCGAACATGCCGGCGAAGGCCAGCCCCTGGGTCGACGCGTACCCGACGAACGCCCGGTCGGTGAGCACCAACCGGGTCGCCCGGGCGGCGCCGGCCAGACCGTCCGGGTTGCGGCGCTGGTCCGGCAGGGTCTCCGGCAGCCAGCGGGCCATGACGACGGCGAGCAGCGCGGCGACCACCGCGAGGGCGACGAAGATCCCCCGCCAGGAGGTCACCCGCAGCACCGCCGCACCGAGCACCGGGGCGGCGATCGGTGCCACCCCGAAGACGATCAGCAGGCGGGAGAAGAACCGGGCCGCGTCGGCACCCGCGTAGAGGTCGCGAACCACCGCCCGGGCGACGACCACCCCCACCCCGCCGGCGAAGCCCTGGAGCAGCCGCAACCCGGCGAGTGTCTCGGCGTTCGGGGCCAGCGCGCAGGCCAGCGAGACGACGACGTAGCCGGCGACGCCGGACAGCGCCGGCCGACGCCGCCCCCACCGGTCGCTCACCGGCCCGCCGACCAGCTGCCCGAACGCGACGCCGATCAGGCACGCGGTCAGCGACAGCTGCACCCGGGCCGGGGTGGCGGCGAGGTCCTCGCTGATCGCCGGGAACGCCGGCAGGTACATGTCGATCGACAGCGGCCCCACCGCGGTGACCGCGCCGAGCAGGATGAGCAGCACCGCTGGTCGCCGGCGGATGTCGTACGGCACGAAACCACCACCCCCCGAGACCGACCAACCGTACGTTAGGGCGGCTCCGGTGGTGTCCGGAGGGCGGGACGCGGGCGACGTGGGTCACCGGGCCCCGACCACGCCGTGCCACACTTTCCGACGTGTTGCGTTGGCTGACCGCAGGTGAATCCCACGGCCCCGCACTGGTCGCACTCCTCGAAGGCGTCCCCGCCGGCGTCGAGGTGACCAGTGCCGAGATCGGTCGCGAGCTGGCCCGGCGCCGGCTCGGCTACGGCCGGGGTGCCCGGATGAGTTTCGAGCAGGACGAGATCGAGATCGTCGGCGGCCTGCGGCACGGGGTGACGCTGGGCAGCCCGGTCGCGATCCGGGTGGGCAACTCGGAGTGGCCGAAGTGGCGCACCGTGATGGCAGCCGACCCGGTCGACCCGGTCGAGCTGGCCGGGCAGGCCCGCAACGCCCCGCTGACCCGGCCCCGGCCGGGGCACGCCGATCTGGCCGGGATGCAGAAGTACGGCCACACCGACGCCCGGCCGATCCTGGAGCGGGCCAGCGCCCGGGAGACCGCCGCCCGGGTCGCCGTCGGTACGGTCGCCCGGGCGCTGTGCCGGCAGGCACTGGGCATCGAGATCGTGTCGCACGTGGTCGAGCTCGGTTCGGTGGCCGCCAAACCCGGGTTGCAGCCCCGCCCGGAGGACGCCGAGCGGGTCGACGCCGACCCGCTGCGCTGCCTCGACCCCGAGGCGAGCGCCCGGATGGTCGCCGAGGTGGACGCCGCCAAGTCCGACGCCGACACCCTCGGCGGCATCGTCGAGGTGCTCGCCTACGGGGTGTCGCCGGGGCTGGGCAGCCACGTCCAGTGGGACCGTAAGCTCGACGCCCGGCTGGCCGCCGCGGTGCTGTCGATCCAGGCGGTCAAGGGTGTGGAGATCGGCGACGCCTGGCAGCAGGCCCGGTCGCGGGGTTCGGTCGCGCACGACGAGATCATCCCGACTGCTGCCGGGGTGCGCCGGGTGACCGACCGGGCCGGCGGGCTGGAGGGCGGCATCACCACCGGCGAGCCGGTGCGGGTCCGGGCCGCGATGAAGCCGATCTCCTCGTTGAACCGGGCGCTGTCGACCGTCGACATCGTCACCGGCGAGCCGGCGACCGCGATCAACCAGCGGTCCGACGTCTGCGCGGTGCCGGCCGCCGCGGTGGTGGCCGAGGCGATGGTGGCGCTGGTGCTGGCCGAGGCGGCCACCGAGAAGTTCGGCGGTGACTCGGTCGCCGAGATCCGCCGCAACCTTGCCGGATACCTGGACCACCTGGTGATCCGCTGATGGCTCCGGTGATCCGCTGATGGCCCCGGTCTGCGTGCTGGTCGGCGCACCCGGCGCGGGCAAGACGAGCACCGGAACCGCGCTGGCCGGGCTGCTCGGCTGCGAGTTCCGCGACACCGACACCGACATCGTGGCGGCGGCCGGCAAGCCGATCCCGGAGATCTTCGTCGACGACGGCGAGGAGCACTTCCGAGCCTTGGAGCGGGCGGCGGTACGGGCGGCACTGAGCGGCTTCGACGGCGTGCTCGCGCTCGGTGGCGGTGCGGTGCTGGCCGGGGAGACCCGCGCCGCGCTCGCCGGGCACACCGTGGTCCACCTCGGCGTCGAGTTGGCCGACGCGGTCCGCCGGGTCGGCCTCGACGCCGGCCGGCCGCTGCTGGCGATCAACCCGCGGGCCACGCTGCGGCACCTGCTGGAGCAGCGTCGCCCGCTCTACGAGCAGGTCGCCACGCACCGGGTGGCGACCGACGGCCGTACCCCGGAACAGGTCGCCGAGGAGATCGCCACCCTGCTGCGCGCGCCGGCCGACCGGCCCGGGTACTAGGCTCGGCGCCGATGGACTCGACGACCTGTATCCCGGTGCCCGGCGACCGACCGTACGACGTGCTGGTCGGTCGGGGACTGCTCGACCAACTGCCCGACCTGCTGCCCGGCGCGGACCGGGTCGCGGTGCTGCACGCACCCCCGCTGCAGGGCCAGGCCGACCGGATCGCGGCCGGTTGTGCCGCGGCCGGGGTCAAGCCGCTGCTGGTCGAGGTGCCGGACGCCGAGGCCGGCAAGTCGATCGAGGTCGCCGGGCAGGCGTGGGCGCAGCTCGGCGCGGCCGGTTTCACCCGTACCGACGCGGTGGTCGGGGTCGGCGGCGGCGCGGTGACCGACCTGGCGGGTTTCGTGGCCGCCTGCTGGCTGCGCGGGGTCCGCTGGGTGCCGGTGGCGACCAGTCTGCTCGGCATGGTCGACGCGGCGGTGGGCGGCAAGACCGGGATCAACACGGCGGCCGGCAAGAACCTGGTGGGCGCGTTCCACCCGCCAGCCGGGGTGCTGGCCGACCTGGATCTGCTGACCAGCCTTGCGCCGGTGGACCTGGCCGCCGGGCTGGCCGAGGTGGTCAAGTGCGGGTTCATCGCCGATCCGGCGATCCTGGAGCTGATCGAGACCGATCCGGCGGCGGCCACCGACCCGACCGGGCCGCAGGTGCGGGAGCTGATCGAGCGCGCCGTGCGGGTCAAGGCCGACGTGGTGGGTGACGACCTGCGCGAGTCGGGGCTGCGTGAGGTGCTCAACTACGGGCACACGCTGGCCCACGCGATCGAGAAGGTGGAAGGCTACCGCTGGCGTCACGGGCACGCGGTGTCGGTCGGCCTGGTCTACGCGGCGACCCTGGCCCGGCTGGCCGGCCGGCTCGACGCGGCGGTGGCCGACCGGCACGCGTCGGTGCTCGCCGCCCTGGGGCTGCCCACCACCTACCGGGCTGACGCGTGGCCGCAGCTGCTGGCCACGATGCGGGTGGACAAGAAGGCCCGGGGCAGCCGGCTGCGGCTGGTGGTGCTCGACGCGCTGGCCCGGCCAGGAATCCTCGACGGCCCGGCCGACACGTTGCTCGCCGAGGCGTACCGGCGGGTGGCGGCGTGACGGGAGGTGGCGCGGCATGCGGACCTACGTGCTGAACGGCCCGAACCTGGGCCGGCTGGGCAGCCGTCAGGTCGACGTGTACGGGCTGACCAGCTACGCCGACCTGGTGGCGATGTGTGAGCAGGTGGGCCGGGACGCCGGGCTCGACGTCGAGGTGCGCCAGACCGACGCCGAGCACGAGATGCTCGGCTGGCTGCACGAGGCCGCTGACGGCGAGGCCGCCGTGGTGCTCAATCCGGGTGCCTGGTCACACTACTCGTACGCGATCCGGGACGCCTGCGCACTGCTGCGCGGACCGCTGGTCGAGGTGCACATCTCCAACATCCACGCCCGCGAGCAGTTCCGGCACCACTCGGTGGTGTCGGCGGTCGCCACCGGGGTGATCTGCGGGCTCGGGGTGGACGGCTACCGGTTGGCGCTGCTGCACATCGCCCGGTTGGCCGCGGCCCGTCCCCGCTGAGCCGGGACGGGCGGGGGTCGTGGGCCGTCCGGCTGAGCCGGGTCCGGCCCGATAGACTGGGCAGATCCGTCCGCACATTGATGATCAAGGCAGGAAATGGCGACCACCAACGACCTGAAGAACGGGCTGGTTCTCAACCTCGACGGCGAGCTGTGGGCCGTCGTGGAGTTCCAGCACGTCAAGCCCGGCAAGGGCGGCGCTTTCGTGCGCACCACCCTGAAGAACGTGCTCTCCGGCAAGGTGGTCGACAAGACCTTCAACGCGGGCACCAAGGTCGACACCGCGACCGTCGACAAGCGGACCATGCAGTACCTGTACGCCGACGGCGAGGACTACGTCTTCATGGATCTGGAGACCTTCGACCAGATCATGGTGCCCGGCGGCACCGTCGGCGAGGCAGCGAACTACCTGCTGCCCGAGGCCGAGGCGATCGTGGCGACCCACGAGGGTGTGCCGCTGTACGTCGAGCTGCCGACCAGCGTGGTCCTCGAGGTCACCTACACCGAGCCGGGCCTGCAGGGTGACCGGTCGACCGGCGGCAACAAGCCGGCCACGATGGAGACGGGGGCCACCGTTCAGGTGCCGTTGTTCGTCACCACCGGCGAGAAGATCAAGGTCGACACCCGCGACGGCCGCTACCTCGGCCGAGCCTGATGGCCGAGGGGCCGAAGACTTCGATGCCGGCGCGCCGCAAGGCGCGCAAACGGGCCCTGGACGTGCTCTACGAGGCGGACATGCGCAGTCTGCCGCCGACCCAGGTGCTGGTGGGGTACCTGGCCCGGTTGTCCCCGCGTCCGGAGCATCTCGACTACGCGGTCGGCCTGGTCGAAGGGGTGGCGACGCACCGGGACCGGATCGACGAGCTGATCGGCAGCTACGCCGAGGGATGGACGCTGGACCGGATGCCGGTGGTCGACCGCAACCTGGCCCGGATCGCCGTCTACGAGCTGCTCTACGTCGACGAGATCGACGATCCGGTGGCCATCACCGAGGCGGTCGAGCTGGCCCGGCAGATGTCCACCGACGATTCGCCGCGGTTCCTCAACGGTCTGCTGGACCGGATCGCCGAGTACACCCCGCACTAGCGGCTCCAGCCGCCCCGGCGGGCACCGCGCCACGACCGCCGGGGCCGAGCGCGAACGCCGGTGCCACGCGGCACCGCCGACGGGGCCAGATCCAGCTGGATCTGGCCCCGTCGGCGGTTGGGTGCGCAGCCGTCAGGAGGCGAAGAACGCCCGCGGGTCGGCGACCAGTACGCCGTGCTCGTTCAGCCGCTCGATGAGGCCGGACGGCGACGAGTCGTACACGATCGCCAGGGCCCGCAGGTCGTCGGCGCGGATGGACAGCACCCGACCGTTGTAGTCACCGCGCTGCTGCTGGATCGCCCGGGCGTACCGGGCGACGTAGGCGAGGTCCTCGCCGACCTCGTCGTACAGCCGCTCCAGGTCCAGGACGATCTTGCTGGTGGGCTCGTGACGCACCCCACTGCCGTCCGGCAGCAGTTCCGACACGGGTACCCGGTAGAAGTCGGCCAGTTCGGCGAGGCGGGAGACGGTGACTGCCCGGTCCCCACGCTCGTAGGAACCGACGACGACAGCCTTCCAACGCCCGTTCGACTTCTCCTCCACCCCCTGCAGGGACAGCCCCTGCTGCTGACGGATGGAGCGCAGGCGGGCGCCCAACGACTTGGCGTACTCAGAGGGCATACGGACTCTCCCAGTGCTTTGCCCGGGGCTTTCCCCAGCGATCGCTACGGAGCGTGACGGTACGGCGGTTCGCAAGCGCGGTCAAGTGGTGAATAGCTACCAGTGAACAAGATCGTGACGACTTGCCCCAAATTTCGTCTTACTGATGCGACACTCAGCGCCCGATATCGGCTCGGCAACAGGACGCTGGTAACGTTCGGCGTGACCGCTGACCAGCCGGGTGCTGGCCGGCGGTGCCCATGACGTCCTTTAACGACCCGTCCCGTGAGGCGGGGAAGGGGGTCCGCTGTGGCCTACCCGTCGGCCACCCAATCATCGGCGACGATGCCACCGTCTGTTAAGAGCATCCTGACCAGCGCCGACATTCAACGCGTCGTCGACCGGATCGCCCATCAGGTGCTGGAAAAGACCAACGGGGCACAACGCACCGTACTGCTCGGAATTCCCACCCGGGGCGTGCCGCTCGCCCGCCGTCTCGCCGACCGGATCCGCACCTTCGAAGGGGTCGCCGTCCCGGTCGGTGTGCTCGACATCACCCTCTACCGGGACGATCTCCGGTTGAAGGCGACCCGCGCGGTCGGGCCCACCGAGCTGCCCGCCGGTGGCATCGACGGCCAACGGGTCATCCTGGTCGACGATGTCCTCTACTCGGGTCGGACCGTACGGGCGGCGTTGGACGCGATCAGCGACCTCGGCCGGCCAAGCTCGGTGCAGTTGGCGGTGCTGGTCGACCGGGGCCACCGGGAGCTGCCGATCCGCGCCGACTACGTCGGCAAGAACATCCCCACCGCGCTCACTGAGAACGTCAAGGTGCTGCTCGCCGAGACCGACGACACCGATGAGGTACGGCTGTTCGGTTCCCCCGGCGCGGCCCGGACGGCGGACGGCCCGCAGCGGGGGAGGGACCAACGATGATCAGGCACCTGCTGTCCGGCGCCGATCTGGACGCGGCGGACGCCACCCGGATCCTGGACACCGCGGTCGAACTCGCCTCGCTGGCCGGCCGCGAGGTGAAGAAGCTGCCCACCCTGCGGGGACGGACCGTGGTGAACCTGTTCTACGAGGACTCCACCCGGACCCGGATCTCGTTCGAGGCCGCCGCCAAACGGCTCTCCGCCGACGTGATCAACTTTTCGGCCAAGGGATCCAGCGTCTCCAAGGGCGAGAGCCTCAAGGACACCGCGCTCACCCTGCAGGCGATGGGGGCCGACGCGGTGGTGATCCGCCACCCCGCCTCCGGTGCCCCGCACCGGCTGGCCAACTGGGTGGACGGGTCGGTGGTCAACGCCGGCGACGGCACCCACGAGCATCCCACCCAGGCACTGCTCGACGCGTACACCATGCGGGCCCGGCTGGGTCGGCTCGCCGGCCTGCACGTGGTGATCGTCGGCGACGTGCTGCACAGCCGGGTCGCCCGGTCCAACGTCCTGCTGCTGGCCACCCTCGGTGCCAAGGTGACCCTGGTCGGACCGCCGCCGCTGATCCCGGTCGACATCGCCACCGCGCTCGCCCCCGGCGTCGGGGTCGGCTACGACCTCGACACCGTGCTGCCCACCGCCGACGTGGTGATGATGCTGCGGGTGCAGCACGAGCGGATGGCCGACTCCTACTTCCCGTCCGCCCGTGAGTACGCCCGCCGGTACGGCCTGGACGGGGCCCGGCTGCTCCGGCTGCCCGAGCACGCCATCGTGATGCACCCCGGACCGATGAACCGGGGGATGGAGATCTCCGCCGAGGTCGCCGACTCGCCCCGCTCCACGATCGTGGAACAGGTCGCCAACGGGGTAAGCGTCCGGATGGCCGTGCTCTACCTGCTGCTCGGCGGCCGCGGCTGATGCGGCGCATCGGTCACCCACATTCGCACCGGCACCACCGCCAGGCACACGACGAAAGGACCTCGCTGTGAGCGCGTACCTGATCAAGGGCGTCCGTGTCCTCGGCCGGGACCCCGTCGACCTGCTGCTGCGCGACGGCGTGGTCGCCGACGCCGGCTCCGGGCTGACCACGCCGGGTGCGCAGGTGCTCGACGCCGACGGCCTGATCGCCCTGCCCGGTCTGGTCGATCTGCACACCCACCTGCGTGAACCCGGCCGGGAGGACGCCGAGACGGTGGAGACCGGGTCGCGGGCCGCCGCGCTCGGCGGCTACACCGCCGTCTGCGCGATGGCGAACACCTCCCCGGTGGCCGACACGGCCGGCGTCGTCGAGCAGGTCTGGCGGCTCGGTCGTCAGGGCGGGCTGGTCGACGTGCAGCCGATCGGCGCGGTCACCGTCGGCCTGGCCGGCGAACACCTCGCCGAGCTCGGCGCGATGGCCGACTCCGCCGCCGCGGTGCGGATCTTCTCCGACGACGGGCACTGCGTCGCCGACCCCCGGCTGATGCGCCGCGCCCTGGAGTACGTCAAGGCGTTCGACGGCGTCGTCGCCCAGCACGCCGAGGAGCCCCGGCTGACCGAGGGCGCCCAGATGCACGAGGGCGAGGTCTCCACCCGGCTCGGCCTGACCGGCTGGCCGGCCGTCGCCGAGGAGGCGATCATCGCCCGCGACGCGCTGCTCGCCGAACACGTCGGCAGCCGACTGCACGTCTGCCACCTGTCCACCGCCGGCAGCGTGGAGATCGTCCGGCAGGCCAAGGCCCGTGGGGTCCGAATCACCGCCGAGGTCACCCCGCACCACCTGCTGCTCACCCATGAGGCGCCGGTCAGCTACGACCCGGTCTTCAAGGTCAACCCGCCGCTGCGCACCGGCGAGGACGTCGCCGCGCTGCGCGCCGCGCTCGCCGAGGGCGTCATCGACATCGTCGCCACCGACCACGCCCCGCACGCCGTGGAGGACAAGGAGTGCGAATGGGCGTACGCCCGGCCCGGCATGCTCGGGTTGGAGACCGCCCTGTCCGTGGTGCTGCTCACGACCGCGTTGCACGACGCCGACGGTGTACCAGACTGGGAGCTGATCGCCGAGCGGATGTCCCGGGCCCCGGCCCGGATCGCCGGGCTGACCGGGCACGGGCACGACCCCGCGCCGGGCGTTCCGGCGAACCTCACCCTGATCGACCCGGCCGCCAGCCGCACCGTCGACCCGGCCGAGTCGGCCAGTCGCAGCCGCAACACCCCGTACGCGCGGATGGTGCTGCCCGGCCAGGTGGTCGCCACCTTCCTACGCGGCGACGCGACCGTGCTCGACGGAAAGGCCGTGCGATGAACGACACCACCACCGCAGCACCTCGTCGGCGGGTTCCGGCGCTGCTGGTGCTCGAGGACGGCCGGGTCTTCCCCGGCGAGAGCTACGGCGCGGTCGGGGAGACCTTCGGCGAGGCGGTGTTCACCACCGCGATGACCGGCTATCAGGAGACGCTGACCGACCCGTCCTACCACCGGCAGGTGGTGGTGCAGACCGCGCCGCACATCGGCAACACCGGGGTCAACGTCGACGACGACGAGTCGGACCGGATCCGGGTGGCCGGGTACGTGGTCCGGGATCCGGCCCGCCGCCCGTCGAACTGGCGGTCCACCGGTGACCTCGAGGACCGGCTCGCCACCGAGGGCGTGGTCGGCATCTGCGGGGTGGACACCCGGGCGCTCACCCGCCACCTGCGTGACCGGGGGGTGATGCGGGTCGGCGTCTCCACGCTGACCGACGACCCGCAGGAGCTGCTGGACCGGGTCCGGCAGGCGCCGCAGATGGTCGGCGCGGACCTGTCCGCCGAGGTGACCACCGCTCAGCCGTACACGGTCACCGCCGAGGGCGAGCACCGCTACACCGTCGCCGCGCTGGACCTGGGCATCAAACGCAACGTGCCGCGCCGGCTGGCCCAGCGCGGGGTGACCACCCACGTGCTGCCGGCCACCTCGACGCTGGACGAGATCCTGGCCACCGGGCCGGACGCGGTGTTCTTCTCACCCGGGCCGGGCGACCCGGCCACCGCGCACCACGCGGTCGAGCTGGCCCGGCAGGTGATGGCCCGGCGTACGCCGCTGTTCGGCATCTGCTTCGGCTCGCAGATCCTCGGCCGGGCGCTCGGCTTTGGCACGTACAAGCTCGGCTACGGCCACCGCGGCATCAACCAGCCGGTGCTCGACCGCACCACCGGCAAGGTCGAGGTGACCAGCCACAACCACGGGTTCGCCGTGGACGCCCCGCTGAACACCGTGATCGACACCGACTTCGGCGGCGTCGAGGTGAGCCACGTGTGCCTCAACGACGACGTGGTCGAGGGGCTGCGGGCCCGCGAGGTGCCGGCGTTCACCGTCCAGTACCACCCGGAAGCGGCGGCCGGCCCGCACGACGCGGACTACCTGTTCGACCGGTTCGTCGAGCTGATCGAGGGAAAACATGCCTAAGCGGACAGATCTGCAGCATGTCATGGTGATTGGCTCCGGACCGATCATCATCGGCCAGGCCTGCGAGTTCGACTACTCCGGCACCCAGGCGTGCCGGGTGCTGCGCGCCGAAGGGCTGCGCGTGTCGCTGGTCAACTCCAACCCGGCGACCATCATGACCGACCCCGAGTTCGCCGACGCCACCTACGTCGAGCCGATCACGCCCGAGTTCGTCGAGCTGGTCATCGCCCGGGAGCGTCCCGACGCGCTGCTGCCCACCCTCGGCGGGCAGACCGCGTTGAACACCGCCGTCGCCCTGCACTCCGCCGGCGTGCTGGACAAGTACGGCGTGGAGCTGATCGGGGCCGACGTCGACGCGATCCGCCGCGGCGAGGACCGGCAGCTGTTCAAGGACATCGTCGCCGCCGCCGGCGGCGAGACCCCCCGCAGCCGGGTCTGCCACAGCATGGCCGAGGTGCACGACACCGTCGCCGAGCTCGGGCTGCCGGTGGTGATCCGGCCGTCGTTCACCATGGGCGGGCTCGGTTCGGGCATGGCGCACACCCAGGACGACCTGGAGCGCATCGCCGGCGCCGGGCTGGCCGCCTCCCCGGTGCACGAGGTGCTCATCGAGGAGAGCGTGCTCGGCTGGAAGGAGTACGAGCTGGAGCTGATGCGCGACCGCAACGACAACGTGGTCGTGGTCTGCTCCATCGAGAACATCGACCCGATGGGGGTGCACACCGGCGACAGCGTCACCGTCGCCCCGGCGATGACCCTCACCGACCGGGAGTACCAGCAGATGCGCGACATGGGCATCGCGGTGCTGCGCGAGGTCGGCGTCGACACCGGCGGCTGCAACATCCAGTTCGCGGTGCACCCGACCACCGGCCGGCTGGTCGTCATCGAGATGAACCCCCGGGTGTCCCGGTCGTCGGCGCTGGCGTCCAAGGCGACCGGCTTCCCGATCGCCAAGATCGCCGCCAAGCTGGCGATCGGCTACACCCTCGACGAGATCCCCAACGACATCACCAAGCAGACCCCGGCGGCGTTCGAGCCGGTCCTCGACTACGTCGTGGTCAAGATCCCCCGGTTCGCGTTCGAGAAGTTCCCCGGTGCCGATCCGGAGCTGACCACCACGATGAAGTCGGTCGGCGAGGCGATGAGCCTGGGCCGCAACTTCACCGAGGCGCTGAACAAGGCGATGCGGTCGATGGAGACCAGGGCCGCCGGGTTCTGGACCGTGCCGGATCCGGCCGGGGCCACCGTCGAGTCCACCCTGGCCGAGCTGGCCACCCCGCACGACGGCCGGCTCTACACCGTCGAACGGGCACTGCGGCTGGGCGCCACCGTCGCCCAGGTCGCCGAGGCCTCCGGCGGCATCGACCCCTGGTTCCTGGAGGAGATCGCCGGCCTGGTCGAGCTGCGCGGCGAGATCGAGGCCGCGCCGGTGCTCGACGGCGCGCTGCTGCGCCGGGCCAAGCGGGCCGGGCTGTCCGACCGGCAGGTGGCCGCGCTGCGTCCGGAGCTGGCCGGCGAGGACGGGGTACGGGCGTTGCGGCACCGGCTCGGTCTGCACCCGGTCTACAAGACCGTCGACACCTGTGCCGCCGAGTTCGCCGCCCGTACGCCGTACCACTACTCCAGCTACGACGCGGAGACCGAGGTCGCACCGTCGGACCGACCGAAGGTGCTCATCCTCGGCTCCGGGCCGAACCGGATCGGCCAGGGCATCGAGTTCGACTACTCCTGCGTGCACGCGGTGATGGCGCTCGCCGAGTACGAGACCGTCATGGTCAACTGCAACCCGGAGACGGTCTCCACCGACTACGACACCGCCGACCGGCTGTACTTCGAACCGCTCACCTTCGAGGACGTGCTGGAGGTGTGGCAGGCCGAGAACGCCGCCGGCCGGGCCGCCGGCGGCCCCGGCGTGGTCGGGGTGATCGTCCAGCTCGGCGGGCAGACCCCGCTCGGGCTGGCGCAGCGCCTCGCCGCCGCCGGGGTGCCGATCGTCGGCACCCCACCGGAGTCGATCCACCTGGCCGAGGAGCGTGGCGCGTTCGGCCAGGTGCTGGCCCGCGCCGGGTTGCGCGCCCCGGCGCACGGCACCGCCGCGTCGTTCGAGCAGGCCAAGGCGATCGCCGACGAGATCGGCTACCCGGTGCTGGTCCGCCCGTCGTACGTGCTCGGCGGGCGCGGCATGGAGATCGTCTACGACGACGCGACGCTGCGCGACTACATCGGCCGGGCCACCGACATCTCCCCGGAGCACCCGGTGCTGGTCGACCGGTTCCTCGACGACGCCATCGAGATCGACGTGGACGCGCTGTGCGACGCCACCGGCGAGGTCTACCTCGGTGGGGTGATGGAGCACATCGAGGAGGCCGGCATCCACTCCGGCGACTCGTCCTGCGCGTTGCCGCCGATCACCCTGGCCGCCCCGCACCTGGCCACCATCCGGCACTACACCGAGCAGATCGCCCGCGGCGTCGGGGTGCGCGGGCTGCTCAACGTGCAGTACGCGCTCAAGGACGACGTGCTGTACGTGCTCGAGGCCAATCCGCGCGCCTCGCGTACCGTGCCGTTCGTCTCCAAGGCCACCGCGGTGCCGCTGGCCAAGGCGGCGGCCCGGATCATGCTCGGCGCCACCGTCGCGCGGTTGCGCGCCGAAGGCATGTTGCCGGCCACCGGGGACGGCGGCACGTTGCCGCCGGACGCGCCGATCGCGGTCAAGGAGGCGGTGCTGCCGTTCAAGCGCTTCCGCACCCGCGCCGGGCACGGCGTCGACTCGCTGCTCGGCCCGGAGATGAAGTCCACCGGTGAGGTGATGGGCATCGACCCGGCGTACGGCAACGCCTTCGCCAAGTCGCAGGCAGCCGCGTACGGTTCCCTGCCGACCAGCGGAAAGATCTTCGTTTCAGTCGCCAACCGGGACAAACGCGCGATGATCTTCCCGGTGAAGCGGCTGGCCGATCTCGGGTTCGACATCGTCGCCACCGCCGGCACCGCCGAGGTACTGCGCCGGCACGGAATCGCCTGCGAACTGACCCGCAAACACTGGGAGGAGTCGGGCGACGGGCAACCGGACGCGGTGACGTTGATCGCCTCCGGCGAGATCGCCCTGGTGATCAACACGCCGCAGGGCTCCGGGGCCAGTGCCCGCTCCGACGGGTACGAGATCCGTAGCGCGGCGGTCAACGCGGACACCCCGTGCGTGACCACCGTGCCCGGGGTCGCCGCCGCCGTGATGGGCATCGAGGCGCTGATCAACGGGGACATGGCGGTCCGGCCGCTGCAGCAGCTGCACGCGGCGCTGCGCCCGGAGACAGCCGGCCGGCAGGCCGCCCGGTGACAAGCTCCGGCGGGTACCGGCTCGCCCGGTCGGCGTTGTTCCGGCTCGGCGGCGGCGACGCCGAGACCGCCCACGAATGGACGCTGCACCGGCTGGCCGCCCTGTCCCGCAGCCGGGTGGCGCTGGCCGCGTTGCGCACCCGGTACGCGGTCGCCGCGCCGCGTACCGTCTTCGGGGTCGACTTCCCCAACCCGGTCGGGCTGGCCGCCGGGATGGACAAGGACGGCCTGGCGCTGCCCGCGTGGCCGGCGCTGGGCTTCGGCTTCGTCGAGGTCGGCACGGTCACCGCGCGTCCCCAGCCGGGCAATCCCCGACCCCGGCTGTTCCGGTTGCCGACCAGCGAGGCGGTGATCAACCGGATGGGGTTCAACAACGCTGGCGCCGAGGCGCTCGCCGACCGGCTCGCGGTGCTCGGCCGGCTGGACGAGCGGGCCGGGTTCGGCCGGTCGCATCCGGCGCACGCCGACCGCCCGATGCCGTTGGGCATTTCGCTCGGCAAGTCGAAGGTGGTGCCGATCGAGGAGGCGGTCGACGACTACCTGTCGGCATACAAGGCACTCAGCGGCTACGGCCAGTACTTCGTGATCAATGTCTCCTCGCCGAACACCCCGGGGCTGCGGCAGCTGCAGGACCGTGAGTACCTCGACACCCTGCTGGCCACCCTGGTGGGGGAGCGGCCGATCTTGGTCAAGATCGCACCGGACCTGTCCGAGCCGGCCATCGCCGAACTGCTGGAGGTCTGTCTGGCCCGGGGCGCGGCCGGGGTGATAGCCACCAACACCACCCTGTCCCGCTCCGGCCTGGCCGCCGCCGACACCGGTCAGGGGCAGCAGGCCGGCGGGCTGTCCGGCCGTCCGTTGACCGGCCGGGCCCGCGAGGTGGTCTCCTTCGTCCATCGGGAGACCGGTGGCGCGCTACCGGTCATCGGGGTCGGCGGCATCCTCGACCCGGACGACGCGGCCCGGATGTTCGACGCCGGTGCCAGCCTGGTGCAGCTCTACACCGGCTTCATCTACCGGGGTCCGGGGCTGGTCCGGGCGATCGCCCGACAGGCCCGGGGCCGATGAGCGGGCATCGGCCGGCGGGCCCGGGATCCCGATGAGCGCGCAGTCGCCGGTGACCGGCGACGGCCACCGCGCCGAGCAGCTGCGGGAGCTGGACCGCCGGCATGTCTGGCATCCGTACGCCGCGTTACCCCCGGCGATGGCACCTTTTCTGGTCGACAGCGCCGCCGGGGTCCGACTGCGGCTGGCCGACGGACGGGAACTGGTCGACGGGATGTCGTCGTGGTGGGCCGCCGTGCACGGCTACCGGCACCCGGTGCTGGACGCGGCCGTCACCGACCAACTGGGTCGGATGGCGCATGTGATGTTCGGCGGGCTCACCCACGAGCCGGCGGTCCGCCTCGCACAGACCCTGGTGGAGATCACCCCGCCCGGCCTGGAGCACGTCTTCCTCTGCGACTCGGGCTCGGTGAGCGTCGAGGTCGCGATCAAGATGGGCCTGCAGTACCAGCTGGGCCGGGGCCGGCCCGGCCGGCGCAAGCTGGCCACCTGGCGCGGCGGCTACCACGGGGACACCTTCCACCCGATGAGCGTCTGCGATCCGGAGGGCGGGATGCACCATCTGTGGCGCGGGGTGCTGCCGGCGCAGGTGTTCGTGTCCGCCCCGCCGGGCGACTTCGCGTCGGCGCCGGACGAGCGGTACCTGGCCGAGCTGGTCGACGCGGTGGCCCGGCACGCGGACGAGATCGCTGCGGTGATCGTCGAGCCGGTGGTGCAGGGCACCGGCGGCATGCGGTTTCACCATCCGGCGTACCTCCGTGCCCTGCGCGAGGCGACCGCCGCGCACGACGTACTGCTGATCTTCGACGAGATCGCCACCGGGTTCGGCCGTACCGGCGCGTTCTTCGCCGCCGAGCACGCCGGGGTGACACCGGACGTGCTCTGCCTGGGCAAGGCGTTGACCGGTGGCTACCTCACGCTGGCGGCTGCGCTGTGCACCCCGGAGGTGGCCGCCGGAATCTCCGCCGGCGGGGTCCTCGCCCACGGGCCGACCTTCATGGGCAATCCGTTGGCCTGCGCGGTCGCCAACGCCTCGATCGGACTGCTGCGCGCCGCCGCGCCGGCGGCTGGGGCCGGGCCGGTCGCAGCCGGGTCCGACCAGCCGGCGGCCGCCGGGGCCGTCCCGGCCTGGCAGGTAGCCGTACGGCGGATCGAGGCCGGGCTGCGCGGCGGCCTGGCACCGGTCGCGACGCTGCCCGGCGTGCGCGACGTCCGGGTGCTCGGCGCGATCGGGGTGGTCCAGCTGGACCGGCCGGTCGATCTGGCGGCGGCGACCGCTGCGGCGGTGGACGCCGGGGTGTGGCTGCGGCCGTTCCGGGACCTGATCTACACCATGCCGCCCTATCCGGCGGACGACGACGACGTCGCGCGGATCGCCCGCGCGATGGCGGCTGCGGCCGTCGCGGTACCGCGCTGAGGTCCGCCCGGCGGTACCACCGAGGGAGGGAGAGCCAATGGAGACCTTTGGTCAGCGACTGCACCGGGCCGTCAACGTCCGGGGCCCGCTGTGCGTGGGCGTCGACCCACATCCGGAGCTGTTGACCCGCTGGGGGCTGCCGGACGACGTCGGCGGGTTGGCCCGGTTCGCCGCGACGGCGGTCGAAGCGCTCGGCGACGTGGCCGCGGTGGTGAAGCCTCAATCGGCGTTCTTCGAACGTTTCGGGTCCGCCGGCATCGCTGTCCTAGAGTCAACTATCCGACAGTTTCGCGAGGCTGGAGCCCTCGTCCTGCTCGACGTGAAGCGCGGCGACATCGGTTCGACAGCCGCCGCGTACGCCACCGCCTACCTCGATCCGGCGAGCCCGTTGGCGGTCGACGCGGTCACTGCCAGCCCGTATCTGGGCGTCGGGGCGCTCGCTCCGATGTTCGATCTCGCTGGCCGACACGGCGGTGGCGTCTTCGTGCTCGCGCTGACCTCGAATCCCGAGGGGCGGGTCGTGCAGCACGCCCGAGTGTCCGATGGACGCACCGTCGCTCAGACGGTGATCGATGAGATTTCGCAGCTCAACGTGGGTGCGGAGCCGATTGGCAGTTTCGGTCTGGTGGTGGGTGCGACCGTTGGTGACACCGGTCATGAACTGTCGTATGTCAATGGCCCATTGCTTGCCCCCGGGCTGGGCGCGCAAGGTGGACGGCCCGAGGACCTGCGGACAGTGTTCGGGCAAGCGCTTTCCGCAGTCCTTCCGGCGTACTCCCGCGAGGTACTGAACACCGGCCCGGATCCGTCGGCGTTGCGGGCCGCAGCCGAACAGACGCTTGCTAAGTGTCGGGACGCCCTTCGGGTTCCGGTCTGAGTGAGCGATCGATCACCCCCGCGTGATCGTGGTGTGGCCACGTTGCCGAAAACGTCGCTGACCGCTAGTTTTCCCCGCGCTGGGAACCACATGCCCCTTTGGTTCCCAGCCACACCACGTTTCACAGAGCGGCGGTGCGATCCGCCCGTCGCGATAGGGACCTGAGGAGAACTGGTGCCGCTCCCGTCACTGACCCCCGAACAGCGCGCAGCCGCGCTGGAGAAGGCCGCGGAGATCCGTAAGGCCCGTGCTGAGTTGAAGGAGCAACTCAAGCAGGGCAAGACCACCCTCGCCGCCGTGCTCGACCGGGCGGAGTCCGACGACGTTGTCGGCAAGCTGAAGGTTTCCGCCGTGCTGCAGGCGATGCCGGGCATCGGTAAGATCCGGGCGACCCAGATCATGGAGAAGCTCAAGATCGCCGACAGCCGTCGCCTCCGTGGCCTCGGCGACCAGCAGCGCAAGGCCCTGCTCGGGGAGTTCGCCGCGAACTGATTCGCGGGAGGGTGTAGAAACAAGCAGTGACCATGCATGACGACGCGCGCCCGGCAGCTCGGCTCACGGTCCTCTCCGGCCCCTCCGGGGTTGGCAAGGACAGCGTGATCGAGCTGATCCGGGCGCGCTCGCCCTGGATCTGGCTGTCCGTCTCGGTGACCACCCGCCCGATGCGGGACTACGAGATCGACGGCGTCCACTACTACTTCGTTGACCGACCCGAGTTCGAGCGGATGGCCGCCACCGGGCAGCTGCTGGAGTGGGCCGAGTTCGCCGGCAACCTCTACGGCACGCCGCGCTCGGCGGTCGAGCAACGACTACGCGCCGGCGAGCCGGTGCTGCTGAAGATCGACCTGCAGGGTGCCCGGCAGGTGCGGGCGGCGATGCCCGAGGCCCAGCTGGTCTTCCTCGCGCCACCCAGCGTCGAGGAGCTGAAACGGCGTCTCGTCGGTCGGGGAACCGACGACGAGGAGACGATCCGTCGCCGGCTGGAGCACGCCGACGAGGAGCTGGCCGCCGAGCGGGAGTTCGACGTCACGGTGGTCAACGACGAGGTCCAGCGAGCCGCAACCGAGCTGGTAGGATTGCTCGGTTCGTCATTATTGACCGACGCCCAGTCACACCGCCGGGTCTGACCGCCCGGTCTGGCAGCAAGGCCCGGTCTGACAGCGCCGGTTCACGACATCCAGCGACAGAGCCCGACGACACAGAGGTTGCATCCCGTGGGATCCATTGCCAGCCCGGAAGGCATCACCAACCCGCCCATCGACGAGCTGCTGGAGAAGACCTCGTCGAAGTACGCCCTGGTGATCTTCGCCGCCAAGCGTGCCCGCCAGGTCAACGCGTACTACAGCCAGCTCGGTGAGGGCCTGCTGGAGTACGTCGGTCCGCTGGTGGAGACCACCCCGCAGGAGAAGCCGCTCTCCATCGCCATGCGGGAGATCAACTCCAACCTGCTCACCGCCGAGCCCACCGACCAGCCCTGAGCGCCGGTACGCCGGTCCGCGTCCCGCCCCGGGTCGTTCTCGGCGTCGGTGGCGGGATCGCCGCGTACAAGGCGTGTGAGCTGCTCCGGCTGCTGACCGAGTCGGGCCACCAGGTCAAGGTGGTGCCGACTGCGGCCGCGTTGCGCTTCGTCGGTGCGCCGACCTGGTCGGCGCTGTCCGGACAGCCGGTCGCCGACGACGTCTTCAGCGACGTCCACGACGTGCCGCACGTGCGGCTCGGTCGGCAAACCGACCTGGTGCTGGTCGCCCCGGCCACAGCGGACCTGATCGCCCGGGCCGCGCACGGGCTCGCCGACGACCTGCTCACCAACACTCTGCTGACCGCCCGGTGCCCGGTGCTGCTCGCCCCGGCGATGCACACCGAGATGTGGGAGCATCCGGCCACCGCCGACAACGTCGCGCTGCTGCGCCGCCGCGGTGTGCTGGTCATCGAGCCGGCGACCGGCCGGCTGACCGGCTCCGACTCCGGCAAGGGCCGACTGCCCGACCCCGGGGAGATCTTCGCCGTCGCCCGCCGGGTCCTGGCCCGGTCCGTCGGCGCAGCCGCCGGCCTCGTCGGCGCCGACCTCACCGGTCGGCGGGTGGTGGTCACCGCTGGCGGCACCCGCGAACCGCTCGACCCGGTGCGGTTCCTCGGCAACCGGTCGTCCGGCAAGCAGGGGTACGCCTTCGCCCGTACCGCCGTCGCCCGTGGCGCGCAGGTGACGGTGATCGCCGCGAACGTGTCGCTGCCCGATCCGGCCGGTGCCCGGCTGATCCGGGTGGGCAGCACCGAGGAGCTGCGGGTCGCCACTCTCGCCGCGGCGGCCGAAGCCGACGTGGTCGTGATGGCGGCGGCGCCGGCCGACTTCCGGCCGGCGAGCTACGTACCCACGAAGATCAAGAAAGACGACGGCGGGCGACCGCCAGTGATCGAACTGGTCATCAACCCGGACATCGCAGCCGAACTCGGCGCGGCAAAGCGACCCGGACAGCTCCTCGTCGCGTTCGCCGCAGAGACCGGTGACCTGCTGACCAACGCCCGGGCGAAGCTGGCGCGCAAGAACGCGGACCTGATCGTCGCCAACCAGGTGGGTGTCGACCGGGTGTTCGGCGCGGACGCCAACTCCGCCACGGTGCTCGACGCCGACGGTCCGGTCGCGGTGCTCGACGAACGCGGCAAGGAGCAGCTCGCCGACGACATATGGGATCTGGTAGTGGCCCGACTGTCGCAGTGAGCTCCGCTACGTCGGTCGGCGCACCGCCGGATTCCTTGGTCGGCACGGCGCCAGACCCCAACGTGGATGACTAGACTGCCGGGAACCATTGCTTTCTGATTCAAGGAGTACCGTGGCACGCCGTCTCTTCACCTCCGAGTCTGTCACGGAGGGCCACCCGGACAAGATCGCCGACCAGATCAGCGACGGGATCCTCGACGCGTTGCTGGCCCAGGACCCCCGGTCCCGGGTCGCGGTCGAGACCCTGATCACCACCGGCCAGGTGCACGTCGCCGGGGAGGTCACCACCCAGGCGTACGCGGACATTCCGGCCATCGTCCGCGAGACGATCCTCGGGATCGGCTATGACTCCTCCAAAAAAGGATTCGACGGCGCGTCCTGCGGGGTGAGCGTGTCGATCGGCGCACAGTCGCCGGACATCGCCCAGGGCGTCGACACCGCCATCGAGCGCCGGGTCGGCGAGTCGGCCGACGACACGCTCGACGCCCAGGGCGCCGGCGACCAGGGCATGATGTTCGGGTTCGCCTGCTCGGAGACGCCGGAGCTGATGCCGCTGCCGATCGCGTTGGCGCACCGGCTGGCGAGGCGGCTGTCGGCGACCCGCAAGGACGGCACCATCCCGTACCTGCGGCCGGACGGCAAGACCCAGGTCACCGTCGAGTACGACGGGCTGCGGCCGGTGCGGCTGGACACCGTGGTCGTCTCCAGCCAGCACGCCGCCGACATCTCGCTGGAGTCACTGCTCACCCCGGACGTCCGCGAGCACGTGATCGCCCCCGAGCTGGAAGGCCTCGGTCTGGACACCGAGGGCTACCGGCTGCTGGTCAACCCGACCGGGCGCTTCGAGATCGGCGGACCGATGGGCGACGCCGGCCTGACCGGCCGCAAGATCATCGTGGACACCTACGGTGGGTACGCCCGGCACGGTGGCGGCGCGTTCTCCGGTAAGGACCCGTCGAAGGTGGACCGCTCAGCGGCGTACGCGATGCGCTGGGTGGCCAAGAACGTGGTGGCGGCAGGGCTGGCGGAGCGGTGCGAGGCGCAGGTCGCGTACGCGATCGGCAAGGCCCACCCGGTGAGCCTGTTCGTGGAGACGTTCGGCACCGAGAACGTGCCGGTGGACCGGATCGAACGGGCGATCGGCGAGGTGTTCGACCTGCGGCCGGCCGCCATCATCCGGGACCTGGACCTGCTGCGGCCGATCTACCGGCCGACCGCCGCGTACGGCCACTTCGGTCGGGAGCTGCCGGAGTTCGCCTGGGAACGCACCGACCGGGCCGCTGACCTGAAGTCCGCCGCCGGAGCCTGACCCACCGCCGCTGACCGTACCGCCGGGGGTGGCGGGTCGCCGGCCACCCCGGCGGCCGGGCAGGATGGCCCGGTGAGCACCCGAGCGGGACACGACCGGCAGCCGGCCGACCGGCTGCCGGTCGCGCGTATCTGCGTCGACGTGCCGCTGCCGCACCTGGACCGGCCGTTCGACTACCTGGTCCCGGCGGAGCTCGACGACGGCGTGCAGCCGGGCACCCGGGTCCGGGTCCGGTTCGCCGGCCAACTGGTGGCCGGGTGGGTGCTGGACCGGGTGGCCGCCTCCGGTCACGACGGCAAGCTCGCCTTCCTCGACAAGCTGGTCTCGCCGGAACGGGTACTCAGCGCCGAGATCGCCGCTCTGGCCCGCACCGTCGCCGACCGGTACGCCGGGCACCTGGCCGACGTGCTGCGGCTGGCCGTGCCGCCGAGACACGCCCGCGTCGAGCAGGAGCCCAGCGAACCCGAGCCCGGTCCCGCCACCGCGCCGACTGACACCGAGCCACCCACCGCTGTGCCGACCGACGCGGTGTCGACCGACGCCGACGGATGGGCGGCGTACCCGTCCGGACCCGCTTTTTTGCGGGCCGTCACCGACGGCCGGCCGGCCCGCGCCGTCTGGGCGCCGCTGCCTGGCGAGGACTGGCCGGCCCGGTACGCCGAGGCGATCGCCGCCACCGTACGGGCCGGCCGGGGCGCGGTCGCGGTGCTACCGGACGGACGCGACGTCGACCGGCTCGACGCGGCCCTGCGCCGGGTCCTCGGCGCCGACCGGCACGTGGTGCTCACTGCGGCGCTCGGCCCGGCCCGGCGCTACCGGGCGTTTCTCGCGGCGAGACGCGGCCAGGTCAAGGTGGTCGTCGGCACCCGGGCCGCGATGTTCGCCCCGGTCGCCGATCTGGGCCTGGTCGCCATCTGGGACGACGGCGACGACGTGCACGCCGAACCGCGCGCGCCCTACCCGCACGCCCGTGAGGTCCTGCTCACCCGGGCACAGCTGGGCGGGGTCGCGGCGCTGCTCGGCGGCTTCGCCCGCTCCGGCGAGGCGCAGCAGCTGGTCGAGACCGGCTGGGCCCGGGAAATCATCGCTGCCCGGGCGACCGTCCGGCGACGTGCCCCACGGGTCACCCCGGCCGGCGACGATGCCCAGCTGGCCCGCGACGCCGGTGCCGCCACCGCCCGGCTGCCCAGCCTGGCTTTCACCACCGCGCGTACGGCGTTGCAGGCCGGGATGCCGGTGCTGGTGCAGGTGCCCCGGCGCGGCTACCTGCCGGCGGTGTCCTGCGCGGACTGCCGGACCCCGGCCCGCTGCCCGCACTGCGCCGGCCCGCTGGCCCTGCCGGCGGCGACCGCCACCGCACAGTGCCGCTGGTGCGGCCGGCCGGCCGCCGGATACGCCTGCCCGCACTGCCACGGCCGGCGGCTACGGGCGGCGGTCACCGGTGCCCGGCGTACCGCCGAAGAGCTGGGCCGGGCGTTCCCCGGCACCACGGTGCGGACCTCCGGCCGCGACGAGGTGCTCACCTCGGTGCCGGCCGAACCGGCGGTGGTGGTGGCCACCCCGGGGGCCGAGCCGGTGGCCGTCGGCGGCTACGGCGCCGTACTGCTGCTGGACACCTGGGCGTTGCTGACCCGGGCCGACCTGCGTGCGGCGGAGGAGGCGCTGCGCCGCTGGCTGTCCGCCGCCGCGCTGGCCCGCCCGGCGGCCGACGGCGGCCAGGTGGTGGTGGTCGCCGACGGCGGGCTCGCCCCGGTGCAGGCACTGCTGCGCTGGGATCCCGGCTGGTTCGCCGCCCGCGAGTTGGCCGACCGGCGGGAGCTGGGTTTCCCGCCAGCGGCCCGGATGGCCAGCGTGACCGGCCCCGCCGAGGCGGTGGCCGAACTGCTGGCCGCGTTGCGGATGCCGGACAGCGCCGAACTGCTCGGTCCGGTGCCGGCGGCCGACGGCCAGGAACGGATGCTGATCCGGGTCCGCCGGTCGCAGGCGGCCGAACTGGCCCGGCAGCTGCGGGTGGCAGCCGGCGCCCGCACCGCCCGCCGTGCCGGCCAGCCGGTACGCATCCAGGTCGACCCGCTCGACCTGCTCTAGCTGGCTTTAGCCAGGCGAGGGACGTGCACGGGAGTTCGTCTGGGTATGGGCTTGGTGTCGGCGTAGGCTGCGCCGGGTGACGAGGACGAGGCGATCGTGGGGTTCGGACAGGGCGGCGGCGGATGCCTCCTACACGGCGGCGTTCGACCGGTTGTTCGTTCAGGGTCGTGACGCGGTCCTGTCTGGGACCCACTACCGGGACACGCCGCCGGTTGAGGGTGGCCGGTGGGGGATGTCGGTGGTGTTCGTTCCCGATACGGACAGTGTGTCGAGGCTGGCTGCGGTGACCGCCGAGGTGATGAGGTTGGTCGGTCCGGGTCACTGGCCGACCGGCGCCCCGGAGGCGGTGCATTTCACGGTCCGAGCCATTGAGACTCATCGCCGCGATGTTCCTGTGGGTGATCCGCTGGCGGGTCGGTGTGCGGCTGCACTAGGCCGGGCGGCTGCGGAGTGTCGGCCAGTCCGGTTCAGGCTGCGCGGGGTGACGCTCACGCCGTCCGGGGTGATGGTGTGTGCGTTTCCGCTTGACGACGCTGCTGACGGGTTCGCTGATCGGCTCGGTGAGGAGTTGGGGTCCGACGGCTGGTTCGAGGACAGCTATCACCGTGACATCTGGTACGCCACGCTGGTGCACTTCACCGGTGAGGTCCGCGACCGGCAGGGGCTGGTGGACTGGGTCGGCAGGCGGCGGGATCTGCATCTGGGCGAGGCCGCCGTCGACAGGGCGGAACTGCTGCGGTTTCGGCACAACGGCCGGCAGCCGGTACGGGTTGGGCTTGGACACGCGCGACTCGACGGGGTGTCTGTCGCGGCTTTCGTTTCAGACCGCCGGTAGCCGGTGGGGCGGCAGGTGCCGCCCCACCGGGGTTGGCGGCTATGTCCGGTAGCCGAGGCTGAGGACGGTCCAATCGGCGGCCATCCAGCGGGGTGCGGCGATGACTCCCCGGGTGTCGAGCAGGATCGGGGTGCGGACTCGGTTGGCGATGGTCTGTGGGTCGAGCGCGCCGAACTCGGGCCAGCCGGTGGCCACAATGACCAGGTGGGCGTCCTGAGCGGCGTCAGCGGCGGTCTGGGCATAGGCCAGGTCCGGAGCTGCTTGCCGGGCCTGGGGCATGGCCTGGGGGTCGTATACGGTGACGGTCGCGCCTTGGTAGTGCAGGCGGGTGGCGACGTCGAGGGCGGGTGAGTCGCGTACGTCGTCGATGCCCGCTTTGAACGCGGCGCCCCAGACGGCGATGCGACGTCCTGTGAGTGTTCCTCCGACGGCTGAGCGGGCTAGGTCGATGGCACGGTGGCGCACGTGTTGGTTGATCGTGTCGACGCTGCGGAGCAGGTTCACGGCCGGAGTGATGTCGGCGGCGGTGGCCTGTTGGGTGAAGGCGTGAAGGTCCTTGGGTAGGCAGCCGCCACCGAAGCCGAGTCCGGGTGTTAGGTATTGATGTCCGATGCGGGCGTCGTGGCCGATTGCGTCGGCGAGGTCGCTGATGTTGGCACCTACAGCGGCGCTCATCTCGGCTACGGCGTTGATGAACGAGATGCGGGTGGCCAGATAGGCGTTCGCGGTGGCCTTGACCATCTCAGCGGTGACGCGGTCGGTGACGAGTAGCGGGCAGCCGTGGGAGCGGGTGATCGGGGCGTACAGGTCGCGGAGAACTTGCTCGGCGGCGGCGCTGTCGGCACCGACGACGATGCGGTCCGGGGTGAGGGTGTCGGCCACTGCGGTGCCCTCGCGCAGGAACTCCGGATTCCAGGCGACTTCGATCTGCTCGGCGGCGGGGGCGAGGCTGCGGGCCAGGGTTTCGAGCTTTGCGGCGGTGCCGGGTGTGACGGTGGACTTGCCGACGATCAGGCATGGCTGGTGTAGATGCGGTGCGAGTTCGTGGACTGCGCCGGTGAGCTGGGACAGGTCGTAGGTGCCGTCCGGGCCGGAGGGGGTGCCCACGGCGAGGAAGTGGACCTCGCCGTGGGTCGCGGCCTGTTTGAAGTCGGTGGTGAAGCGTAGGCGTCCGATGGCCAGGTTGCGGGTCAGCAGTTCGTCGAGTTCGGGTTCGTGGAACCAGCCACGCCCTTCGTTCAGGGTGTCGACCTTGATCGGGTCGATGTCGACGCCGATGACGTCGTGCCCGATCTCGGCCATGCCGGCGGCGTGGGTAGCGCCCAGGTGCCCGGCGCCGATGACGGTGATCCTCAACAGATGTCCTTAATATGATTTGCGGTTATTGATGTTGTGCGGTGGTGCGGTTTCGGGTCCTGGCGGTCACCGCCTTCGCGTCGAGTGGGCTGGGTCACAGGGTGCGGACGGTCCAGCCGGCGGCGGTCCACTGGTGGTGGTTGAGTCCGCCCCGGGCGTCGATGAGCACGGCATCCGAGGCAGGGCGCAGCGCGGCGGGGTCGACCGTGGTGAACTGCGGCCAGCCGGTCAGGTGCAGCAGCACCCGTGCACCCTCGACAGCGGTAGCCGGGTCGGTGGCGTACTCCAGTTCGGGGCGTTCGGCGCGGGCGTGGGCCATCGCCTGCGGGTCGTATACCCGCACGTTGGCTCCTGCGTGGTGTAGGCGTGTCGCGACGTCGAGGGCGGGCGAGTCCCGAATGTCGTCGATGCCGGGCTTGAAGGATGCGCCCCACGTAGCGACGGGTTGCCCGGCGGGCTTGCCGTTCAACGCCTGGATTGCGAGGTCGACGGCGCCTCGGCGGCGGCCCTGGTTGATGTGGTCGACCACAGTGAGCAGGTTCGTCCAATCTCCGATGCCCAGGTCAGTGGCCAGCGCGACGAAGCCACGGAGGTCCTTGCTCAGGCAGGAGCCACCGAACCCGAGGCCGGGTGCGAGGTAGTCCGAACCGATCCGGGGGTCGTGCCCGATGACCTGAGCGAGGTCGGTGATGTTGGCGTGGACAGCGTGGCAGAACTCGGAGAGGGCGTTGATGAACGAGACGCGGGTGGCCAGGAACGCGTTGGCGGCCAGCTTGCACAACTCTGCGGTGACAAGGTCGGTGACGACCAGCGGCACCCCGACGGCCAGGCACGGTGCCCACAACTCGCGCAGAATCCGCTCCGCGTCGCCGCCGGCCCGCACACCCAGGACGATGCGGCTCGGGCGGCGAACGTCGGGAATGGAACAACTTTCCCTCATGAAGTCCGGGGAGGCCGCGACCTCGATTCGGATACCCGGGGCCGCTGATGCCGCCATCTGCTCGGCGAGCACGGCGCAGGTACCGGCGGGAACGGAGGACTTGACCACGATCAGGCTGTCGCGACGCAGTTCGCGGGCCAGGCGAGTGGCGGCGGCGTACACGTCGGTGAGGTCGTGGTTGTTCCCGTCGACGGATTGCGGGGTAGGCACGGCGAGAAAGTGCACGGTGGCGTGGTCGGCTGCCTGCCGGTAGGAGTCGGTGAAGGTCAGACCGCCGGTGGCCGCGCCGTCGGTGATCGCCTCAGCCAGGCCAGGTTCGGCGAACGGCGCATTGCCTGCACGCAATGCGGCAACGGTGTCCGGGTTGGTGTCCAATCCGAGGACGTCGTGGCCGAGACTGGCCATTCCGGCGGCGTACGGAGCGCCGAGCCGGCCGCAGCCGATGACAGTGATGTTCACGAGTCCTCCTCGCGGCGGGCGATGATCAGAGCGGGCTGGGTGGTGGCAATGAACCGGCCGGAGGGCTCGGCGGCGTGTAGCGCCGTGCGCAGGTCGCGGTCGAATGCGTCGAGCCGGTCACCGAGTAGTCCCGGCGATGAGTACGCCTGCGTGTACTGGTGGCCGACGACCTCATCGAGGGTCAGGAACCAGGGGTGGTCGGTGCGGATCACGGTCAACTGGTCGAACGCCGAGGCGCGTAGCACCGCCTCGTGGCCGCCGCCGGCCGGTGGCCGGTACATCTCGACCGGTCCGGCGTGCCGCTGGGAACCGAGATGCCTGCTGATCACCCGGTCGATCAGCGGGTACCACCACGGCTTCGGGGTACCGGCCGCGAACGACATGATCACGGCGACGAATCCGCCCGGCGCGACCAGGCGGTCCAGTTCGCGTAGGACCGTGGCGCGGTCGAACCAGTGGAACGCGTCGCCGATGGTCGTTCCCGCCACCCGGGGCAGACTGCTCAGGTCGTGGGCGTCACCCAACCGCCACTGGACCTTTCCTCGTCTCATGTGCTGCCCGGCAGCCTCCATCGCGGCGTCAAGCATCTGCGGGTTGGCGTCCAGTCCGATCACGTCTCGGCCTCGCTCGGCCAGGGCTACGGCCACGCTCCCAGGACCACAGCCCAGGTCCAGGACCGTTCCCGCTGGGCTCAGACCGGCGATCTGGTTCATGAACGCCGGCGGATGAGCCGGCCGGTATCGTAGGTATTCACGCTCAGTGCTGGCGAACAAGGTTGCTGGATCTGGATACGACATCAAATTCCTCCATCTCCTCACTGATCAATCCACGGGCCTTGCTCCGCTTCGGAGCCTGCGTGCCCGCCCGGATTGCGCTCCCTTAGAGGGTGTTTGCGATAGGTGTCAGTCGGGCCAGTCGTAGGCGCGGCGTTGTTGTCGGCGG
>NZ_JBHMIN010000051.1:0-48430 GCF_048060215.1 Micromonospora sp. LOL_021 | reverse complement strand
AGCCAGCAAGGTAGCGTGAGATCAACTTACCGACCCTGTCCGTCAAACCGGGTCAACCCCATCAGTGTCACCTCGATGTAGTGCCGCCGCCTTGGCGTCCGGAACTGCCGGTGCCGTACTGCTCGCAGCGGGATGCCTCAGGCGTGCGGCTTCGATTCGTCGAACAGCCGGACCAGCGGCCAGATGGTGTCCTCGCCGACGCCGAGCATGGCCAGCGTGACGCCGTCGCCCGCCCCAGCAGTCGGCCCTCGACCAGCCGGGACACGGGGCGACCCCTGCGGTCACCGTGGTGGCTAGCGGTTCGTCCGGTGGCTACCGGGTCGTGCGATGGGTCGCGAGCCAGTCCACGGCGAAGTCGACCAGTGGGCGCTGACGCATCAGCCGGCACTCGGCCGCGCCGACCTGCCCGATCGACGCGTTGCCGGTGGTCTCGAAAGCGGCGCCCAGCTGGCCGAAGTCGCCTTCGTCGATGTCGACGTCCTGCCAGCGTGTCCAGGCGTGGCCGGTAGGGGTGCGTACGGCCGCGCCTTCTTGCTTGCGCGGCGGGTCCGGCTGCCGGTTTTCGGCCAGGTGCAGCGAGGTGTTGCGGTGATGTCCTACGCCCAGCAGCAGGACGTCGCCGTCCAGCCGGTGGACGGCACCGATGGGGGAGCGCTCGCCCAGCATGTCGTCGAGTTGGTGCCCGGCCACCACGGGTTCGGCGAGTGGGCCGACGGCCGCGAACGACACCTGCGGATGGTCGCTGCGCCGCGCACCCGGCCAGGTGCGGACCGTCTCCGCGATGGCACCCATCCAGCGGCTCGGCGTCACCGCCGGGTCGAATCCGGGCGTGTGGGCGCGAATCACCGGCCACCACGACTCTGGTACGGGTGGGTGCTGCCAGCCGGCGGGATCGGTGTTGTCCGGTGTGTGCGTCGGCACCACGAGCGTGCCGTCGGGGCCCAGCGTGTCGAGCAACGCCTGGACCACCGCGACCGGGCCGCCGCAGACCCAGCCGAGCGCCTTGAGTGACGAGTGCACGAGCATCACCGACCCGCGTCGTACCCCGAGTGAGGCCAGATCGTCGGCGAGCGCGGCGCGGGTGAGCGGCTTGTTGATGTCGATCGGCAGACCGTACCTCAGTCGGTTTCGGTAGCGAGGGTGAGCAGGTTCCCGCGTACCTTATCGAGCAGTTCGACCAGCGTCGCTCGCTGATCGTTCGCCATTCCGGCGGTCGCGGTCTCGGCGAGGGTGCGCCAGGCCACTTCGATCTGCGAAACGCCGGACCGGCCCTTGTCGGTCAACACGATCCGGGTGAGTCGCCGGTCGCTGGGTACGGATTTGCGGACGAACCAGCCGCCGTGTTCGAGACGACTGAGGCTGCGCGTCACCGTCGGCTGCTCCACGCCGAGCCGGGCGGCGACCTCGGAGACCGTCAGGCCCTCGGGTTCCTGCCCCAGCACCCACAGTAGGACGTCCTGCCCCGGGTGCAGGGCGAGCCCGGCCAGTACGTCAGCCTGCGCGTTCCGGTACAACTTGGCCACCTTGACCAGGGCTTTGTTGGTCGCCAGGACGTCCGAGAGTTCCACCCGGAGAGTGTACGAGTTGACGAACGGCTCGATCCTGATTCATAGTCGGCTAACATATAGTCGGCTATGGAGTGGTGATGGAAACTGGTCTGTTGAACAAGGTCGCCCTGGTCACCGGCGCTTCCGGCGCCATCGGCAGGGCCGCCGCCCGGCACCTGGCCGCCGAAGGTGCCTCCGTGGCGGTGTCCTGGCACGCCAACCGCGACGCCGCCATGGAGGTCGTCGACGCCATCGCGCAGGCCGGTGCCCGTGCCTGCGCCGTACGCCTGGACCACGGCGACCACGTCGCCGTGCGGGGCGTCGTCGAGCAGGTCACCACGCGTCTCGGTCCGATATCCGTCCTGGTCGCCAACGCCGTACAGTGGCCCGCTCTCGACGCCGAAGAGATCGGCGGCCTCACCACGTCGCTGGCCGTCAACACGGTCGGCCCCGTGGCGTTGATCGACGCGGCCCTACCGGCCATGCGTGCCGCCGGCTGGGGGCGCATCGTCGCCGTGTCGACCGACATCGTCGAGCAACCCATGGCCGGACCGCTTGCCTACGCCACGGCGAAGGGAGCGCTCGAGACCGCCGCGCGTGTGCTCGCCGTCCGGGAAGCCCGGCACGGCATCCTGACCAACGTCGTCCGTCCCGGATTCACCCTCACCGAGAAGGCCTTGAACGCCCCCTTCCTGGGCCCGAAGGCGGTCGCGGCCGAGTCGGAGAAGACCCCGACCGGCCGCATCTGCACCCCCGACGACGTGGCCAGCGCGATCACCTACCTGGCTTCGGCGGCCAACAGCCACATCAACGGGCAGATCCTGTCCCTGGCGGGCGGCCGTGAACTTGTGCGCTGACCACCATCGAACTGCTCGCCGACCCGACCGCCATGGCGCGGATACCGGAGGCAGACGACGCTCTCGCCAGGGGCGAGTGCACCAGCGCCGAGGACAGGGCACTGCTCATGGCGCAACGGCGGGCTCGTGAACAGGCCGAATGAGGAAACGGCCCCGACGACAAGCACCGCGAGGTACACGTCCTCGACGTAGATCACCGCAGGGACGCGTACCCTCGCTGAACTTCACAGCGGCGTGCTCGACCAACGTGCGGCAGCGCTGACCGGGTGGCGTCACGCCGCGTCGGTGTCCAGGCTCGGCACGTCCAGCCCGGCGTCGCGGAGCGCGTCGGCCCGCTCGTCGCGGGTCGACTCCTCCCGGGCCAGCAGCGCCGCGTACTCGGCGATCACCGCCGGGTCGGGGACCGCGCCGACCCGGTCCAGGAACCGGGCGGTCTGGGCGGTCGCGTCGGCGTGGGCGTGCGCGGCCCGGGCCGCCCGCATCACCACCTGGTCGTCATCGCTCCTTGCCCCGTCGGTCATGTTGACTCCCCTCCGGTCGGCGCCGACCGTGCCGGTACCCCGTCCCGCGGCGATCATGCCCCCGGGTGACGCGAATCCGCAGGTGACCGCCGGGTTGCGCAAGAAGGAACGTCTCCTGCCGCCCGCCCCGCGGTCCGCCGGTGTCTCGGCAAATGTCGGACGGTGACGATACGGTAGCGAAGATCGATCGCTGCCCGCGATCGATCGTTCACTGGAGGAGACGCGATGACCAAAGCTCCCCATCCACCAGCTCCCCATCCACCATCCGCCCATCCGCCCGACGTGCTACCGGTGGCCGCCGAGTCTGCCACGTCCACCGGTCCGAGCGTCGTGACCGACGTCCCAGCCGGGACCGCCATCGTCGATCCGACCGCCGCCGCCGGCTACATCACCCGGATCTGCTTCAAGACCGGCCCACCCCGGCGGATCGGCGTCGAACTCGAATGGACCGTTCACTACCGAGACCAACCCGCCAGACCGCTCGACCCCGCCGACCTCGCGACTGCCCTCGGTGACCACGCCCCGCGGACACTACGCCCCACCAGCCCGCACGACCCGCTCCCACACGGCGGACTGGTAACGGTCGAACCCGGCGGGCAGGTGGAGATCTCCACCCCGCCGACGGAATCCCTCACCACGTTGCACCAGGTCGCGTCGGCCGACGTCGGCGCGCTGACCCGCCGACTCGACCGGGCCAACCTGCTGCTCGGCCGGACCGGATGCGATCCGTACCGGCCACCCCGGCAGATCCTGCGCAACCACCGCTACACGGCGATGGCGGCGGCGTTCGCCCGGCAGGGTCGGGCCGGTGCCGACATGATGTGCGGCACCGCCGGCCTGCAGGTCTGCCTGGACACCGGCAGCGATCGGCAGCTCTCCCTGCGGTGGTCGGCGGCGCACCTGCTCGGTCCGCCGTTGATCGCCCTGTTCGCCAACTCGCCGTCGCGGGCCGGCCGGCGCACCGGCTGGGTGTCGAGCCGGATGGCGACCTGGCTGACCCTCGACCCGGCCCGCACCGCCGCACCGGCCGACCCGACCGCCGGCACGCGGCCGTCCGACCCGGTCGCCGACTGGACCCGGCGGGTGCTCGACACGCCACCGCTGTTCGTCGACGAGCCCACCGGCTGGCGGCTGCCGGGGTCGGCCACCTTCGGCGAATGGATCCTCACCGGCACGCCCAGACCACCGACCTACGCCGACCTCGACCTGCATCTGAGCACCATGTTTCCGCCGGTCCGCCCGCGTGGCTACCTGGAGCTGCGCTACCTCGACGCGCAGCCGGACGGCGAGTGGATCGTCCCGGCGGCGGTGCTGGCCGCGCTGTTCGCCCGCGACGAGACGCTGCGGACCGCGACATCGACGGTGATGGACGCGGCCAACCGCTGGCTGCCCGCCGCCCGCGACGGGCTCGCCGATCCGATCGTCGCGTCGGCCGCCCACTCGCTGGCCGAGCTGGCCTGCGAACGCCTCACCGACACCGGCCTGCCTGACGAGACGACCAGCACCGTGGTACGCGCCCTGCGCCGACGGCTGCACCAGCGAACCCACCCCTGGGGAGGAACCAGGTGACCGAGACAGCCTACGACCCCACCGTGTCCGACCTGCGTACCGCGCTCGCCGCCGACCTCGACCGGGCCCGGCGGCGCAGCAGCGCACTGACCGATCCGGTCGACGACGACGACCTCGTCCGGCAGCACTCCCGGCTGATGTCGCCCCTGGTCTGGGACCTGGCGCACATCGGCAACCAGGAGGAGCTCTGGCTGGTCCGCGACGTCGGCGGCCGGGAACCGGTCCGTGCCGACATCGACCACCTGTACGACGCGTTCAAACACGCCCGCGCCGACCGTCCGGCGTTGCCGCTGCTGGACCCGGCCGAGGCGCGCGCGTACACCCGTACCGTCCGGGACAAGGTCCTCGACCTGCTCGACACGGTGACGTTCGACGGCCGCCGGCTGGTCGAGCAGGGCTTCGCCTTCGGCATGATCGTGCAGCACGAGCAGCAGCACGACGAGACGATGCTCGCCACCCACCAGCTGCGGGCCGGCCCGCCGGTGCTCACCGGCGCGCCGACGCCGCCGGCGACGGCCGGACCCGTCGACGGTGAGGCGCTGATCCCGGCCGGACCGTTCACCATGGGCACCTCCACCGAGCCGTGGGCGCTGGACAACGAACGCCCGGCGCACACCGTCGACGTACCCGCCTTCTTCATCGACCGCGCGCCGGTCAGCAACGCCCGGTACCAGCAGTTCATCGACGACGGCGGCTACCACGACGAGCGGTGGTGGAGCGCCGAGGGCTGGGCCCACCGGCTGCAGGCCCGGCTCAGCGGGCCGACGCACTGGCACGGCGACGGCAGCTACACCCGGTTCGGCCGGCGGTCGGCGATCGTGCCCGACGAGCCGGTGGTGCACGTCGGCTGGTACGAGGCGCAGGCGTACGCCAGCTGGGCCGGCCGCCGGCTGCCGACCGAGACCGAATGGGAGAAGGCGGCCCGGTTCGACCCGGCCACCGGCCGGTCCCGCCGCTACCCGTGGGGCGACGACGACCCCGGCCCGGAGCACGCCAACCTGGGCCAGCGACATCTGCACCCGGCACCGGTCGGCGCCTACCCGGCCGGGGCGTCACCGGCCGGGGTGCACCAGCTGATCGGCGACGTGTGGGAGTGGACCGACACCTGGTTCACCGGCTACCCCGGCTTCGCGGCCTTCCCGTACCGCGAATACTCGGAGGTTTTCTTCGGCCGCGACTACCGGGTGCTGCGCGGCGGCTCGTTCGGCACCGACCGTTCCGCCTGCCGGGGCACGTTCCGCAACTGGGACTACCCGATCCGCCGGCAGATCTTCAGCGGTTTCCGTACCGCCCGTGACCCGCACCCCGGCGAGATTGCCTAGTGTGCCGCCACCAGCTCTACCTGGGCCCGCCGGTCAGCCTGACGCAGCTGCTGGTCGAGCCGCCGTACGGCCTGTACCGCCAGTCCTGGGCGCCCCGGGACATGCGCGGCGGCGGCACCGTCAACGTCGACGGTTTCGGCGTCGGCTGGTACACCCCGACCGGCCCGGTCCGCTACCGGCGGGCCGGGCCGATCTGGGCCGATCCCGGCCTGGTCGAGCTGGGCCGGGCCACCACCGCCGGCGCGGTGCTGGCCGCGGTCCGCTCGGCGACCCCCGGGATGCCCTTCGGCGAGACGGTCTGCGCGCCGTTCACCGACGGAAGCTGGCTGTTCAGCCACAACGGGGTGGTGGCCGGCTGGCCGGACAGCGTCGCCGACCTGGCCGCCACCCTGCCGGTGACCGACCTGCTCACCCTCGACGCGCCGACCGACTCGGCGCTGCTGTGGGCGCTGGTGCGGCATCGCCTGCGGTCCGGCGCCGACCCGGGTACGGCGATCACCGACACCGTCACCGGCGTCCTGGCCGCCGCCCCGGCGTCCCGACTCAACCTGCTGCTCACCGACGGCGCACGGGCCTGGGCCAGCGCCGTCGGCCACTCCCTGTCCGTCCTCGCCGGGCCGGAGCGGCTGATCATCGCCTCCGAACCGTCCGACGACGACCCGGCCTGGCGCCCGGTCGCCGACCGCCGGCTCGTCGTCGCCGACCGGCACACCTACACCGTGGAGGATCTGTGCGGATCGACATCGAGCTGACCGACGCCGACCAGCGGCAGGCGCTGCGGACCGACGCCCGCGCCGGGCTCACCGCCGACCCGAAATGGCTGCCCCCGAAATGGTTCTACGACAAGTACGGCAGCGAACTGTTCGAACGCATCACCACCCTGCCGGAGTACTACCCGACCCGGGCCGAGCGGGCCGCGTTGACCGACCACGCCGACGACATCGCCGCCGTCACCCGGGCCCGGACCCTGGTCGAGCTCGGCTCCGGCTCGTCGGAGAAGACCCGGCTGCTGCTCGACGCGCTGCGCCGGCAGGGCAGCCTCGATTTGTTCGTGCCGCTGGACGTCTCCGAGGCGGCACTTCGCGACGCCGCCACCGCCATCGACCGGGACTACCCGGGTCTGCCGGTGCACGCGGTCGTCGGCGACTTCACCCGTCACCTCGGCCGGATCCCGGCCGGCGACGACCGGCTCGTCGCGTTCCTCGGCGGCACCATCGGCAACCTGGTACCGGACGAACGCGCCGAGTTCCTGGCCGCGCTGCGCGGGGCGCTCGGCACCGGCGGCTGGCTGCTGCTCGGCACCGACCTGGTCAAGGACCCGGCCACCCTGGTCGCCGCCTACGACGACAGCCAAGGGGTGACCGGCGAGTTCAACCGCAACGTGCTGCACGTACTGAACCAGCAGCTCGGTGCCGACTTCGACCCGGCGGCGTTCCGGCACGTCGCGCTCTGGGACACCGACCGGGAGTGGATCGAGATGCGGCTGCGCGCCGAGCGGGACATGCGGGTGTACGTGGCCGATCTCGACCTGCCGGTGAGCTTCACCGCCGGCGAGGAGATCCGGACCGAGGTGTCGGCGAAGTTCCGCCGGGCCGGGGTGACCGCCGAGCTGGCCGCCGCCGGGTTCGAGTTGACCCACTGGTGGACCGATCCGGCCGGCCGGTTCGCGATCAGCCTGTCCCGCAGCCGCTGACGCAGCCGCTGACCGGTGGTCGCTCAGCCCGGCTGGGCGAGCACCGGCAGCCCGGCGGCCCGCCAGGCCGCGAAGCCACCGGCCAGGTCGGTGGCCAACGGCAGGCCGGTGTCCTGCAGCGACGCGGCGGCCAGTGACGACGCGTACCCCTCCTGGCAGACGACGATCGGCCACAGCTGCGGGGTGTCGGCCACGTCGAGCCGCGCCGCGCTGTGCGGGTCGAGCCGCCACTCCAGCACGTTGCGTTCGATCACGTACGCCCCGGGGATTCCGCCGTGCTCCGCGCGTTGGGCGGTCGGACGGATGTCGACCAGCACGGCTCTGCCGTCCTGCTGCGCCTGGTAGGCGGTCCGGGCGTCGACCCGGTCGAGGCGACCGCGGACCTTGTCGAGCAACCGGTCGATGCCGGGTTGCGGGGTCACCAGGGCTCCTCCGTCGTCACGTCCGTCCCCCTTTGTCGCAGCCGGCCGTCGACCAGGTCGGCGACGGTGGTGTCGCCCAGATGCAGCGGGGCCGCCGTCAGCCCCGCCGCCCGCGCCGCCGACCAGTACGCGCCGGCCAGCTCGGGCTCCACCAGTCCGTGCACCAGCGGCAGGTCCGGCCGGGCCGCCTGCAGCAACGACTCCACCTGGCAGGACGCCACCGCGTCCGGCAGCGCGCCACGTGCCGCGTACCCGGCCACCGCGACCGGCGGCAGCCCGGCGGGCAGGTCCCGGCGCACCGTACCGCAGGCGAGCAGGCCACCGCCGACCACCAGCACGTCACCGGTACGGCGCATCCGGCGCAGCGCGGCGGCCGGGTTCACACAGTACGGGAACGAGTCGTCGACCAGCACGGTACCCGGCCGCAGCCGGTCCACGTCGACGATCTCCGACGAAGCGCTCACCGCCGCGACGACGGTCGCGGCCGCGTAGACCGGTGCTGCGACAGTCGCGGCCGCGACGGCCGGTGTCGAGCCGGCCGGTGTCGAATCGGCCCAGATCAGCTCGCCCCGGTAGCCGAGCCGGCGCAGCCGGTCCGGGTAGCCGGCCAACCGTCGCCGGCTGCCCGGCAGATCCGCCAGCACGATCTGCGGTGGGTGCGGCCCACCGTGGCGCAGCAGCAGCTCCAGCGCAGACCGGCCGATCGACCCCAGACCGACGACGGCCAGCGGGCCGGCGGTCAGGCCGCGGCCGGCAGCGGCCAGCGCGGCGAGGGTGGTGAGCACCACCGAGGTGGCGGTCGCCGCGTGCCCGGTCGTCACCCGTACCGCCGGATCGACCTGCCGGACCACGTCGAAGCCGTAGCCGGTGACCGACGGCAGCATGCCGGCCAGCGACACGCAGCGGGCACCCGCCCGAGCGGCGAGGGATACCGCGTCAGCCGTCACCGGTGCGAGGCCGGGGCCGAGTTCATCGGCGAACAGCGGCAGGCAGACGAACCCGGAGCGGCCGAACGGGGTGACCAGCTCCTCCAACAGCCGGGGCGCCCCGGCGGGGAACAGCAGGTCGCGGATCTGTTCCCGGGGCAGCGCGGCCGCCGGCATCCCGGCCAGGGCCGCCAACTGCGCCGGAGCCGGCAGATATCCGACGATCGCCGCGTCCAGCGCAGTGCCGACGGCGGCGAGCCGCCCGGCGTCCGCCCGGACGGTGTCGGCAGCGGCGACCAGTTCGGCTTCGGCGCCGGCGGCGACCAGGTCGGCTTCGATCGCGTTGACGAAGCCGGCGAAGCGGCCGGCGTCCAACGCCTCCGGAGCGGCCCGTACGGCGACCCGTAGCCCGTCACCCACCGGCCGGACGGTCAACAGAACGTCCGTGCCGACCGGCGGTGGCTCCAGTTCACTGTCGGTGTCGTCGGGCTGCAGACAAAGTCCGTCGCTGGAGGCCGGCCCGAGCCCGGTGAAGTCCAGCGAGCTGAAGATGAACTGCGCCCCGGCCAGTAGCGCGGACACGCCGGGGCCGCCGGACGGGCCGCCGCAGGTGTGGGCGCGCACACTGTCCGGGCCGTACCTGCGGGCGTCGGCGACCTCGGCGGCCACCCGCGCCAGGTCCTCGCCGAACGTCTCGGCACCTGATCCGCTGTCACCTGATCTCTCGGCGTCGTCGGCGAGGCGCAGCGGCAGCAGCACCGCGCACGGGCCGAACATCCGGTGCAGGTCCGGCAGTTGATGGTCGCGGCCGGTCACGGCCAGCCCGATAACCAGGTCGCTCAGGCCGGTCAGCCCGGCCAACCCCCGGCGGTACGCGGTGAGCACCGGCGCGTACCCGGTGCTGCCTGCGGCTGCTGCCAGCCGGCGCAGCCTGGCGGTGACCGTAGCGTCCAGGGTGAACCCGGCGACGCGGGCCCGGTCCTGCTCGACGGCGACGCCACCCGCGCCGGTGCCGCTGGCGGCGGACGCCCGCAGCGTCGGCGGATGGTACGGCGACCCGAGCCGCTTCCGCCACCAGCGTTGTGCCGCCGGATCCGGCCTTTGCCGGTGCAGCCAGTCGACGTAGTCGCGGAACGTGGTCCGGGGTGGTGCGGCCGTGCCGGACGCCGGACCGTCGTGCAGCGCCAGCAGTTCCCGGCTGAGCAGTGCGGCACTGTAGCCGTCGCCAATCAGGTGGTGCGCGTGCACCACCATGACATGCTCGTCCGGGGCGAGGGTCAGCACCAGCAACCGCAGCAACGGCCACGCCCACGGCTCCACCTGCCGCTGGCGTTCCCGCGCCACCAGCTCGGCGACCTGCGCGGCCGACTCGACTCGTTCGAACCGGACCGGCAGCCGCAGCGTCGCCGGCAACTCCTGCTGCATCGGCGGCCGGGCCCCGGCCGGGAACACCGTACGCAGCATCGGATGCCGGGCCACGACGACGTCGACCGCCTGCTGGAAGCGGCGCCGGTCCAGCCGACCAGACAGCCGCAGCTGGGCCAGCCAGGTCGAACTGCTGCCCGGTGCGGCCGCTTCGGCGAGCAGGAAACCGCGCTGGGCGGGGGCCAGCGGAAACGGCCGTGGGTCGTGGCCGACCTCGGACACGTCCCCGGTCGACGCAGCCGGGCACGACGGGCCCGGAGCCGCCGCGTCCGCCGGCACCCCGGCGGCGGCTTCGTCGATCGCCGCAGCCAGCCCGGCCAGGGTGCGGTGGTCGTAGATGACCGTCGGGCGGGGCAAGACCGAAAAGTGTTCCCGCAGCCGGGCGAAGACGTCGAGGGCCACGATGGAGTCGCCGCCGATGGCGAAGAAGTCGTCGTCGCGGTGCACGGCGGGCAACCCGAGCACGGACTGCCACACCTGTGCCAACCGCCACTCCGTGCCGGTGCCCGTGCGCGGTGCCGCACCGGCCGGCTCCGGCTCTTGGCCCGGCAACCCGGTGAGTAGTTGCCGGTCCACTTTGCCGGTGGTGGTCAGCGGCAGCTCCCGTACCAACTCGATGCGGGCCGGAACCCACTGCGGCGGCAGCCGGTCGGCGAGGTGCCGGCGCAGGTCGGCGGCGTCCGTCGCGGCGTCCGCCGTCGGGTCCGTCAGCTGCGCGTACGCGACGAGCCGGGGATAGGGCTCGGTCTGGAGCAGCACCACCGCCGTGGCGACCGCCGGGTGGTTGCCCAGCGCAGCTTCGATCTCTGCCGGCTCGATCCGGTGGCCGTGCAGCTTCACCTGGTCGTCGAGCCGGCCCAGGAACTCCAGGTCCCCGGTGGGTCCGACGCGGACCCGGTCGCCACTGCGGTACCAGCGCCGGCCGTCGCGGTGGACGAACGCCGCCCCGGTCAGCTCCGGCTCGTCCAGGTAGCCGACGGTCAACCCCGGCCCGCTGATCTGCAGCTCGCCGGCCTCACCAGGTGGGCAGGGCCGCCCGGCGGCGTCGACGACGGTCAGCGTCGCGCCGGCGGCCGGCCGGCCGATCGGCACCCGCCGCAGGCCGTCGGCCGGCCGCCGGTCGATCAGGAACCAGGCGGCGTTGATGGTCGCCTCGGTCGGCCCGTACAGGTTGGTGATCCGGTGCCCGGGGCCGAACAGGTCGAACCAGCTCCGCACCTGCCCGGGAGGCAGCGTTTCGCCGCCGACGTGGATCCAGCGCAGCGCCGACAGGTCCGGTTGCCCGCCCGAGGCGGTACGCCGCTGCGCCGCCGCCAGCAGCTGACCCCACAGGGTCGGCACCGAGCTCCAGACGGTGATCCGGTCGTGTTCGACCCGGTGCAGCATCTCGTCGGGGTCGCGCAGCACCTGCGGGGCGAGTACGACGACCGTCGCTCCGACCAGCAGCGGCGCCAGCAGTTGCCGGACGGAGGCGTCGAAGCACAACGACGAGGTCTGCGCCAGCCGGTCACCGCTGCGGTAGCCGAACGTGTCGACCGCCCAGCGCAGATAGCCGCCAGTCGAGCGGTGACTGACCGGCACGCCCTTGGGCCGGCCGGTCGACCCGGAGGTGAAGATGACGTACGCCGTACCGTCCGGGTCGGCAGCGGCCGTGCCGTCTGTGACCGGGTCGACAGTGGTCCCGTTGACGATGACCGTGTCGACGTCGACCATGACCAGCCCGGCCAGCGCATCGGCCAGCGTCGTCGACTCGGTGTCGTGCAACAGCACCTGTGCGCCGCTTCGCCGCAGCTGATCGCGGTGGCGGGCCGCCGGGTGGGCGACGTCCAACGGCACCCAGCCGGCTCCGACGCGCAGCACCCCGACGATGGCGGCGACGGCGGCGGGTCCGCGGGCGGCCAGCAATCCGACCAGGTCACCGACTTGTACCCCGTGGTGGCGCAGCGCGGCGGCGACCCGGTCGGCGGCGGCGTCCAACTGCCGGTACGTCATCCGCAGCTCGCCCGCCTCGACTGCGACGGCGTCGGCGTGCCGGCGGCACACCTGCCCGATCCGCTCCACCACTGACGGCAGCATCCCCGAAGTGGAATCCGTAGCGGGCGGGTCGGTCTGCTTGGCCAGGTCAGCCAGTTCGGCGAGGAAATCGGCCGCCAGTCCGGCCACCGTCGACCGGTCCAGCGACGCCACCGGATGGTTCCAGGCGAACCGCAGCCGCTCGCCGTCGGGCCAGCAGAGCAGCCCCAGCCGGGTGCCGGCCGACGCGGTGCCGGCGGCGACCGGCGACACCCGTACCGGGCAGTCCGTGTCCGCCGTGGCCGGGAAACGGGCGAAGCTGAAACTGGCCGGGCTGGTGGTGACCGGCCGGCCGGCAACGCCGCTGCCGGCGTCGTCAGCCGGGTCGGCGGGGCGCGGCGTCGCCCGCGCCAGGTCGACCGCGTCGACCGTGCCGTGCCGCTGCGCGACCAGCCAGGCGGCCAGGACCCGCCGCGCGAGGTCGGCCGCCGGTTCGGTCGGGTCGACGTCGACCGTCACCGGCAGGGTGCCGGCGAACGGCCCGACGATCCGGTCGACGCCGGGCAGCCGGGCGTCGCGGCCGGCCCGCGCCACCGACACGGTGACGGTGCGCTGCCCGCTGGCGCGGGCCAGGCACCGGGCGTACCCGGCGAGCAACAGGTGGAACAGCGACACCTGTGCGGCGGCGGCCGCCCGGGTCAGCGCGGCCACCGTCGGCGGGTCCACGCTGACCTGATGAGGGGCGTACGGCGGCGCGGGCGGTGCGGCCGGGTCGCGCCACGGCAGCCGCAGCCCGGTCGGCCACGCCGCCAGGGTCTCCCGCCAGAAGGCCAGGTCTTCCGCGGGTGCCGGCGCGGCGACGGCCAGGTGGTCGCGGAACGTCGCCGGCACCGCCGGCAGCTGCGGTACGCGGCCGGCGGCCAGGGCCCCGTACACCTGCCACAGCTCCTCGCTGAGCACACTCAGGCTGGCCCCGTCCCCGGCGGCGTGGTGCAGCACCAGCAGCAGCTGGGCGGCGTCCGGACCGGTCCGGATCAGGGCGGCGCGCAGCGGCGGTCGGCGGGTCAGGTCGATCGGCTCGTTGCACAGCCGTTCGGTCAGCGTGTCGACGTCACCGTCACTGTCACCTTGGCCGTAGTCGTGGACGGCGTACCAGTCGGCGAGCGGCGTCGGCGGGCCGATCAGCTGACGGGGCGGCGCGGCACCGTCGTCGGTCCACCGCGTCCGCAGCATCGGGTGCCGGCGCGTCAGCTGTGCCAGGGCCTGCCCGAGCAGGTCGGCGTCGAGCGGTCCGGTGACGGAGTGCCGGACGAACCCGTACGCGGCCACCTCCGGGTAGAGCCGGTGCAGCGTGTGGAACGCCCGCTGCACCCCGGACAGCGCGAACGACTCCGCGTCGCCGTCGGCGGTGACGGCAGCCGGAGCAACAGCCGGCAACGGATCCGCCAGCCGGTCAACGAGCTCGGCGATGGTGCCGTGCTCGAACAGCAGCATGGTCGGCAGCGGCCGGCCGAGTTCACCTTCGAGGGTCTTGACCAGGTCGATGGCGGTGAGTGAGTCCAGGCCGAGGGTGAGGAACGACGTGTCGTCGTCGATCTGCGCCGGGTCGCAGTCGAGCGCGTCGGCGAGTAGCCGCCGCAGCATGTCCCCGATCTTGCCCGGGGTGTGCAGCTGCCGGTCCGCGTCACCACTCGGCACGGCCTGCGGTTGCGGCAGGGTGTCCACTGGAGGCACGCTCGCGGTGACTGTCGCAGCCTCGCCCGCAGCGGTCAGCCGGGTGACGACCAGGTGGGCGGCGGGTCGGCGCAGCGCCGACCGCAGCGCCGGCAGGGCGTCGTCGAACGGCAGCGCCGGCAGGCCCCGGGCGGCCAGCCGCGCCGCGAGCCCCGGGTCGGCGGCCATCCCCGCTTCGGCCAGGGCCGAGAACCCGACGGTACGCAGCGGCCGTCCGGCGGCCCGCTCGACAGCGGCGTACGTGTCCAGGAAGGCGTTGGCGGCGGCGTAGTCGCCGACCGCTCCGGCGAGTCCGGGCAGCAGCGCGCTGACCGAGGTGAACGCCACCACGGTCGCCGGGCGTCGACCGTACCGGCGCAGCGCCCGGACCAGCAGGTGACCGCCGCGTACCTTCGGCGCCAGCACGGCCTGCAGCTGCGCCACGGACCTCGACCGCAGCGGGCCGGGCCGGACCACACCGGCGGCGTGAAACACCCCGGCGAGGTCGGGCAGCCCGGCAATCAGCGCGTCGACGTCGGCGGCGTCGGTGATGTCGCACCGTCGGTAGTCGACCCGCGCGCCGAGGGGGGCCAGCCGGTCGACCAGCCCGTCCGGTGCGGTGGCGGCGCGGCCGGCCAGCACGATCCGGCGGTGTCCGCGCGCGGCCAGGTCCGCGGCGAGCGCGGCGCCGACACCACCCGTGCCACCGACGATCAGCTGTACGCCGTCGGCGTCGACCGGTTCCGTCGTGTCCTCGGCGGCCGGTTCGGCCGGGACGAGCCGCCGGCCCAGCCGCTGCCCGCCCCGCCACGCCACCGGCCGCGACTCCGCCGGCCGCGACTCGACCGCCGCCGGGTCTGGCTGTGCCCCGACGGTCGCCAGCTCGGCGACCAGCGCGTCGATCCGGGCCGGTACGTCATCGGTCGTTGACAGATCCACTCCGGACACCACGCTGTCCGGGTGTTCGTCGGCGAGCGCGGCCGTCAACCCGTTGACCAGGCTCTGCACCGGGTCCGGCCGTTCACCGGCCGCTCCGGTGCTGACTGCGTCGTGGGTGACGACCAGCAGCCGGAACCCGCGTTCGGGCAGCGCGGCGACCAGCCCGGTCACGCCGTGCAGCGTGGCGTCGACGGCCGCGTCCAGCTCGGCCACGCCGCCGTCGGCGTCGAATGGGTCACCGCTGGCCAGGTACACGACAATCTCGGCGTCACCGATCCCGGTGGCAAGCTCGATGCCGTCGGCGGCCAGCCGGTCGCGCAGCCCGTCGGGCAGCGGACGGCCGGGCACCGCACCCGGCCCGGTCAGGTGCACCGAGGCGGGGGAGTGGCCGGCCGGCACCGGCTGCGGCGACCAGCGCACCTGATGGATCAGCTCGTCCCTTGTGGCCTCCGGTAGCCAGTGCCGGCGCCGCTGGAACGGGTACGTCGGCACGGCGACCCGCCGCCGACCGCCGGCCATCCGGACCCGGTCGACGGCGACCCCGCGCTGCCACAGCGCCCCGACCAGCCCGGTCAGCCCGCCGTCGGCGTCGGTCGCCGGCACCGACAGCACCTCGACCCGGTCGGCCGCCCACGGCGACGCCTCGCGTACCGCCCAGGCCAGCCGGTCCGGGTCGGCGCCGAGCAGCACGTCGTAGCCCTCCTCGAGCAGTGCCCGCAGCTGGTCGACGTTGTCGCCGATGACGGCGTCGGGCACCATTCCCCAGTCGGCGAGCCGCCGGCAGATTGCCGCCGGCCCGGCCTCGTCGCCCGGCCGCACCACGGCGGTACGCGGCCGGCGTACCACCTCGGTGACCGGGCCGGACGCGGCGGCCGCCAGCGCGGCGGCGAGCCCGGCGGTGCTGTCGCCGACGACAGCGACCCGGTGCGGCCGGTCGTCCCGGGCGGTGTTGACGGTGGCGCAGACATCGCCGGGATCCAGCTCCGGATGCGCGTCGAGATGGGCGGCGAGGTCCTGCAGCGACTGCCGCAACGCGGCCTCGGTCGCCGCCGAGCAGGTCAACAGGTACGGCCCGGCACCGGCCGCCTCGGCGGCCTGCTGCGGTGCCGACACGGTCTGCTGCGGTGCTGGTGCCGGGGCAGCCTCTTGCAGGATTGCGTGCACGTTGGTGCCGCCGAACCCGAACGCGTTCACCCCGGCGGTCAACGGACCGTCGTCAATCCAGTCCTGCGCGCCGCTCACCACCTCGAAGCCGGCGGCGGCCAGGTCCAGCCGGGGCGACGGGTTGTCGACGTGCAGCGACGGCGGCAGTTGCCGGTGCCGCAGTGCCAGCACCACCTTGACCAGGGACGGCATCCCGGCGGCGTTGAGCAGGTGACCGAGGTTCGACTTGACCGAGCCGATCAGCCGGGGCCGTCCGTCCGGGCGAGGCGGGAAGGCGTACGCCAGCGACCGCACCTCGACCGGGTCACCGAGCTCCGTACCCGTCCCATGCGCCTCCACATAGGAGACCATGGCCGGGTCGACGCCGCTGTCCCGGTACGCCTGGACGATCACTTCCCGTTGGCGTAACGGGTTCGGGGCCAGCAGGCTCAACGAGCGGCCGTCGTTGTTGACGGCGGTGCCGCGTACCAGGGCAAGGAGTTCGTCCCCGGCGGCGCGGGCGTCGTCGACGCGGGCCAGGACCAGCGCGGACCCGCCCTCGCCGGGCACGAACCCGTCGGCGTCGGCGGCGAATACCCGGCACCGGCCGGTGGCCGACAGCGCCCCGGCGGCGGCGAGCAGCCGGTGCCCGGTCGGGGTCAGGTTCAGGTTGACCCCGCCGACCACGGCCAGGTCACATTCGCGCTCGCGCAGGCTGCGCACTGCCAGGTGCAGCGCGACCAGTGCCGACGAGCAGGCGGTGTCGACCGCGATCGCCGGCCCGGTCAGGTCGAGGGCCTGCGCGACACGCGCCGGGATCAGGTTGCGCAGGTTGCCGACCAGCGCGGCCGGCTGCCCGCCGGTGTCCGGCCCGGTACGCAGCAGTTCCGCGTAGCCGCTCTCGCCGACCGCCGCGAACACCCCGACCTGGCGGCCGTGCCGACGCGGCCCGGCGTACCCGGCGCGTTCCAACGCCTCGTGCGCCAACTCCAGAAAGATCCGGGCGTGCGGGTCGGTGTGGTCGGCCTCGGTGTCGGGCATGGCGAAAAAGTCGGCGTCGAAGCCGGCCGGATCGTCGAGGAACGCCCCCCAACGGGCGGTGTCGCCATCGGCCGGCCGCCAGCGCTGCGGCGGGATCTCGCCGACGCTGTCGCGGCCGTCGAGCAGCTGCCGCCAGAACTCGTCGGGGCTGTCCGCACCGGGGAAACGGCAGGCCAACCCGATGATCGCCACCCCTTCCGCCGGCCGGGTCGCCACCCCGGCGGCTGGCCTGTCCGCCACTCCGCCCGCCGGCTGGGCCGATGCCGCGTTCCCGTCCACTGGGGTGAGCAGATGGTCGGCCAGCGCCGCCACTGTCGCCTGCTCCCGCAGCTCGGCCGGGTCGAGTTCGCGGCCGAACGCGTCCTCCAGTCCGGCCAGCACCTCCATCGCCTGCAGCGACGAACCGCCCAGCGTGGTGAACCGGTCGTGCGGGCCGATCTCGTCGCCGGGCCGGCGCAGCACCCGAGCCCACACCGCCCGTACGACCCGCTCCACCTCGTCACGGCTCCCACCGACGGCCACAGTGCTCATCGTCGGTGCGATCGCCGGCGTCGGCGGAGTCGCTGCCGCCCAGCGTTGCTCGACGGCGGCGAAGTCGCCGGCGGCGTACCGCTGGCGCAGCCGGGGCCGGCGCAGCTTGCCGCTGGTGGTCCGGGGGAACGCCCCGGCCGGCACCGGCAGCACCCGTACCTGGTCGTGGCCCGTCGCCGCCACGATCCGGGCCGCCACCCGCGCCAGCACCGTGCCGGCGTCGGCCGGCGGCCGGGCCCACTGCACGAACACCACGATTCGCTCGGCGCCACTGGCATGGTCGGTGCAGCCGAACACCGCGACCCGCCCCGGCGGCAGCCCGGCCGTGCCGGCGACGACCTCCTCCAGGTCGGCGGCGTGGAAGGTGCGGCCGTTGACGAAGACCACGTCCTTGGCCCGGCCGGTCACGCAGAGCCGGCCGTCGCGCAAAAATCCCAGATCACCGGTACGCAGCCAACCGTCGACGAACACCTCGGCGGTGGCCGCCGGATCACCGTGGTAGCCGGCGGCCACGTTCGGGCCGCGTACCTCGATCCGGCCGACCCGCAGTGGGCCGGTATCGCTGCCGGTCTCGTCGCCTCCGGCGACCCTGCCCGCGTCGTTGACGATGCGTACCTGGCAGCCGGGCACCGGCAGCCCGACATCCATGAACTCCACCGCGTCCGCGTCGCCCTCGCCAGCCGGCTGCACCGTGCCGGCGGCGAACGCCGCCCGGTCCACCCGCACCGGCGCGGCGGTTTCGCCCAGCGGCGGGACGGTGACGGCGAGCGTCGCCTCGGCCAGCCCGTACACCGGTTGCAGTGCGGCCGGGTCGAGCCCGGCGGGCCGGGTCCGTTCGACGAACGCCCGCCACACCACCGGCGAGATCGGCTCCGCGCCGACCATCATCAGCCGTACGGCGGCGAGGTCCAGCCCGGCCAGGGCCTCGGCCGGCACCCGCCGGACCGCCAGGGCGAGGGCGAAGTTGGCCGCCGACAGCAGGGTGGCCCGGTGCCGGTGCGCGACACTGAACCACAGCAGCGGCCGCTTCGCGAATGTCAGCGGACCGATCCGTACCTGCCGCAGCCGGGCCGCCAGTGGTGCCAGGTGGGTGCCGATCAGCCCCATATCGTGGAAGTACGGCATCCAGCTGACCGAGGCGTCGTCGGCGGTCAGCGCGGCGGCCTGGCCGATCTGCCGGAGGTTCGCCAGCACGTTGCGGTGCCGCAGCTCGACGCCGCGCGGGGTGCCGGTGCTGCCGGAGGAGAACTGCAGGAACGCGACATCGTCGGGGTCGGGTGCCGGCGGCCGTCGCCGGGTCGGCCCTTTGCGTAGCCTGGCGATGTGCAGCGCCGGTGCGCCGGCCTGTTGCGCGACCGGGGCGCAGGCGTCGTCGACGATCACCGGTACGCCGCCGAGCCGGTCACGCACGTTGGCCACTCGGGTCGGTTCCGGCGGCAGCGGTACGGGCACCAGCCCGGCCGCCAGCGCGCCCCAGAACATCGGCTGGAAGTCGTCGCCGGCATCCGCCAGCAGGATCACCGGCGTGCCGGCCGCGATACCGGCGTCACCCAGCCCACCGGCGACCCGCAGTGCGTCGTCGCGCAGCTGACGGTGGGTGACGACGCATTCGGCTCCGTCCCCGCGTACGTGCGTGATCGTCTGATCCGGGGCGGCGTCGGCGGCTGCGATCAGCACATCGAGCAGGTGTTTCTCGCCGTTCGGCCCGTCCGTGATCAGCACGGCCAGACCCTAACCGAGCCGGCTCTCACCCCACCTGGTCCGGCCAGCCGGAACGCGGCGAATCCCGGGTGTCGTGTGCCGGCGAGCGTGAGGCGACGTCGACGCGAAGAGAGTCGTTTTCGAACACCTGGCGTGCTTGGGGATCCGATCCAGGGAGGAACCCTTTGACGGCATCGTTGAGCCAGTCGTCCGGAAGATCGTTTCTGGCTGCCACGGCAGCGGCCGCCAGGTGCACTCCGGTTTTCGGGGCGAAGATGGCATCGATGTCCCGGGTTGCCCGGCGAGCGTCGTAGGCTAGGGCCATCGCCGCACCACCGACCAGGAAGATCTCAGCGCGGATGTCTTGGTTGCGCAGCTCTGTGGAGAGCTCGTTGAACAGATGAAGAATCTGGCTGCGATCGAGAAGACTCATACTCGCGTTAGCGCCGATTCTGTGATGAACACACCGCGCTTCCGGAATGCCAGTGGTGACTCGACGATTGCGGTGGCATGCCAGGACTTGAGTCCCGATACGAACCACCATGGCTTTGCATACCGATTCTGGTCGAAGGCCCAGGTCGGTGGCCGCCAGCCATCCCGGCGGGCGAGATGTTCGGCCAATCCAGCGAGTGCGGCGTCCACCCGAACGTCGCCGGTTTCGGATGGTGCCGTTGCGAACAGCTCCGCTCCAGCGGGAACACCATCCGTGGTCAGTGCTCGCTGGTAGTCGTCGAGGAGCTGAAGGAGACAGCGGAAGGCGTGCTGAAGACCGCCGCCTGCCAGCTCGGCGGCGGCGTTGCGGGCGGCGTCTGCTGCGGTCCAGAGCGTCACACTCAGAGCTTACGACGCCGCGCTGCGCGTGGCCCCCGGCGCGGGAACTTAGCCGAGCGTTTGACGTATCGAAGGTAGCGGACCGGCAAGCCGACCGGCCGGAACGCGGCGGATCCCGGGTGCCGCATGCTGGCCGCCGGCGAGCGTCAGCCGCGTGCGAGCCAGCGGGTCACGTCGTCGGTGAGGACCACCTCGTACGGCAGAGCACGCAGGTCGTCGGCGACCACACCCAGACCATGGGAGCGTGCCAGGTCAGCCAGCCATGACCAGGGATGCTCCTCGGCGGTCTCCTCGTCGTCGGGAAGCACGACGGTCAACACGGACCGGGTGACGCTCTCCCGGGCCTCGTCGACCGGGTCGGCACCGGGGCGTGCGTCGCCCGCCGACCGCCGACCGAGTGTGAAGCCACGGTCCTGGTGCAGCAGCACCCGCCGACCATCGTCCAGCACGACGAACTCGCCGACGGAGAAGCTCTGCGTGTCCGCCGCATCGGCCGGATGCGGTCGGAGGTCGCAGATGGCGCCGACACCGACGACGCAGCCGGGTCCGACCGGTGGCAGGTCCACGTGGTCGTCGACGGCCCCCGGGTACGCCTGCTAACCGGGTCCCGCTCTGCTCACTTGTCGTGCCTCCTGACCCTGTCGGATCGCCTCCGTCGTTCGAGGGCGAGACCGCGCCCGCTTCGGTCGCCGTGGCTGCTACTGGTACTCCTGCAGCTTTTCACGCGACCGGACTAACGAGAAAGCCAGACCGTTGAGGTCAGGTAGGAAGGGTGGAACTTCCACGAAAGATGACAAGCGTTAGTTGTCCACAGCCCGTTGAATTGATCTCTCCGATCTGCGTTACTTGTGTGCACCGTGGACACAGGTCGCGACGGGAGGGCGTCCAGTTGACCGGACGGCGGGACAGTTTCATCAGGAGGCGCAGGGCGGCCGGCTTCAGTCAGGAAGGGCTGGCCGAGCGTCTGCAGGTCGACCGGACCACGGTCGCCCGGTGGGAGCGGGGTAAGGCCGAGCCACAGCCGTACACCCGAGCACGACTCGCGGAAGCGCTCGGCACCTCGGTCAATCAACTCGATGCCCTGCTCGCCGGGAAGCCGGAAAATCCATCTCTGGACATCGACGATTGGGGCGGTACCGTTACATCGGGGGACGACAATGGAGGTGATCTTACGGACCGGCGTGCGTTCACGATCAATGCCGCTCTGGCGGGCCTGGGCATCGCCAGCCCGCTGCGGGACTGGATCACCGCCCCGGACGTGCCGCAGCACCTGAGCATGGAGCACCTGCAGCAGGTGTCGGCCACCATCGCGGGCCTTGAGCGGGCCGACGCGGCGGCCGGTGGCGGCAGGCTTTGCGACATCGCCATCGCCATGCACCGGCGGCTGACCCGCTGGGAGCGGGAGGCAACCTATCCCCGGCAGGTCGGCGACGCGCTGCAGAACAACCTTGGCGACCTGGAAGCCTGGATCGGCTGGCTCGCGCTGGACGCGGAGCGGCGTGCCGAGTCGCGCCGCTACCTGCAGGAGGCGATCGTCCGCGCTCGACTGCGCGACGACCCGCATCTTGAGGTCCACGCCATGGTCGTCATGGCGATGCTGGTCAGAGATGTGCGACCGGTCGAGTCTCTGCAGATCGCCGAAGCGGCCCGACGCATCTCCGGCCCGTGGGCGACTCCTCGGCTGACCAGCCTGCTGCACCTGCGGACCACCCACGCCGCCGCGCTGATGGGCGACGCCGTCGAGTTCAGCTGCGCACTGGCCAGAGCCAAGACCGCGTACGACCGTGGCCCCAGCGACGACGACCCGCTCTACACCAGGTTCGTCAACGACACCGAGGTCAACGCGGTGGAGGCGTTGTCGCAGCTGGCGCTCGGCCGCCCCGACCGGGCGGTTCCCTGCCTGCAGGCCAGCCTGGCCCACCACGACCCCGTCTACCGGCGGAACCAGATCCTCGACAAGGTCAGCCTGGCGACCGCGCTGCACCAGCAGGGCGACTCCACCGCAGCGGGCACCGTCGCGCTGGACGCGCTACCCGACATCGCCGAGCTGAAGTCCGGGCGTGGTCGCAAGCGACTGGCCGGGTTGCGGACCGACCTCGGGCAGGTGGTCGACCGAGTACCGGTGGCACGGGACTTCGTCGAGGCGTACGACGTGGCGAAGGTGGCAGCCTGACGAGTCGCCCGACCCGCCGGTGCCGGCGCTGGCCGCCGGCGTCAGCTTGGCTGAGGCTGGGAGACTGGGCGGTATGTCGACTGTGATCGTGCCCGCCGGGTTGAGCATGGGTCCGCGCTACCGGTACGTCCGACCGCCGGACCCGAGGCCGGAGTGCTACGAGGTGCACCTCGGCGACGACCTGGTCGAGCTGACCGAGACCGAGGCCGCCGTCTGGGCTGCTGCCTTTCTCTACCCGGACCGGCACGCCAAGCTGTCGGTCAACCGGGAGTCGCTGGTGCGGATGCTGGAGACCGCACCGAAGCCGGAGCCACGAGCCGCCCGGTACGTCGACGACCTGATCGCCCGGGGTCTGCTGGTCGAGTTCGACCCGGACGGCGACCTGCGTCCGGTCTTCAGCCGGCACAAGCTGCTGCCGTTGGCCCAGGGCCTCGGCTCCACCCCGGATGCTCCCCACCAGCACCGCATCGGCATCGGCGACCAACCCCTCGTCGCCGTGTCGAGCGATGTGTATGCCCAGTGGTCGTTCTCGTTCCTGCATCCCGACCTGTGGACCGCGTGCGCCTTCTACGCCGATGACTCCGAGCACGTCGCTGCCGGTGGGGAGCCACTCAACCTGACGGCCGAGTCCTTGGCACAGGAGGTGGCGGAAGTGTTGCCGTTGATGATCGCGGCGGCCTGTGCCGCGTTGGATCCGATCGTGGCGTCATGAGGTATCGCCGGCAGGCACAGCAGCGCTCGACGCCGGACCGCTCGTTCGCGTCGCGTTTCAAGCATGAGGTGGCCAAGGAAGGCAGCGGGACGCTGGTCCAGCAACTCGGTGCCGGGCTGGGCGCACTGATCGGGCTTGCCGCCACCCGATGGGGGTTGCCGCCCGCGCCGGTCGCCATCGCTGGCGCCTTCATAGGTCATGCCCTCGGTGTCGCCGGCAAGGGGTTCGTCAACACGGTGTTGGACCGGCGGCGTGAGGCGCGGGCGGGCGATGGCGCGACTCCGGGTGGCTCCGGCGCTGGTGGTGGTGGGGCGAGGCCGTTGAGCAGCGTCCGCCGCCGCTATTCCGGCCACCGCAGTCGGTCCAGAGGCGACCGTACGATCACCATCGGCAGCCCGGCCAGCCGTGGCAGCGGCGGGAGCACCGGCTCATACCTTCAGCAACTGCGTCGGCTACTTGACGAGATCGAGACGCAGCAGGCAAAGCTGGCAAACGTCGCCAACGCCATGCGGGCAAACCAGCTCGGCGTCGCGCAACTGCTCGCTGGCGGCCGGCAGGACCGTACGCAGGAGATCTACACCTGGTCGGAGCTATCGCGGGCCAACGTCGAGGAAGCCGCAGTCCTGACTCACCAAGCAGTCAAGAGCCTGAAGGCGTACCTGTCGAATCTGTAGGTCGATCCGCCAGCTTTCGTCAGGGATTCAGCCGGCGAGTGGTGCCGGGATGCTCATCTGGTCGCGGCGTAGCTGCAGCGCCGGGTGGCGGGCCGGGGCGAAACCCATCGACTGGTACAGGTTGCCGCTGCCCGCCGTGGCGTTCAGGTCGACGACGCTGACCGTGGTGTCGGTGGCGAACCAGTCCAGCAGGGCCCGCACGCAGTCGCGGGCGTAGCCGCGGCCCCGATGGTCCGGCTCGGTGCACACGTTGAACAGGTGCCCGCGCAGCCCGCCCGGGTTGCCGGGGGAGGGGGCGTGCCGGTCGCACAGGCCGACGGCGTTGCTGACGACGCCCTGCTGCGGGTCGTCGACCACGAACGCCGCGAACATCTCAGGGTCGCCGAGGGACCGGGTGAACCAGTCGAGCGCCGCCGAGCGCCATTCGGCCAACTCGTCGCCGACTGGTGCACCCATGTCGTGCAGCATGACGACCCGGAGTCGTACCAGGGCGGGAGCGTCAGCCTTCGTTGCTCGGCGCACCTGCGGTTGCGCTGGATGATGCATCCGTGCAGCCTATCTGCGGCCGGCGCCGGGTGATCTGCCTGCTGACACCCAAGATCATGTGAGCGCTATGGACGTCTCGTCGACGTTGAGACGTCCATAGCGCTCACATGATCTTGAGCTACACTGGCTGCGAGCCGGCAACGAGTACGCCCACCCCGGGTACGCCCCGGACTACGCACTCTGCCTGCAAGGCGAGGATGGCCCGGCGGACGACCGACCTCGCGACTCGATGCGGCAGTGTGGTCCGGGCACTCCTGACGACAGCCGGCGGCGGTCCAGCAGGGTCGGGCTACGAGCCGCCGGCGTCGTCGCGGTCGGCGACGAACACCCCAAGCCCGTGTACGCCCTGCACGATGCCCTGCATCTGCAACATGAGGATGGCGCGGCGGACCACTGTGGTGGACACGTTGTGCTGTTCGCGTAGCTGCGCCGTTGACGGCAGCTGATCACCTGGGCCCAGCTCGCCGGACTCGATCTGCGAGCGGAGGTGATCGACGAGCTGTTCCCACTTGGGCTTCACGGGCATTTTGGACTCCCAGGTCTGCCCCGCCATTGGATCACAGCCCAGCTATGTACGACAAGACACAGCTACTACAGCAAAGCTCTGTGCGACCAGATGTATAAAGTTTGGCCCGGTGTCTTGCTTGGTGCATCCGGGTGTGCAAAGCTCCCATTGACCGGTTCCCAGGTCTGCAAACCCGGAGCTGGTTCCCCGCAAGGAGCCTGGTCAGCCGGCCGCCCCGCCGGCTGACCAGGCGCGCCCTCTCCACGCCCGAACGGGAGGCACCGACCGGTGACATTCGACCCCCGACCCGCCCCGACACCGACACCGACCGCCACCGTCAACCAGAGGCCAGCTACCTACTACACGGCGTACGCCCGCGACCGGGTCGTCGCGGCGCAACAGGCCGTCGACACGCACACCACATCGGCGTACAACGGGTGTTGTCTGGGCTGCGGACGGCCCGGCCCGTGCGTCGACCTGGCCGCCGCCGAGACGACCCTGGCCCGCTACCACCGGCTGCCGTTCCGTCGGCCCGGCGCGGCCCTGCTCGACCCGGCCCGGACCACCGACGCCGACCAGGCGCGGTTCACCTGGTGGCGGAGGTCGGCATGACCAACACACCAGTTGAGCGGACCGACCCCGCTGACGGGCAGGCGTTGCAGGCGGCCGCCGACATGATCGACGTGCTGCGGACCGTCGCCCTGGCGATGGAGACCACCGTCACCCACGCCGAGGAGCAGCTCGACGGCACCCGGCACCCGGACGCTCGACTCGCCACCGACCGCTACCAGACCGCACTGCACGAAGCGTGGGAGGCGTACGGCGAAGTCCTCGACGCCGTCAGCGCCGGCCGCCCGCAGCTGCCGGGTGGCCGGCCGGTCGCGGTCGCATCCATTCTGTACGGTCTGCGGACCGCCCGCCAGCACGCCGCGCACGCCGCCGCCCAGCTTCCTGACCTGCGGCAACGGCTCGCATACGCCGCTGACCGGCTGCACCGCAGCGAACACCCGCACGCCCAGACGACCGCCGACCGGCTGGCCGTTGCGCTGAGCCGGCTGCGTGACGTCGAGGTCAGTCTGAGCGTCGGCACCGGCGCGGTGGACCGCTACCTCGACGCCCTCGACGCCGGTGTCGATCCGCCGGCTGCGCGGACCGCCCGGCTCGCTGCGGTACGGCCGATCGCCCGCCCCAACGGTGACGCGCTTGCCATCGGCACCCGGATGGCCGCGACGGTAGTGGCCGCCAACCGTCGGCACCTGCGGTTCCGGACCCGCTGGCAGGTGTTCCGTCGGACATTGTGGAACAACGTGAAGCGGGAGATACGCCTGTGACGCCCCAAGAGCCGGTGACGACCAACCAACCGGTGACGACCAACCAGCCGGTGACGGCGCTGAGCTATCTGATGGCGGGGCAGGTGCACGCCCATGATCGCTGGGTGCAACGGTTCACCGAAGCCGACCGCCAGCATTATCTTGACCTGCTCAGCGCGTTGTTCGTGCTCTGCGCCGACCGGCGATTCCGCCGCGACGACCACGGCGCGGTGATCCGATTCGTGGCCAGCGTCCGGGAACGCTTCGACCCCGACCGTACCCTGGTCGACCCGGTCATCGCGGAGAACCTGCTGCTGGCCGCGCTCGGCAGTCACGAGACACTGCCGGCCACCGCCGAGAACATCACCGTGCAGACGCTGCTGACCGTCGCCCTGGTCAACGACGAGCAGCCCAGCCCGGCCGGCTACGACGCGCTGCTGCGCGAGGTTGACGCCATGGTCACCCCCGCCTCTCCCGTAGGCTAGGCATCCACCTCGAACGCCGATCCCTGTTGGACAACTCCGGAATATGCTGGTGTCTTTGGCGACCGGAGGGGACTCGATGATGACCGGGAACAGCCCGCCACACACGCTGCTGCTGCGGACCGCCGGTAAGTCCGATCTGGATCCGGTACGGCTGCTCGACATCTTCGCCGCTCAACGGCGGCGGCTCTGCGACGACCTGCGGAGGCTGAGCCCGGAGCAGTGGTCCGCGCCGACCCGCTGCCCAGGGTGGTCGGTGCAGGACACCGTCCGGCACCTGGGCGACGTCACCGTTGCGGTCGCCCCCGACCCGGGCGACCGGATGTTCGACCTGACGGCCGGGTTCGATCCCCGAACCACCCCTCGCCGGTGGCTGGCGGCGTCGGCCGGCGAGTCGCCGGCCGACACCCTCGACCGGCTCGCCGCGACGACGGAGAAGGCACTCGCCGTGGCCCGGGACCGGCTGGCCCGCGACGACCGGTTCGACGTCGTCCTGCCGTACGGGCCGATGGACTGGACGGTGCAGGCACTGCACACGCTGTGGGACTCGTGGCTGCACGAACGCGACATCTTCCTGCCTCTCGGTGTCGACCGCCCGACCGACCCCGAGGCGACCAGCTACGCGACCGCGTACGGGCTGCTCATCGCGGCGGCCGTGGCGCAGAAGTTCGGTGCCCAGGTGCGCCAGCGTCTCGAACTCGGCGGCGACGGCGGTGGCGTCTTCGAGGTGGCCGCCGACAATTCGGTGACGCTGACCGCGACGCTCACCGCGACCCGGGCGGCGCCGGCCGGCCCGCCGGCCGCCGAGGTGACCGACGCGCTGGCCGGTCGTGGCTCGGCCGCAGTGCTCGACGCGGTACCCGACGGGTCGCGTACCGCCCTGACCATCCTTGCCACCTTCTTCACCACCCCGGCCGAGGAGACCACGGTCTGACGTGGCGCGAGGTGCCTAAGGGGTGACGACGATCCGGGTGCCGGCCGAGCCGTCGGCCTGGGCCCGCCAGGCGGCGGCCACCTCGTCCAGCGGCCGCACCTGGTGGTCGACGGTCAACCGGCCGGCGTGGGCGTGCCCGGCGATCGCGGCGACCGCCGCCGCCCGCTGCTGCCCGGTCAGCTCGTTGTTGGTGTAACCGAGCACGCGCAGCGAGCCGCCGCGCAGCGTGGCCGAGTCGATCGGGGCGGTCGCCCCGGCCGAGCCGCCCAGGTTGACCAGCCGGCCACCCGGGCGCAGCACCCGCAGCGCGGCCGCCGCCGGCACCCCGAACAGCGGGTCGAGGACCAGGTCGACCGGGCCGCCAGCGGCATCGCGCAGCCGGTCGGCGAGCCCGGGTACGTCGTCGTCGGCGCGTAGTGGCACCACCGCGTCGGCACCCAGCGCGCGTAGCCGCTCGGCGGCGGCGGTCGACCGGGCGGCGGCGGTCACCCGGCGGGCACCGGCCAGCCGGGCGATCTGCACCCCGGCCTGCCCGACGGTGCCGCTGGCCCCGAGGATCAGCACGTCCTCCCCGGGGCGCAGCCCACCCCGCAGGGTCAGCGCCGACCAGGCGGCGACCGCCGAGTAGCCGAGCGCCGCGATCAGCCGGTGGTCCACCCCGTCGGGCAACGGCACCAGGTCGGCGACGGCCACGGCGGCGTACCCGGCGAGGCCGCCGTCGCCCGCTGCCATCCCGGCGCGGGTCGGGAACCACACCCCGGAGCCGTCGGGAAGGGCGCCGACGCCCTGCACCCCGGGCACGTACGGCAGGGCCGGCGCGCCCAGGTAGGAGCTGCCGGAGGCGCAGAGCAGGTCCAGCGGGGTGATCGGTGCGGCGCTCACCCGGACCAGTACTTGCCCGGCGGCGGGCCTCGGCCGGGGCCGGCGCTGCACCACCGGTGGTTCGCCGTACCCGGTGAGCACGGCCGCCGACATCAGGTCCGTCGTGGCCATCAGGTGGCGATGTCCGGGTACGGCAGCGCGAAGTGGGCCAGCCGCAGCCCGTACTGCTTCTGGTAGGCCAACGGCTCGTCGTGGTCGCGTTCGAACATGGCGATGAACAGGGTCAACGTCAGGAACGGGTGCGCGCCCAGCTCGAACAGCCGCACGTGGTCGTGGGCGGCGAGGGCGTCGCGTTCGTCGTCGGTGAACCGTAGCCAGGTGCTGGCCTCGCCGGTGTGGCAGTTCAGTACGGAGTTCGCCCGTTCCGCCTCCCACCAGGTGACGAATTCCCGTGGTTCGGACCGGTAGCGCTCCACCAGCTCCGGGTCCCGGTCGACGGTGTAGAGAAACTTGTCCACAAGGTACTTGCTCATGCCGGCGCTCCGTTCGGGTACCAGGTGAAGTAGGCCTCCATGGTGTGGAACAGGTCGAGGGTGTCGACGTGGTGCGCCTTCGCGCCGGCCCCGGCGACGCCCATCATCAGCATGAAGTCCATGAAGCCGTGGGTGGCGTTGCCGGGGGAGTGCAGGCTGTCCAGGGTGACCTCGGCGAGGCAGCCGTCCAGGTCACCGTTGGCGATCCACTCCACCGCCCGCTGGTCGAACTCCGGGTCCGGGCCGTGCGGGCCGAACTGGCGCGGCCCGCCCAGCTCCAGCGACAGGTGCCCGGTGCCGATGATCGCCACCCGCAGGTGGTTCGGCCACGAGGCGACGATGTCCCGGATCGCCTCGCCGAGCTGCACGAAGCGTTTCGGCTGCGGCAGCGGCGGGGCGAAGATGTTGGTGTAGATCGGCACGATCGGCAGGTCGGCCTCGGGCCGCAGGGTGATGATCGGGCAGGTGATGCTGTGGTCGATCCGCAGCTCGTTGCTGAACGCCAGGTCGAACCCGGCGTCCAGGCCGGCCCGCAGCAGATGGCCCGACAGGTCCTCCTGGCCTTTGAGTAGCATCCGGGGCAGGCCGAACTCGCGTTCCTCGTTGTACCAGTTGGCGTCGTAGAACGGTGCCTTGCCGACCAGGAACTGTGGCATGTTGTCCAGCCACAGCTGGTGGAAGTGGTCGGAGCCGACCATCACCAGCACGTCCGGGTTGGCCCTGGTGAGGGTCTCCCGGAACGCGAGGATCTTGCGCTGCCACTCGTCGGCGAAGGGTGGCCGGTCCTCGCCGGTGGCGGTGGTGGCCCGGTAGTAAAACGGGTGGTGGGTGGAGGCGATGACCGCGACGATGCTGGCCATGGCCGCTCCTTCCAAGAGTGGGGATCAGGAGGTAGCAGGGGGGACGTAGCGGGCGTTGCGGTCGACGGTGCGGTAGATGTCCATGCCGAGCGGGTTGCGGCGTTCCTCGGCGAGGTGGCCGAGCAGCCCGGCGGTGCGGGCCAGCAGGGCGAAGCCGCGCAGCAGGTCGACCGGCAGGTCCAGGTCGGCCAGCGCGGCACCGCACACCCCGGCGCCGTTGAGCGGCAGGGTGCGGCCGAGGACCTGCGGGTGGACCCGGCCGATCGCCTCGAACAGCCGCAGGTGCGGTCCGCGCAGACCTTCGTCGTCCGCGATGCGGATCAACACCGGGGTACGCGGGTCAACGTCTTTGTGTACCGGGTGGCCGAGGCCGGGCAGCAGCCGCTTGGCGGCGCGGGCGTCGCGGACCGCCGCCAGGGCGACTTCGTCCCAGCCGGCGTCGTCGTCGGGGCGGGTGTCGAGGCCGGCGAAGGTGTCGGCGAGGAACCGGCCGCAGTCCTCGGTGACGCCGAGGAAGCGGGAGCCGCCGCCGAGCAGCCCGGCGGCGATGGCGCCCTGCAGCGACTCGGGGGCGCTGAGGTACGTCAGCCGGGCGGCGATCGCCGTCGGGGTGAAGCCGTGGTCGGCCAGCGCCACCAGCACCGCTTCGAGGACCCGGACCTGCCCGGGGGTGGGTCGGCGGCCGGCGACCAGCCAGTACGCCAGCTCACCGAAGCCGACCTTGCCCATCAGGTCGCCGGCCAGGTCCTGGCCGAGTAGCCGGATCGTGGTCCGGTCGGAGGTGCCGATCGAGGTCGGGAAGCTCAGCTGCTCGTCAGCCACGCGCGGATCTCCTCACCGTGTTCGTCGAGTGCGGGCGGTGGCGCGGCGTAGCGCGCCGGGGTCTGCGACAGGGTGATCGGGTGCCGGATGCCGGGTACGGCGGTGTCTCCGTCGCCGACGGTGACCACCGGGTCGAGGCCGAGGCGCTGGGCGAGCGCCACCCCGCCGTCGATGGTGTTGATCGGTGCGCACGGCACCCCGGCGGCGAGCAACTCCTCGAACCATTCGTCGCGGGTGCGTTTGCGCAGCTGCTCGACGAGCAGCGGGCGCAGCGCCTCCCGGTTGGCGGTGCGGTCCTGGTTGCGGCCGAAGCGGGGGTCGTCGACCAGCTCCGGTACGCCGAGCACCTCGCACAGTTTGCGGAACTGCCCGTCGTTGCCGGCGATGACGATGAGTTCGCCGTCGGCGACCGGCAGCGGCTCGTACGGGAACAGGCTCGGGTGGGCGTTGCCCATCCGGAACGGCACCACGCCGCCGGCGACGTACCCGCTGCTGTGGTTGACCAGCCCGGACAGCGCCGATGACAGCAGGTTGACCTCGACGTGCTGGCCGGCGCCGGTGGCGTCGCGGTGGTGCAGGGCGGCGAGGATGCCGATGCTGGCGTGCAGCCCGGACATGACGTCGAAGACGCTGATCCCGGCCCGGTACGGCGACCCGTCGGGGTCACCGGTGAGGCTCATCAGCCCGGAGACGGCCTGCACCATCAGGTCGTAGCCGGGGTAGGCGGCACCGGCGCCGGTGCCGAATCCGCTGATCGACGCATAGATGATCTTGGCGTTGCGTTCGGCGACGCTGCCGTAGTCGAGGCCGAAGCGGCGCAGCCCGCCGGGCCTGAAGTTCTCGATCATGACGTCGGCCCGGTCGGCGAGCCGGCGGGCGACGTCGAGGTCGTCGGGATCCTTCAGATCCAGCGCGATGGACCGCTTGTTGCGGTTGATGCCCAGGTAGTACGTGGAGACGCCGTCGCGGGTCGGCGGCATCCAGGTGCGGGTGTCGTCGCCACCCGGCCCCTCGACCTTGATCACTTCGGCCCCGAGGTCGGCGAGCAGCATGGTGGCGTACGGGCCGGCGAGGATCCGGGAGAAGTCGGCGACCAGTAGCCCGTGCAGCGGCCCGGTGCCGCCGGCTGGTCGCGCGTCGCCCGTCGGCGTGTGGTGCTCGGCCATCTCCTGGTCGCCTCCCTGTTGCCCGTACAGCGCTGCCCGTACAGCGGACGATCGTCCGAGAAATCGAGTCTCGGTCGCGAACCCGGGTGTGTCAACCCGCACCGGCATGATCCCAGCAAACATCCTGTTCAAGGTGCTCAAGGCTAGGGTGAAACAAGTTAGAAATCTTCTCTTGACGTCGCCCGTGACCCGGAACACACTGGCAGAAATCATGATTGACCGTCTAGCGGACAGTGGTCCGAAAGCCTGTGGAGCGGATGGGAGAGGCGCTGATGAGCACAGACGCGCAGCGGAGCGCGGCGGCCGGCCGGCCGGTGGTCTTCCGCAACGGCCTGGTGCTGACCATGGACGACAGCCACACGGTGCTGCCCCGCGCCGACGTGCTGATCGTCGGTGACCGGATCGCCGAGGTCGGCGAGGCGCTCGCCGTACCCGACGGAACGCTGGAGATCGACGCGGCCGGCGGCATCGTCATGCCCGGCATGATCGACACCCACCGGCACATGTGGCAGACCGCGATGCGCGGGTACGGCGCCGACTGGACGCTGACCCAGTACTTCGTCTGGTACTACCTGGAATCCGGCAAACTGTTCCGACCCGAGGACGTGTACGCCGGCAATCTGCTCGCCGCGATCGAGGCCGTCGACGCCGGGGTCACCACCACCGTCGACTGGTCGCACGGGCTGCAGACCCCGCAGCACGCCGACGCCGCCGTGGACGCCCTGGAAGCCGTCCCCGGCCGGTTCGTCCTCGCCTACGGCAACCTGCAGCAGGGCCCCTGGGAGTGGGCGACCAGCCCCGGTTTCCGCGACTTCGTCACCCGCCGCATCCACGGCAAGGGCGACATGCTCGGCTTCCAGATGGCCTTCGACGTCACCGGCGACCCGACCTTCCCGGAGAAGGCAGCCTTCGAGGTGGCCCGCGAACTCGGGGTTCCGGTCACCACCCACGCCGGGGTGTGGGGCGCCACCAACGACGACGGCATCCGGCTGATGCACGAGAACGGCTTCATGACCGAAGCGACCGTCTACGTGCATGCCGCCACCCTCAACCGCGACTCGTACAACCGGATCGCCGCCACCGGCGGCTCGGTCTCGGTCTCCACCGAGAGCGAGCAGAGCGCCGGCCAGGGCTACCCGCCCACCTGGCAGCTGCGCCAGCACGACATCCCGGTGTCGCTGTCGATGGACACCAGCGTCTGGTGGAGCGGCGACCTGTTCTCCGCGATGCGCGCCACGCTCAGCGCCGACCGCTCCCGCGAACACCTCGAGGCGCACGGCCGGCAGGAGACCGTCACCCACTGTCACCTGCGGGCCGAGCAGGTCGTCGACTGGGCCACCCGGGGCGGGGCGCGGGCGCTCGGCATGGACAGCCTGGTCGGCGCGCTCACCCCCGGCCGCAAGGCCGACGTGGTGCTGATCAAGAATGACGCCTCGCCGGTGATGTTCCCGATCCTGCACCCGTACGGCCACGTCGCGTTCCAGGCCCAGCGCGGCGACGTGCACAGCGTGGTGATCGACGGCCGGCTGGTCAAGCACGAGCACCGGCTGGTCGACGTCGACCTGGCCGCCGCGCGCGCAGCCGTGGCGCGCACCATCGAACACCTCACCGCCGAGATGGGTGACGACGCCTGGACCAAGGGGATGAACCCGGACATCCCAGAGACCAAGGTGCTGGACAACCCGTACACCTACACCCAGTGGGACGCCGGCAGCGCCCAATGGAAGCATTGACCGTCTGACGGGCCCCGGCGGGTCGACCGCCCGCCGGGGCGGACCACCGATCATCACCGAGAAGGGGCCGCCGTGGCGCGCGAGGCCGGAGCAGACTTCATCGAGGCGTTGGCCCGCGGCCTCGACGTGCTGCGCTGCTTCCCGCCGGGCCGGCCCGCCATGACGCTGAGTGAGATCGCGGCGGCCACCGGCCTGGCCCGTCCGACCGTACGGCGGATCCTGCTCACCCTCGACGAGCTAGGGTACGTGCGCAGCAGCCCGGACCGGGGGTTCACGCTCACCCCACGGGTGCTCGAACTCGGCATGACCTACGTCAACGCGTTGAGCATCTGGGACGTGGCGCGCCCGCACATGCAGCGCCTGGTCGGGCAGACCGGCGAGTCGACGTCGATGGCGCAGCTCGACGGCAGCGACATCGTCTACGTCACCCGGGTCGCCGTACCGAAGATCGTCACCCTCGCGGTGACCATCGGCACCCGGTTCCCGGCGGTCGCCACCTCGATGGGCAAGGTGCTGCTCGCCGCGCTCGAACCGGACGAGCTGACCGCCGTGCTGGCGCACCCCGGGCGGTCCGGCATCACCCCGCGCTGGCGGCCCGACCGGGCCGAGCTCGACCGGGTGCTGCGCGAGGTCCGGGCCCGCGGCTGGGCCGCCGCCGACCAGGACCTGGCCGCCGGCATCCGGTCCGTGGCGACCGGGGTACGCGACGGTGACGGCCGGGTCGTCGCCGCGTTGAACGTGACCGTGCACGCCGCCGAGACGTCGATGGAGAAGCTGACCGGTGAGCATCTGCCGCGTCTGCTGAGCACCGCCGCCGAGATCAGTCACGACTGGGCGCGGCTCGACGCGGTGCCGATGACCACCGTCCGGCAGCAGCCGGATCGCCCTCCCCTCCCGCTTCTGGGGTGATTTCTCCGGTTTAGTGGGCTAATCCGGTAAACATCGCTCTTGCCGTAAAAAGCACTGATAGAACTGTCCGTACCTGTCAGGGGTCGGAGAGTGGGTGCGCAGCGGATGACCAGTTCCGAGCTGGCCACGACGGCCGCGCCGGGGCGCGCGTCCGGGACGTCCGGCACGGCGACCACCGCTGCGGCCCGTCCGGTCGCCACCGGTCGCCGGGAGCACGGCACGTTTCGTCGCGACATCGAAGGGCTGCGCGGGATCGCCGTACTGCTCGTCGTGCTCTACCACGCGGGCGTCCCACTGTTCGGTGGCGGCTACGTCGGCGTCGACGTCTTCTACGTCATCTCCGGCTTCGTGGTCACCTCGGTGCTGCTGCGCGAGTACGCCACCGACGGCACCATCTCCATCCTCGGCTTCTACGCCCGGCGCGCCAGACGGCTGCTGCCCGCCGCCGTCCTGGTGCTGATCACCACCCTGGTCGCCGCCTGGTGGTGGCTGCCGCTGCAACTGCAGTGGATCGCCACCCAGGCGATCGCGAGCGCCGTGTACTGCGTGAACTTCCTGCTGGCCCGCAACAGCGTGGACTACCTGGACACGATGCGCCGGGAGTCGCCGCTGGAGCACTACTGGTCGTTGGCGGTCGAGGAGCAGTTCTACCTGTGCTGGCCGCTGCTGCTGCTCGCGCTGCTCGGCTGGCCCCGCCTGCTGCGCTGGCGTCCGGGTGACCTGCGGCCGGTGCTGGTCGTCGTGGCCGGCATCGCCGCGATCTCCTTCGTGCTCTGCGTCTGGCAGACCGCCACGTCGCCCGGGTACGCGTACTTCGGCTCCCCGGCGCGGGCCTGGCAGCTGCTGGCCGGTGTGCTGATCGCGCTCGGGGCCGGCGCCGTGTCGCGGCTGCCGGCCCGGCTCGCCGCCGCGATGACCTGGACCGGGTTGGCCGCGGTGCTGGCAGCGGCCCTGCTGTTCGACAGCACCACCCCGTTCCCGGGCTATCCGGCGCTGCTGCCGGTGGCCGGTGCGGCGCTGGCGATCGCCGCCGGCTGCGCGCCGCACAGCGGTGGGGCCGGCGGGCTGCTCGCGCTTGGTCCGCTGCAGTGGATCGGACGGCTGTCGTACTCGTGGTACCTGTGGCACTGGCCGTTCCTGGTGATCGGTGCGGCCCTGCTCGGCGGGCACGGCACGATCTGGGAGAACCTTGGCCTGGTCGGCGGTGCGTTGGTCGCCGCCGCCGGCACGTACCTGCTCGTCGAAACCCCGTTGCGGCGGCGCCGGCGGACGCTCCGGCCGTGGCGCACGATCGGCCTGGCGGCCGTGGCGTCCGCCGTCGTCGTCGCGGTGGCGGTGCCGGCGCTGGCGACGAAACCGACGCTGGTGGGGCCGGGCCGCCCGGTCGACACCGCGGCCACGCTGGCCGCCTCGACCGACGTCGAGCGCGACCTCGCCCGGTTGGTCGCCGCCAGCGCCGAGGCCGGTCCGGTGCCGGCCAACCTGACCCCGCCGCTGCCCGAGGTGACCACCGACATCCCGGCCGTGTTCCACGACGGCTGCGTCGTGCTGCGGATCACCGACACCGGCACCGACCATCCCTGCGGGTACGGCGACCCGGACGCGCGGCAGACGGTGGTGCTGTTCGGCGACTCGCACGCGGGCAGCTGGTTCCCGGCGGTGCGCCGGCTGGCCGACGAGCGCGGCTGGCGACTGGTCGTCATGGTCAAGGGGTTCTGCAGCGCCGCGTCGGTGCGGTTCCACCTGGACTCGGTCAACCGGCCGTACGACGAGTGCGTCCAGTGGCGCGAGCAGGCCCTGCGACTCATCGGCGAGCTGCGACCCGCGATGGTGATCACCTCGTCGACCAACTACACCTTCGGCGACCCGGTCGGCGGGTATACCGACCGCGACCAGGTCTGGACCGACGGCTGGGCCCGGACCGTCGACACGATCAGGTCCACCGGCAGCGAGGTGGTGCTGATCGGTGACGTGCCGTGGCTGCCGGCGACCGTGGTCGACTGCCTGGCGCTGCACCTGGCCGACGCGCGGACCTGTCACGGCCCGGTGTCCGACGTGGTGCTGGAGCCACGCCGCCGGCAGCTGATCGCCGACGCCGCACGGGACCGGGGTGCCCTGGTGGTCGACCCGACGCCGTGGTTCTGCACGTCGACGGTCTGCCCGGCGCTGGTCGGCAACGTGGTCACGTTGCGCGACGGCAACCACATCTCGGCCACCTACTCGCGGTTGCTGTGGCGAGCGCTGGACGAGCGGATCGGGCTGCTGGGCGCCTAGTGGACACCGTGACTGGCGCTGGCCCGGGTGACGACGCGCGTACGCCGGCGACGAGCTGGCTGCTGGCCGCCTCCCTGATCCCGGCCGCCAGCGCGGTGCTGGCCTGCGTGGACCCACGGCTGCGGCACTGGTTCCTGATCCCGGTCACGGTCTGCGGCGTACTGATCGGAGTCGACGCCTTCGAATGGTTGCTGCGCCGGCGCGACGTGTTCGACCCGCAGGCGATCCTCGGCCTGTTCGGCGTCCACTTCTACTACCTCGCGCCGGTGCTGCACGTCCTGGTGGACTACTGGCCGCCGCTGCTGCACCCGTCGGCGGCCGGGTGGCGACCGGCGCTGGGCACGATGGCGCTGCTGAACATGGTCGGATTGGCCATCTACCGGCTGGTCCTGTCGCTGCCCGGCCGTGGTCCGCGGTCGGCCGCGCCACCCCGGCTCGACCCGGCGCGCTACCAGTCGGTCGCGCTGGTGGCCGTCGTCATCGGTGTCCTGGCGTTCGGGGTCGAGGTGGCGCTGCTCGGCGGGCCGGGCGGCTTCCTCACGGCGATGACCGAGGACCGCGAGGCGTTCGCCGGACTGGGCTGGCTGCTGCTGATCAGTGAGTCCTTCCCGCTGCTGCTGTTCTGCCTGGTCCTGGTGCGCTGGCGGCAGCTGCTGCGCCGCCGGGTCGACCTGATGGTGCTGCTGCTGATCGGTCTGGTCGCGGTCCAGTTCCTGGTGGGTGGCCTGCGGGGCAGCCGGTCGGCGGTGCTGTGGCCGCTGGTGCTCGGGCTGGTCCTGGTGCATCTGCTGGTGCGGCCGATCAGCAGGAAGGCGTTCGTCGCCTCGGCGGTCGGCGTGGTCATGTTCGTGTACGCGTACGGGCTCTACAAGGGCGCCGGGGTGGAGGTCGTCGACATCGCCAAGGGCACCCGTACCGTCGAGGAGGTCTCCGCGCAGACCGGCCGTGACCTGCCGACGGTGCTGCTGGCCGATCTGGGTCGGGCCGACATCCAGGCGCTGCTGCTGAACCGGCAGCGCGTCGGTGCCGCCGACTGGAGCTACGGGAGCACCTACGTCGCCGCGCCGCTGCTGCTGGTGCCGGGCAGCCTTGGTGCCGAGCGGTTCCAGACCAAGTCGGCGGTCGGCACCGACGTGCTGTACGGGCCGGGCGTGTACGACTCCGGCCTGCGGTCGCAACGGGTCTTCGGCCTTACCGGCGAGGCGATCCTCAATTTCGGACCGGTCGGCGGCCTGCTGTCGTTCGTGTTCCTCGGGCTGTTTCTCCGGTTCGCCACCCGGTACTACGCGCGGGCGCGCCAGCCCGACGCCCTCGCCGCGAAACTGCTCTGCCTGCCGCTGTGTGCGATCACGATCATCCTGGTCACCGCAGATCTGGACAACATCCTGGCGTTCTACGTCGGCGAGGCGCTGCCGCTGGCGCTCGTGGTGCTCTGCGCGATCGCGCGCAGGCCACGGACGGCCGTCGGTCATCGTCAATACCGACAATCGTCGCCTAACGTGCTGCTAGCCTCAAATTAGTGCAAATTGCCGAGGAGGTGCATCAGGTGGACGACATGCATGTCGTGATCATGGCGGGCGGCAAAGGGGTACGGCTGCGGCCGTACACCACCGCGCTGCCCAAGCCACTGGTGCCGATCGGCGAGCACTACGCGATCCTCGACGTGGTCCTGCACCAGCTGGCCGCCTGCGGATTCCGGACCGTGACCATCGCGATCAACCACCACGGCTCGCTGATCCGGGCGTTCGTCGGCGACGGCTCACGGTTCGGCCTGTCCGTCGACTACGCGCAGGAACGGGCCCCGCTGTCCACCGTCGGACCACTGTTCACGATGCGCGACCGGCTGCCGGAGCGGTTCCTGGTGATGAACGGCGACATCCTCACCAACCTCAACTACGCCGACCTGCTGCGCGCCCACACCGACTCGGGCGCCCCGGTGACCGTGGCGACCTTCCGGCGCAAGGTCCAGGTCGACTTCGGTGTCCTGGCCGTCGAGGGCGACAAGGTCGTCGAGTTCAAGGAGAAACCCACCCTGGACTACCGGGTCAGCATGGGCGTGTACGGGCTCACCCGGCAGACGATCGCGGCGTACCCGAGCGGCATCCCGTTCGGCTTCGACCAGCTGATGCTCGACCTGATCAACCAGGGCAACCCGCCGGCCGCCTACGACTTCGACGGCTACTGGCTCGACATCGGTCGACCCGAGGACTACGACGAGGCGAACCGCAGCTTCGAGACGTTGAAACCGATCCTGCTGCCGGCCGCGCTGCGGGAGCCCGCATGAGCGCGCGTCCGGCCCGGACAGATCTCGATCTCGATCTCGAACAAGGAGCGACGATGGTAAATCGAATCGGCATCGTGGGCATGGGCTACGTCGGGCTGACCCTGGCGGCCGGCCTGGCCCGCAACGGATTCGAGGTGCACGGCGTCGACAGTGAGCCGCGCGTCCGCGACGAGCTGTCGGCCGGCCGGGTCCACCTGTACGAGCCGGGCCTGGCCGAGGCGCTGCGGGACACCCTCGGCCGTAACCTGTTCGTCCACGCGATGCTCCCGCCCGACCTCGACGCCGCCGTCATCTGCGTGTCGACCCCGGTCCGTGACGGCACCCCGACCCCGGTCCGTGACGGCACCCGGCAGCCGGACCTGACCAACGTCGCGGCCGCCGCGACCGAGATCGCCCGGCGCTGCGGACCGCAGACCCTGGTCGTGGTCCGCAGCACCGTACCGGTCGGCACCAGCCGGCGGGTCGTCCTGCCGGCGCTGACCGCCGCCTGGGGCCGGGCCCGGCTGGTGATGGCACCGGAACGGACCATCCAAGGGCAGGCGCTGCGCGAGCTGACCGAACTGCCCCAGGTGGTCGGCGGTCTCGACGACGACAGCCGGCGCGCCGGGGTGGCACTGTTCGGCCGCCTCGCCCGGCAGGTCGTCCCGGTCTCCAGCCTGGAAACCGCCGAGCTGGTGAAGCTCGCCAACAACTGCCACACCGACCTGATCTACGCGTACGGCAACGAAGTCGCCCTGCTCGCCGGAGCGCACGGGGTGGACCCGTTGGAGGTCGTCCGGGCCGCCAACCACGACTACCCCCGACCCGACCTGGCCCGACCCGGCTTCGTCGGCGGGAGCTGCCTGTCCAAGGACCCGTACCTGTTCGGCGCCAGCGCACCGGCGCACACCCCGCTGCTCGTCGCCGCGGCCCGGCAACGCAACGAGCAGCTGCCGGTGCAGGTGGCGGAGACCATCGTCGGGCGGCTGCGGCAACTGCACGGCGCGACCGCCGGAGCCACCCTCGCCGTCCTCGGCTGGGCATACAAGGGCTGGCCGCCCACCGACGACATGCGCGGCGCGGCGATCGTGACGATGCTGCCGGCGTTCGACCGGGCCGGGCTCCGGGTGCTCGGCCACGACCCGCTGGTCGCCGACGAGGTGATCCGGGCGCACGGCGGCGAGCCGGTCAGCCTCGACAAGGCGTTCAGCGAGGCCGACGCGGTGCTGGTGCTCAACGACCACCCCGACTACCGGGGGCTGCCGGTAGGGACGCTGCTGCCCGGCACCGGAGTCCGGTTCGTCTATGACTCGTGGCGGATCCTCGACGAGGAGTCGGTACGGGCGGCCGGGGTGCACTACGAGAGTCTGGGCTACCGGCCGAGTCGGGAGCCGGTGTGATGCGCGCGCTGGTACTCGGCGGTGCCGGGTTCATCGGTCTGCACCTGGTGCGCCGGCTGGTCGCCGACGGTCACACGGTCACCGTGGTCGACGACTTCTCCCGGGGCCGCGACGACGCCGAACTTGCCCGGGTCTGCGCCGACCCGGCGGTCGAGGTGGTCGCCGGTGACCTCACCCGGGCCGCGACCTGGGCCTCGTTGCCCCGTCACTGGGACCAGGTCTACCTGCTGGCCGCTGTGGTCGGGGTGCGCAACGTCGAGGCCGACCCGGCCCGGGTGGTCCGGATCAACGCGCTCGTCGCGCTGCACCTGATGGACTGGATCGACGCCGCCGACCGGGTCTTCTTCAGCTCCACCAGCGAGGTGTACGCCGGAGCGGTCGACGCCGGAGTGGCGGCCGTACCGACCGGTGAGGACGTCCCGGCGATGGTGGCCGACGTGACGGCACCCCGCTTCGCGTACGCCACCAGCAAGTTGCTGGGCGAGGCGGCCGTGCTGCACGGATCCCGCGCGGTCGGCGCGCACGCCGTGGTCGGCCGGTTCCACAACGTGTACGGGCCCCGGATGGGCACCGACCACGTGGTACCGGAGATGTCGCTGCGGGCGCTGCGCGGCGAGGATCCGTTCCGGGTGCCGGGCGCCGACCAGTACCGCGCCTTCTGCTACGTCGACGACGCCGTCGAGGCGGTGGTCCGGCTGATGGCCACCTCCGACGCCGCCGGCCAGATCGTGCACATCGGCGACGACACGGAGCAGACCAACATCGCCGACCTGGCGAAGCTGGTGCTGCGTACCGCCGGCAGTCACGCGAGTCTGCGGCCTGAGCCGGCACCGGCCGGCTCGGTGCACCGACGCTGCCCGGACCTGGGCCGGCTGCGTCGGCTCACCGGCTACCAGCCGGCGGTGGCCCTGGAAGAGGGTGTCGGGCGGACCTTCGCCTGGTACCGCGACCACGGCCGACCGACCGTCGCCGAAGATCCGACGCCGTCAGATGCGCCGGACCGAACCGAAGGGCGGGTGCCGTCATGGCGGTGAGTCTGCGTCGCCGGATCCTCGATGTGGTCGACGACCGGGTCGACCCCCGCATCATCGCCGGGCTCGGCGGTATCGCGCTGTCGCTGCGGTCCCGCTCGCGCTGCGTCGTGCGGTACGAGGAGGACACCTGGATCCACCGGTACCGGGGCGGGACGGTGGTCAACACCGAGCTGGGCGGGCTGTCCGCCGAGCGGGAGGATCTGGCCGTCCGGGACACCTTCCTGTACGGCTACCACCTGCGTCCCGGTGACACCGTCGTCGACATCGGCGCCGGTGTCGGCACCGAGGTCCGACTGTTCTCCCGGGTGGTCGGCCAGCGGGGCCGGGTGCTCAGCATCGAGGCACACCCGCGTACCTTCCGCTGCCTGCGCCGCACCGTCGAGCTCAACCGGCTGTCCAACGTGACGCTGCTCGAGTGCGCGGTGGTCGGCGAGGCCGGCCCGGTGCGCATCGACGAGGACGCGCTCAGCCACATCCGCAACGGGATCAGCCAGGAAGACACCGGCGGGATCGAGGTCACCGGCCGCCGGCTGGACGAGATCCTGCGGACCTGCGGCGTCGACCGGGTCGACCTGCTCAAGATGAACATCGAGGGTGCCGAGCTGAGCGTGCTGGAAGGGGCCCGCGACGTGCTCGACATGGTCGGCAACCTCGTGGTGTCCTGCCACGACTTCAAGGCCGAGGGCCCGGCCGACGCGTGGATGCGCACCTTCGCCCCGGTCAAGGCGCTGCTGCGCGACGCCGGGTACACGATCACCACCCGACCGGCCGACCCCCGGCCGTGGATCCCGTACTACGTGTACGCCTCCCGGGGCGGGCAATGATGCGGCTGTTCTACATCGGCGGGATCGGCCGCAGCGGCAGCACCCTGGTCGAGCGGGTGCTCAACGAGCTGCCCGGGGTGTGCGGGCTGGGCGAGGTCGCGCAGGTCTGGGACAACGGGGTACGGGACAACCGGCTCTGCGGGTGCGGTGCGGCGTTCCGCGACTGCCCGCTGTGGAGCAGGATCGGCGAGTACGCCTTCGGTGGCTGGGACAACGTCGACCTCGACCGGATCGCCCGGCTACGCGCCGTCGTCGGCCGGACCCGGCACGTCGGGCTGCTCGCCGCCCCGTGGCTCGGCGAACGGCGTCGGGCCCGGGTGATCGAGTACGTCGACTACCACGCGCGCATCTACGCCGCAGCGGCGGCGGTGACCGGGGCCCGGGTCGTCGTCGACTCGTCCAAGGACACCGCGTTGGCGTATTGCCTGCGCTGGGCCGGCCCGGCCGACCTGCGGATCCTGCATCTGGTGCGGGATTCGAGGGGAGTGGCACACTCCTGGAGGCGACGGGTGCACGACCCGGAGTCCGGCACCGACGTCGCGGTGCCGCGGTTCCCGGCGGCCCGATGCGCGCTGACCTGGAGTGGGCACAACGCCGCGTACGACCTGTTGGGCTGGCTGGGCCGGCGGCGGGGCGGCGCGGTCGCCGGGCGGCTGGTGCACCGGATGCGGTACGAGGAGTTCCTCGCCGATCCGCTGGGTGCGGTCGGGACGCTGAGCCGGCTCGCCGGCCTGCCGCAGACCGGGGTGGATCTGTCCTACCTGTCCCGCGGCGAGGTGGAGCTGGGCGAACTGCACAGCGTCTCCGGCAACCGGATGCGGTTCACCACCGGCCGCCTGACATTGCGGGTCGACGACGCCTGGCGCACCGGCCTGCCGGTCGCCGCCCGCCGGACTCTCACCGGACTGTGTGCGCCGCTGCTGCGCCGGTACGGCTACCACCGCCCGCCGCCAGCTGACCCGTCAGTGCCCGGGTCCGAGTCGGTCGGGTCCGAGACGCCCGGGTCCGAGTCGGTCGGATCCGAGCTGCAAGACCGGATGAAAGTGTAGATACCGCTCTGAACAAGGGTGTTTCCGACGGGTTCCTGTGGAGGGACGATGCGAGTGGTGGTGACCATCGAGGCGCGGTTCGCCCGTACCCCGGACGGCGCGATCTGGGCCCGGACCGGGCAGGACCACCAGTTCTGGAGCGGGTACCTGACGGCGTTCGACGAGGTCCGGGTCGTCGCCCGGGTACATGACGCGGCCGAGCCGGCCGCCGAGGCGAAACGGGTCGACGGCCCCGGCGTCGAGGTCTGGCCGGTGCCGTACTACCTCGGGCCGTACCGCTACCTCGCCCAGCGGCCGGCGATCGGCCGGGCCGTACGCGACTGCGCAGGCCCGCAGGACGCGGTGATCCTGCGGGCGCCGTCGCCGATCGGCACGATCCTGGCCGCCGCCCGGGACCGCCGTCGCCTGCCGTACGCGATGGAAGTAGTCGGTGATCCGTACGACCTGTTCGCCCCCGGCGTGGTGGACCACCCGCTGCGGCCCGTCCTGCGGCGGCTGTACGTCGACCGGCTGCGCCGGCAGTGCCGCCACGCCGTCGGCGCCGCCTACGTCACCGACCGTTTCCTGCAGGACAGGTACCCGACGTCGGCGGGCGCGGTGAGCGTCGCGGTGTCCGATGTCGACCTTACTCCGGCGGCGTACGTCGACACCGCCCGCACCATCGGACGGACCGGGACCGTCGCACCGACCCGGCAACCGGCCACCCTGATCTCCGTCGGCTCGCTCGAACAGCGGTACAAGGGCATCGACACCCTCATCGCCGCGCTCGCCAGCCTGACCGCCGACGGCCGGGCGGTCCGGCTGGTCCACGTCGGCGACGGACGGCACCGCGCCGAGCTGGCCGACCTCGCCCGCCGGTACGGGGTCGCCGACCGGGTCGTCTTCACCGGCGCGCTGCCCGGCGGCGACGCCGTCCGGCGCCAACTCGACGCCGCCGACCTGTTCGTCATGCCGTCGCGCACCGAAGGGCTGCCCCGCGCGCTGATCGAAGCGATGGCGCGGGCACTGCCCGCGATCGGTTCACCTGTCGGCGGCATCCCCGAACTGCTGCCGCCCGGGTTCCTGGTCCCGCCGGACGACCCGGGCCGGTGGGCCGGCGCCATCGCGGCGCTGCTGGACCGCCCGGAGCTGATGGCCGCCGCGTCGGCCCGCAACCTCACCCGGGCCCGGGACTTCTCAGCCGAGGTGCTCACCGCCCGGCGGACCGCCTACTACCAGGCCGTCGCCGAGGCGACCGCCGAGCGCACCGGAGAACACACCGGGGGCCGCACCGGTGGGCCCAGCCGAGCCACCCAGAGGAGTCACGCGTGACCCAGCCAGCCGCCACCTCCACCGCCGAGGCACCCCGGCGTGGCTCGTCCCCGCCGGCCGGCGGACCCGTGCACGTGGTCCACGTCATCGGCACGCTGGACCGCGGCGGCGCGGAGACGCTCTCGCTCGACATGTGCCGGGCCGTGCCGACCACCGAAGTACGGCAGACGTTCATCACCATGGGCGGACGGGAAGGCAGCCTGGCACCGCGGTTCCGGGCTGCCGGGGCGGCGGTCGTCCAGGTCCCGCAGCGCCCGGCCGTCACCTTCCCGCTGCGACTGCGGCGCTGCCTGCGCTGGCGGCGGCCCGACGTCGTCGTGTCGCACATCAGCCTGTTCAGTGCGGTGGTGCTGGCGGTGGCCGCCGTGATGGGCGTGCCGGTGCGCATCGCCCGGATGTGGAGCGAAGGGGACGGCCGCCGCGACACCGTCGCCCGCCGGCTGCTGCGCGCCGTCCTGCGCCGCCTGCTGCACGTGGTCGCCACCGACATCGTCGCGGTCAGCGACGCGGCGATGGCGTACGCCGGCCGCCGCGTCGGCATGCCCGGCTGCCGGATCCTCTACAACAGCGTCGACGCGACCCGGGTCGTCGGCGGCGACCGGGCATCGGCCCGCCAGCGGTGGGGCATCCCGCCCGACGCCATGGTCATCGGCTACATCGGCCGGGCCGCGCCGGAGAAGAACCGGCCGTTCCTGGTCGACGTGCACCGCGCGGTCCAGGCCCGGACCGAAAAGTCGGCGGGTACGGCCCCGCAGGTCGGTACCGCCTCGCCGGTCGGTACGACCCCGCCGGGCACCCGGCTGCTCATCGTCGGGCCGTGCGGAGTCGACGACGTGGTGTCGGCCCATCCGGACGTGCCGGACGACCCGACGGTCATTCTCGGCGGGGAAGTGGACGAGATCGCCCCGGTGCTCGCCGCCGCCGACGTGTTCGTCCTGCCCTCCCACTGGGAAGGGCTGCCCGGCGTGGTGCTCGAAGCGCTCGCCGCCGGGCTGCCCGTCGTCGCCACCGACCTGCCCTGCCTGCGCGAGGCATCCCGGTACGTCGACGGCCTCACCCTCGTCGACCTCGCCGCCGGCCCGCACCGGTGGGCCGAGGCGGTGCTGCGCGGCGCCCGGACGGCTCCGGCCGGCCGGGACCGGATCCGGGCGAGCTTCGCGGCCTCCCCGTTCCAGACCCGGCACGCCGCGGCACAGTGGCGGTCGCTGTGGCGGGCCGAGGCACGGTGACCCGCGACCGGCGATCCACCCTGGCCCTGCTGGCCGGCTCCAGCGCCGTCCAGATGAGCAGCAACATGGCGGCGGCGCTGCTGGCCGCCAGCGTGCTCGGCCCGCACGGACGCGGCCTGATGGTGCTGGGTGTGTCCACCGCCGGCATCGTCCCGCTGCTCGCCGGCCTCGGCACCGGACCGCAACTGCGTTCGGCGTATCCGGCGGCGGGCGGCGGTGCCCGGCGACGCGACCTGGTCGCCAGCTACACCTGGTGGTCGGTGGCGGCCACGGTCAGCGCCGCCGTACTCGCCGTCGCGGTGTCGGCGCTGTCCGCGCCGCTGATCGACCCGGCGCTCGCCGACCCCCGCTACCTGCTCGCCCTGTCGATGCTGACCTGCGGGTACGTCGCCCACACCCAGCTACCCGACGGCTGGTACGCGGCCGGTCTGTTCCGGTCCGGCAGTCTCTGGGCGATGGCGACCACCCTCGGCGGCGGGCTCGGCCTGCTCGTCGCGGTCGCCGTCGCGCCGAACGTCTGGTCGTTGCTGCTCGGGCAGGGCGCCGGCATGCTCGCGGCGGCCACCGCGCAGGTCGTCGCGCTGCGGGCCACCGGGCTGCTCTGCTTCCAGGCCCCGACCCGCCGCGAACTGTCCCGACTGCTCGGCCGGGGCTGCCGGGCACTCGGCCTCACCCTCGGGCTGGCCCTGGCGCTGCGGCTGGACCGCTACGTCCTCGGCGCACTCACCGGGGCGGTGGCGGTCGGCGTCTACTCGGTGGCGTCCACCCTCGGCCAGGTGCCGAGGATGGTGCCGAACGCCATCGGCCAGCTCGTCAACCGGGAGGCCGCCGTCGCGTCCGGACCGTTGCGCCCGGTCCGCACGGTCGCGGCGACCGCCGGAGCGGTGACCGCCGTCGGCGCGGTGACCGGACTGCTGGGCTGGCTGGTGATCATCCCGTTGCTCGGTCCCGGGTTCGCCGCCGCCGGACCGCTGCTGGTGGTGCTGCTGGTCGCCGAGGTCGCGTTCGTGCCGTACGCGGTGGCGAGCCGGGCACTGCTCGGTGCCGGCCGGATGGGCGCGGTCGGTGCGTTCGGCCTGGCCTGGAGCGCGGTGGCGCTGGTGCTGTTCCTGCTGGCCGTCCAACTGTGGGGTGCGGTGGGCGCGGCGGTCGCCTGCGTCGCCGTGTACGCCGGCATCTCGGCGTCGTCCTGGCTGCTGCTGACCCGCCGGGCCGCCCCCCGTTCTGCTCGCCGCCGACCAGGTGCGGACCGCTGGCGGGGACCGGGCGGACCCCGCCACACGGACTCCGCCGACCCGCGTCCCGAGCCAGCCGGCGACGCCCGACCGCGGCCTGCCCCACTCAGCAGGGTGTGACCCACCGATCAGTGATGGAGTGATGTCGATGCTTTCGTACGGGCGTCCCTGTCTGGACGAGTCCGACGCCGAGGCGGTCGCCGCCGCCGTACGCACCGAGTGGCTGACCGCCGGGCCGACCGTACGCCGGTTCGAGAGCGAGTTGGGCGGCTACCTCGGCGGGGTCGGCTGCGTCAGCGTCAGTTCCGGCACCGCCGCGCTGCACACCGCGTACGGTGCCGTCGGCCTGCGCCCCGGCGACGAGGTGGTCACCACACCGTTGACCTTCGTCGCGACCGCGGCGACCGCCGCGCTGCACGGCGCCCGGGTGGTCTTCGCCGACGTCGAGGACGCGACCGGCAACCTGGACCCGGCCGCCGTACAGGCTGCGGTGACCTCGCGAACCCGGGTGGTCACCGCCGTCGACTACGCCGGCCACCCCGCCGAGTACGGGCAGCTGCGCAAGGTCGCGGCCGACGCGGGGGCGCTGCTGTTCGACGACGCGGCGCACGCGATCGGGTCGACGTACCGGGGCGTGCCGGTCGGCGCGCTCGCCGACCTGACGGCCTTCTCGTTCTTCCCGACCAAGAATCTGACCACCGGCGAGGGCGGCGCGGTGACCGGCATCGACCCGGACCTGCTGGACCGGGTACGCCGGTTCGCCAACCACGGCATGGTGCGCGACCCGCAGCAGCTGCGGTACCGCGACGAAGGCGGCTGGCACCAGGAGGTGCACAGCTTCGGCCTCAACTACCGGCTCTCCGACGTACTCTGCGGGCTCGGGCTCAACCAGCTGACCCGGCTGCCCCGGTTCAAAGCCGACCGGGCCCGGCTGGCGGCCCGCTATCACGAACTGCTCGCCGGTCTGCCGGGTCTGCGGCTGCCCGAACGGCGGCCCTGGGTCGACCCGGTCTGGCACCTCTACCCGGTACGCGTACTCGCTGGTCGCCGACGTGAGGTCTACGACCGGATGCGGGCGGCGGGCATCGGCGTCCAGGTCAACTACCTGCCGGTCTACCGGCATCCGGTGTTCGCCGACCTCGGCTACCGGCAGGGGCAGTGCCCGACGGCGGAGGCGTACTACGCCGAGGAGTTGTCACTGCCGATCCACCCGGACCTGAGTGACGTCGACCAGGACCGGGTGGTCGACGCCCTGCGGACGATCCTGGACTGACCGGGACGACCCTGGCATGGCGCGACCCCGGGGCCGGACGTGGGCGGCGGGGCGTCCCGGCCGGTGGACGGTGCCGGCCGGGACGCCGGTCACTAACCGACGCGGACGAGTTGCCACTGCTGGTTGGCGCCGCCCCAGTCGTCGTACTGGACGATGTTGCCGC
>NZ_JBHMIN010000050.1:0-48532 GCF_048060215.1 Micromonospora sp. LOL_021 | reverse complement strand
CACCGCGCGGTGAAACGGTAACCCACCAGAACACTGCGCGTGTCACGCGCAGCGTGGCTGGGATCGCAGCCGTTTAGGGCGGCGAGGATGTCAAGTAGGAGCGGACGAACGCGGCAACGGCGTCGGCGATCAACTGGACGGCGATCGCGGCGAGCAGCAGGCCGGCGATCCTGGTCAGCACCTCGATGCCGCCCGGCCGGAGCACCTTGACGATGCCGCCGGAGAACCGCAGCGTCAGCCAGACCACCACCATCACCGCGACGATGCCGAGCGCGATCGCCAGATAGTCGGCGGCGGTCTCGGCACGCTGCACGAACAGCATGGTCGCCACGATCGCGCCCGGACCAGCCAGCAGCGGGGTACCCAGCGGGACCAGCGCGATGTTGGACGTCGACTGCTGGCCCGGGTCGTCGGCCTTGCCGGTGAGCAGTTCCAGCGCCACCAGGATGAGCAGCAGGCCGCCGGCGGCCTGCAGCGCCGGCAACTCGATGTGCAGATAGGCAAGCAGCGTCTGCCCGGCGACCGCGAAGACGACGATCACGCCGAGGGCCAGCGCCACCGCTTGCCAGGCGGCCCGGCGGCGTTCCCGGACCGGCAACGCTCCGGTGAGCGCGAGGAAGATCGGCACCATGCCGGGCGGGTCGGTGATCACCAGCAGGGTCACGAAGACCTCGCCGAACAGCTTGAAATCCACCAGGTCAACCTAGTGACCGGCGGATCGCCGGCCCGGACGGGTCCTGGTCGGGTCCGGACCGGGTCCTGGTCTGATCAGATCGGTGGTACGCCGTGTGCCGCCGCGACCAGCCGTTCGTAGGCAGCCGGGGCGGTGGTGTACTCGCCCAGCCGGACCGTTTTGTGGCTGCCGTGGTAGTCGGAGGAACCGGTGGCGACCAGCCCGAGCTCGTCGGCGAGCCGGCGTACGTGTGCCCGCTGGTCCGGCCGGTGATCGGCGTGGTCGGCCTCCAGGCCGGTCAGCCCGGCCGCCGCCAGGTCGGCGATCATGCTGTCCGGCACGGTCCGCCCTCGCTTGGTCGCGGCCGGGTGGGCGAAGACCGTGACCCCGCCCGCCTCGTGGACCAGCCGGACGGCGGTGAAGACGTCGAGGTCGTCCTTTGGCAGCCGGTAACGCTGGCCGAGCCATTGCGGCCGGAACGCCTCGTCGGTGTCAGCGACCAGGCCGGCCCGGATCAGGGCCTGGGCGATGTGCGGCCGACCGACGGAGCCGCCGGCGGCGTAGCCGAGCACCGTGTCCCAGCTGATGTCGAAGCCGTCGGCGCGCAACTGGTCGACGATGCGCTCGCCGCGTACAGTCCGGGCCGCCCGGATCCGGTCCAGCTCGGCGGTCAACGGACCGTAGGTCGGATCGAACAGGTAGCCGAGCAGGTGCAGCGGGATGGACGGCTCGGTCCCGTACCACCGGCAGGAGATCTCGGCACCGCGGATCAGGGTGAGCCCGGCCGGGCGGGCCGCGGCCGCCGGTGCCCAGCCGGCGGTGGTGTCGTGGTCGGTGAGCGCCAGCACCGCGAGACCTGCGGCGGCGGCTTGCCGGACCAGGTCCGCCGGGTCGACCGTGCCGTCGCTGGCGGTGGAATGGGTGTGCAGGTCGATCCGGCTGTCGACGGTCATCGGCGGTCCGGGGCACCGGCGACCAGCACCGGTTCGGCGTCGACGGCGGCCGAGGTCGGTACGGCGATGTGCTCCACCGCACCGCCCTGACCGGCGCTGATCCGGTCCACGTTGATCTGGACCAGCTGGTCGGCGCCGGCCGCGTGTACCACGCTGTCATGGTCGACCCAGACGGTGCTGCCGGCAAGCCGCTGCCCGGCTTCCCGCACCGCGCCGATCTGGTCGTCGAATACCTGGTTCAGGTCGACGAGCAGAGCCAGCTCGGGCTCGCTGGCCACCCGCGCGTCCGCGACCCCCCCGTTGGCCACCAGCCACCTGCCGTCCGCGGAGACCGCTCCCCGGCCGTCGCCGGTCAACGGCACCGTGCAGGCGGTCTTCACCGCGGCGAGGCCTTGTTCGACGTCCAGCAGGGCCAGGCAGGGACCACCGGACGCGTCGTGCACCTGGGCGACGACGGTCTGCCCGTCCGGCAACGCGCCGTACACGACGCTGGCGGTCTCACTCCAGCTGGTCCGGGACTCGCCCTGGCCGGGCCGCCAGACGCCGTAGCCGCGGCGCCGCTCGCCTCCGTCGCGTTCCAGCAGTACGGCTTCGCCGGCGAAGCCGACCGGCCGGCTCTGCACCGGTGCCCGGCCGCGTCTGGTGCCGGCCAGCTCGCCGTGCACCACCGAGGCCACAGCCAGCTCGGCGCCGTGCCGCCAGGCGATCCGGGTCCCGACCGGATCGACCGCGACCGCGTCGACACCGGTCAGCACCACCTGCGGGGCGGTGTCGGGCGCCACGAACCACACTCCGGCCGCACCGTCTGCCGATGTCTCGGTAACGACGAGCCAACCGTCCGTCAACCGGCTGGCCTGGGCGACGCCACCGATCTCAGCGAGGTCCATCCGCTGACCGTCGACGGTGTGCAGTTCACCGGCCACCACAAGGTCGACCGGGGGTGCCTGGGTGGCGGCCAGCGGTTGACTGCGCAGGTCCTCACTGAACGGCAGCGGGGCAGCCGGAGCGGCCGGGGTGCTCGCTGCGACGTCCCGACCGGTCACCGTCAGCGGTTCAGCCAGGGCCGGCGGTTGCGAGCTGTCAACGAGCAGCAGATGGCCACCGGCGATGCCGGCAGTGGCGAACAGGCAGAGACCGACCGCCGCAGCAGCTCCGTTGCGGGCCCGTCGGGCCCGCCGGGCCCGACGCATCGCGCGGTCGGCGAGATCGGCGACCGCAGGCGGGTCGACGGCCTGGTCGCTCAGACACTGCCGCAGCGCTCGCTCAAGGTCGTCGGTCGCCACGACAGATGGACGCCGCCGTGTCGGTGGAAGGTTGTCGCCTGGTGGCCAGGAGAAACTGTCGCTGGGCGGCCGCGAGCAACCGTCGCTGGGCGGTCTGGGAAAGGGAGTCACCGGTTCGCTACACCACTACTCTGTTGGATCGCACCGGTGTCGCCTGGGTCGGTGCCGGCAGCGGGCGGGCGGTGGTCGGCACCGGCACGCCGGGCCGGGCCGGGCGGGGCGCGACCGCAGCAGACCGGGCCACGGCGACAGCCGGGGCGACTGTGGCAGGGACGAGGTGCGGTTCCTCGGCGGCGAGCCGTTTGCGCAGCGTGCCGAGCGCCCGGGAGGTCTGACTCTTCACCGTGCCCGGTGAGATGTTCAACAGGGCGGCGGTCTGGGCCTCGGAGAGGTCTTCGTAGTAGCGCAGTACCAGCACCGCACGTTGCCGGGCGGGTAACGCCTTGACATGACGCCAGAGCACGTCCCGGTCCAGTTGTTGTTGGATGAGGTCCGGGCCGGCCCGTTCCGGCAGCGTCTCCGTGGGACGTTCACCGTGCCAGCGTCGACGCCACCAGCTGGTCGCGGTGTTGACCAGCACCCGGCGGGCGTACGGCTCCACCGCCTCAATCTGGCCGAGCCGTTTCCAGGCCAGGTACGTCTTGGTCAGCGCGGTCTGCAGCAGGTCCTCGGCGGTCGCCCAGTCACCGGCGAGCAGATAGGCGGTACGCAGCAGCGCCCCGGAACGGGATGCGACGAACTCGCGGAAGTCCTCCTCCACGGAGTCCCTGGGCGTCATCGGCTACCTCCCCCGTCACCGGACACGGTACGCCGAACGGGACACCGTCGGGGTCGGACCGACCGGTGGCGGGGCCGGGCGGAAGGACACAACCGCGACGCCGTCACGCTCCGTCTTCCGCTTTGGCGGCGGCTTCGTCCTTGCTCAACCGTGCCTCGACAGCCTGCGGCTCGTACATCTCCTCGACCACCCGGAGGTAGAGCTCGTTCGGGTTCGGCAGGTGCTTGACCTCGCGCAGCGCCTGCTCCTGGCCGGCCGACTCGAGAATGAACGTGCCGTAGTTGAGGAATCGGCCGAGCGGTGACTGCTCGTACTTCATGTCGGTCACCCGCAGCAGCGGCATCATCGCCACGTTACGGGTGACGATGCCGTTGACCACCATCACCCGCTTGTTGGTGAGGATGAAGCGGTCGAACCACCAGTCCGCGATCTTCCAGCCGACCCAGCCGAGCACACCGAGCCAGAGCAGCACCGCCACCGTGGTCAGGCCGCCGACGTCCTGACCGGCGAGGAAGCCGGAGAGGTAGCCGAGGACGAAGGTCGCGACCACCCCGATCAGCAGTGGGGTGAGCAGGTGGATCCAGTGCCGTTTCCACTCGCCCCGGTAGCGTTCGGTGGGGAAGAGGTACCGCGCGACCAGTGGGGTCGGCTCGTCCTCGAGTGGCAGCACCCGGCGTGGCTGCACCGGCATGCCGGAGGCGTCGACCTGGAGGCCGGCGAGCTCGTCGGCGGAGATGTCCGGCGGCGAGTAACTGATGATCGGCTCGTCGGGCACCTGGCGGGTGCCGCCGCCGGACCGGCCACCGTAGCCGGCGCTGCTGGCGTACGCCGGACCGTCCGAGTACGCCGGACCATCCCCGTAGGACGGCCCCGCACCGAAGTGAGGGCCGTCCTCCGGACGGATCTGCGGAATCGGCTCGGTGTCGCGTTGACGGCGCCGACGTGCGGCTTCGTCGTCAGCGTCGGGGGGCTCGGAGGGGTTGCCCATGGGCGACTAGGCCACGAGGCTAGTGAAGAAGTCGCCGAACCCTTGCGCTATGTCGACGATGCCGCCGCCCACCGACTTGAACACGTCGGCCGCCGAGTCGGGCCGGAACGCGACGAAGAAAATCAGGAACGCGATTCCGCCCCAGGTGAGGACCTTCTTGACCATTGCGGGCCATCCCCCTCCGTGTGGCGCGCCGCGACGCTCGTCCCGGCGTTACTAGAATATCAGCCCATCGTCCCGCGGTGGTGTAGTTGATCGTGGGAAAAGGTGTTCACGCTTTCCCGTGCAGGTACGGCGACGGCGCGCCGTACACGATCCCGGTCGGCACCTCCTCGGACAGGTCGTGCAGGACGATCTCCTCGGCCAGCAGGTAGCCGGCGTTCGCCGGCCAGGCCACCGCGTACAGCCACAGGCCGCGCGCCTCGCCGACGTAGGCACAGCGGTCCGGCTCGGCCGGGATCGACCACAAGGGAGTCGGATGTCCACCTGCCCGCAGCTTGGCGTGCGGACCGCCACCGCCCGGACCGCCGGCTGCGGTCTGCCGGTCACCGAGCACTCCGGTCAGTTGCTGCCCCGGATCCGGGCCGGGTAGCCCGGCGAACCGGGTGCCCAGACCCACCCCGGGCTCCTCGGCCACCAGCACCAGGTCGGCCGGCCCGCCGGAGACCGGAGCGGGACCACTGAACGCGGTGACCGTCGCCCGGACCGCTTCGCGGTCGTCGCCGACCCAGCCGACACCGGTCAACGTCCAGCCCGCCAGCAGCGGCCAGATCGCCCACAGTGGCACCGGCGCGGCCTGGCCCGGTTCGGCGGTGGCCAGCAGCCGCTGCGCCACACTCGCGACGATCTCGGCCCCGATGTGCTCGGCGACGTGCAGCGGGGGCACCGGCCCGCAACCGTCACAGCGGGACTCGGTGTGCATCAGGTCGGGCGGCCGCACCGGGCCTCCGCAACGAGGACAGCTCACCATCACACCCACGCCACCCACGTTGCTCGCCGCGCCGTTCCCCCGTCAAGCGAACCGGCTTTTTCGGTCGTTCTTTCCCTCTGTCGCGGGTCGGTACGCCCCACCTGGCCAGGACGTTCGCCGCTACCGCCCGGTCGGTGCCGGCGTCTCGGCTGGGTCCGGCGGCGGCCCGGCGTGTGCCTGGATCCACGCGTGCATCGCGATGCCGCTCGCCACCCCGGCGTTGATCGACCGGGTGGAACCGTACTGGGCGATCGAAAACATCAGCTCGCACCCGGCCCGGGCGTCGTCGGACAGACCTGGGCCCTCCTGTCCGAAGAGCAGGACGCAACGGCGCGGCAACCGCACCGTCTCGATCGGCCGGGAACCGGCCAGATTGTCGATCCCGACGACCGGCAGTTCGAGTCGACCCGCCCAGGCCAGCAGACCGGCGATGTCGGCGTGGTGGCGGACGTGCTGGTACCGGTCGGTCACCATGGCACCCCGGCGGTTCCACCGACGCCGCCCGACGATGTGCACCTCGGCGGCGAGAAAGGCGTTCGCGTTGCGGACCACCGTGCCGATGTTCAGGTCGTGCTGCCAGTTCTCGATCGCGACATGGAAAGAGTGCCGGCGCTGGTCGAGGTCGGCAACGATCGACTCGCGGCGCCAGTATCGGTAACGGTCGACGACGTTGCGGCGGTCCCCGGCGGCGAGCAGTTCGGGGTCGTAACGCGGGTCCGAGGGCCAGTCGCCGGGCCACGGGCCGACCCCGATCTGCGCCACGTCGGCCCGGGCGTCGTCACTCACTCCGTCGCCGACCGGCGGACCCGACCGCGCTGCGCTCTGCCACTGTTCCACGCTCTGCAGAGCCTACGGACCCGTCGCCGATGCCGGGATGCGGGACATCGCAGCCCAGGGGCGGCCGTCGGCCGTGTGTCCCCGACAGGCCTGGTTTTCGGGCCTGGACGCAATGAACGGCGGGGCCCTCCCCGGCACCCGCCGTCCACGCTCTGATGTCTAGAGATTCTGCCGGACCCACCCCGGCTCGGGAAGGGCAGGAGCGGAGACGGAAGTCACAGTTACCGTTTTGTTACGTTACAGTGGGTAGTCGAATCAGAGATCCAACCGACCCACCAGCAGCGGCGTTTATCCTAGTCACCCCGCCACTTGTCGATGAAACCGCGCACCACCTGCGAAAACTACTGGAAACGCTCCCATCACGATGGGTAACCAGAGGTTGGCGGGTTTCGCAAGGTATCGATCGGGAATGCCGTGGCGCGCAGAGCGGTTTCCCACGGTAGACCGGGGAATCACGACCCCACATCTGGCGATCGGAGACATCGATGGCAACCGCTGAGCTAACCGCCGAGAACTTCGACGAGGTCACCTCCAGCGACGGCATCGTCCTGGTGGATTTCTGGGCGAGTTGGTGCGGACCCTGCGTACGGTTCGCTCCCGTCTACGAGCGCTCGTCCGAGAAGCACACCGACATCACCTTCGGCAAGGTGGACACCGAGGCGCAGCAGGCGCTCGCCGCCAAGTTCGACATCCGGTCGATCCCTACGATCATGGCCATCCGCGACGGCGTCGTCGTCTTCGCCCAGCCCGGCGCGCTCCCGGAGTCCGCATTGGAGTCGCTGATCGAGCAGGTCCGGGCGCTCGACATGGACGACGTACGCAAGCAGCTGGCATCGCACAACCACTGACCGTGCACGGCCAGGGGCGGGCTACCGGTCACCGACCGCTGAACGGTAGCCCGCGACCGCGGCCGCCAGCACCTGGGCTCCCGGTCGCTGCCACACCAGCTCATGGAACACCTCGACCTCGACCGGCCCGGGGTAGCCGGCCGTGTCCACCGCCCTGGCGAACCTGCCGAGGTCGATGCAGCCGGAGCCCGGCAGACCGCGCCCCAGCAGGACCCCCGCCGGCAGCGGAGTAATCCAGTCGGCGAGTTGGAAGCAGGCGATCCGACCGGCCCGACCGGCCCGCTCGATCTGCGCCCACACCTGGTCGTCCCACCACACGTGGTAGGTGTCGACCACTACGCCGACCGCCTCCGCCGGGTACGGCTCAGCGAGATCCAGCGCCTGGCCGAGCGTCGACACCACGCACCGGTCGGCGCAGAACATCGGATGCAACGGCTCGATCGCCAGGGTCACCCCGGCCTGCAGCGCGTACGGAACCAGCCGGCCGACCGCTTCACCGACCCGGGCCCGGGCACCATCCAGATCCCGGCCGTCCTGGCCGCCGCAGACCAGCACCAAGACCGGGGCACCGAGTTCGGCGGCCTCGTCGATGGCGCGCCGGTTGTCGTCGTACCAGTCGTCCGCGCCGAAGAAGCCACCGCGGCACAGCGAGGTGACCGGCAGGTCGGCGTCCCGGAACAGCTCGGCCGTCCGGCGCAGGCCGTACGCGGCGGTCTCCTCGCGCCACAGGCCGACCCCGCGGACGCCGGCGGCGACGCAACCGGCGACCAGTTCCGGCATCGGCCAGCGTCGGGTGGTCGCCGCGTTGAGCGCGAACCGGGGCGGCGCCGGCCCGACACCGGCGGCCGGCACCGTGATCCCGGCGAACGGGTCACTCACCGGTCAGCTCCGGAATCTCGATCCGTCGGCCCTCCCGCGCCGACCGCAGGCCCAGCTCGGCAAGCTGCACCCCGCGTGCGCCGGCCCACAGGTCCCAGCCGTACGGGGCGTCCTCGACGACATGCCGCAGGAACAGCTCCCACTGCGCCTTGAACCCGTTGTCGAACTCCTCGTTGTCGGGCACCGTCTGCCACTGCGCACGGAACTCCTCGGTGACCGGCAGGTCCGGGTTCCACACTGGTTTGGGCGTGGTCGAGCGGTGCTGGACGCGGCAGTTGCGCAACCCGGCGACCGCGCTGCCCTCGGTGCCGTCCACCTGGAACTCCACCAGTTCGTCGCGGTACACCCGGACCGCCCAGGACGAGTTGATCTGGGCGATGATCCGGCCGCCGGCGGGCCCCGGTCGGTCGATCTCGAAGATGCCGTACGCGGCGTCGTCCGCCGTGGCGTCGTACGGCTCGCCCGACTCGTCCCAGCGGCGGTTGACGTGGGTGGCCACCTGCGCGGTCACCGAGGTCACCCGGCCGAAGATCTGCTCCAGCACGTAGTGCCAGTGCGGGAACATGTCCACGGTGATCCCGCCACCGTCCGCCGCCCGGTAGTTCCACGACGGCCGCTGCGCGGACTGCCAGTCCCCCTCGAACACCCAGTAACCGAATTCACCGCGTACCGACAGGATCCGGCCGAAGAAGCCGCCCTTGACCAGCCGATCGAGCTTGCGCAGACCGGGCAGGAAGAGCTTGTCCTGCACGACGCCGTGCTTGATCCCGGCCGCGTCGGCCAGCCGGGCCAGGTCGACCGCACCGGCCAGATCCTCGGCGGTGGGCTTCTCGGTGTAGATGTGTTTGCCGGCCTCGATCGCCAGCCGCAGCGACTTCTCCCGCTGCGCGGTGACCTGCGCGTCGAAGTAGATCTGCAGGTCGGGGCGGGCCAGCGCGGCGGCGAGATCGGTGGTCCACTCGGTGAGGCCGTGCCGGTCGGCGAGTTCGCGCAGCTTGTTCTCGTTTCGCCCGACCAGCACTGGTTCCGGCCACAGCCGGGTGCCGTCGGCCAGCGACAGTCCACCCTGGTCCCGGATGGCGAGCAGGGACCGGACCAGGTGCTGCCGGTATCCCATCCGACCGGTGACGCCGTTGAGGATGATCCCGATGGTGGTGCGGGCCATGCCTCGCCTCCTTCGAAGTGGTGGTGGCGGGAAGTTGTGGTGGCGAGAGGTGGTGCTGACGGGAAGTGGGCGGGTGTCTGGCGCAGGTCAGCGAGGTAGTGCGGACCGGCGAGGTAAGCGCTTTCCGGCGTACGCTACTGCCTCTCCGCAGCGTTCGGCAAGGGCTTTCCCGGCTCACCGCCGGCCAGTCACGCTATCCTCACCGCAAGCATTCCGGACCGCGCGCGATGCCGCGAGCATCCGGCCTGGCCGGCTCCCACTCCGCTGCGGGAGCCCGGGAAAGGAGCGGGTCGTGGCCACACTGGCCGATGTTGCGAAACGCGCCGGCGTGTCCCCGGCCACCGCCTCACGGATCATCAACGGCAGCAGCAAACCCGTCACCGAAGCCCTGCGCGAGCGAGTGCTTGCCGCGGTCGAGGAGCTGCAGTACGTCCCGAACGCCCACGCGCAGTCGCTGGCCCGGTCGCACCGCAGCGCGATCGGCGTCATCGTGCACGACGTGTCCGACCCGTACTTCGCGGAGATCACCCGCGGCCTGCAGCGGGTGGCGACCGAAAACGGCCGGCTGGTGATCATCTGCAACAGCTACCGGGATCCCGACAAGGAGCTGCAGTACGTCGAGTTGCTCCGTGCCCATCAGGTGGCGGCGATCGTCCTCGCCGGATCCGGCTACCACGACGAGGCGTTCACCGCGACGCTCGCCGGCAAGCTGCGGGTGTACGAGCGCACCGGCGGGCGGGTGGCGGTGATCGGCCGGCACGAGCACGCCGGCGACGCCGTGGTGCCGGACAACGAGATGGGCGGCTACCTGCTCGGCGCCGAGCTCTACTCCCTCGGGCACACCGACTTCGGGGTCGTCGCCGGGCCGAAGGTGTTGACCACCACCACCGACCGGCTCGCCGGGTTGCGTCGGGCCGCCCGCGAACACGGTCAGAAGCTGCCGGCGCGGCGGGTGGCGTACGCCGACTTCGACCGAGCCAGTGGCGCCGCGGTCGCGGCCAGCCTGCTGGACGCCGAGCCCGGATTGACCGCGATCGCGGCGCTCAACGACTCGATGGCGATCGGCGTGCTGGCGTTGCTGCGCTCCCGCGGCATCATCGTGCCCGACCAGTTCAGTGTGGTCGGCTTCGACGACATGCCGGTCGCCCGGGACGTCACACCGGCGCTGACCACCGTACGGCTGCCGCTGGCCGAGATGGGCGCCCGAGCGATGACGCTGGCGCTGCAGTCGCCCGGCGGGGCGCGCCCACCGCTCATCGAGGAGATCGGCGCCGAGCTCGTCCGCCGGGACAGCGCCGGGCCGCCCCGGACCGGTGTGATCTGACCGCCCCGGACCGGTGTGATCTGACCGGCGCGAACGGGTGTGCTCTGACCGGCCCGCCGACTTGCCCCGGCGTCGTACGTGTGTTCGAATGTCGGCCATGCGATGGGACACCTTGTCGGCTCCCCCCGACCAGCAGGTCCCTCCCGGGGCAGCGCCGGCGGCACCGCCCCTGCCGCTGGCGCTGCCCGAGGCCGTGCAGCGCACCTTCGACACGCCCGGCTTCGTCGGGATGACCTTCTACGAGATTCACGCCCGGTCGATCATCAACCGGGTACGCGGCTCCGGCCGCGTCCCGTTCGAGTGGACCGTCAACCCGTACCGCGGCTGCGGCCACGCCTGCACCTACTGCTTCGCCCGCAACACCCACACCTACCTGGACCTCGACGCCGGACTCGACTTCGACACGAAGATCGTCGTTAAGGTCAACGCCGCAGCGCTGCTCCGCCGGGAGCTGGCCGCGCCCAGCTGGTCGGGCGGACCGATCGCGATGGGCACCAACGTCGACTGCTACCAACGCGCCGAGGGCCGCTACCAGCTGATGCCCGGAATCATCGACGCGCTGAGCGCCGCCGCCAATCCGTTCTCCATCCTTACCAAGGGCACGTTGATCCTGCGAGATCTGCCGCTGCTGCGCCGAGCCGTCCAGGTGACCCAGGTGAGCCTGGCCATGTCGGTCGGGTTCGTCGACGAGCCCCTGTGGCGGGCGGTCGAGCCTGGCGCGCCGAGCCCGGCCCGACGACTCGACACGGTCCGCGCGTTGACCGACGCCGGCTTCGACGTCGGGGTGCTGATGGCACCGATCCTGCCCGGGCTGACCGACGACGCGGAGTCGGTCGAGGCCACCGTCGGCGCGATCGCCCGGGCCGGCGCGGTCAGTGTCACCCCGCTGCCGCTGCATCTGCGCCCCGGTGCCCGCGAGTGGTACGCCGCCTGGCTCGGCCGGACCCGCCCCGATCTCGTCCCGCGTTACCGGGCGCTGTTCCGCTCCGGGTCCTACCTGCCGCAGGCGTACCAGCGGGAGGTCGTGGGCCGGGTGCGGATGGCAGCCCGCCGGCACGGCCTGTCCCCCACGGGGCCGGGTGCCGCCCGGCGGCTCGACGAGGCGGGCGGCGCCACCGGGAACTAGGCTCGACGGGTGAGGACTCCGCAACAGATCCTGGCCGACGCGCGGACCATCGCCGTCGTCGGCGCGTCACGTGACCCGGCGAAGTCGGCGCACAGCGTGCCGGCGCAGCTCATCCGGTACGGCTGGCGGGTCATCCCGGTCAACCCGCACGTCGCCGAGATCTTCGGCCAGCCGACCTACCCGAGCCTCGCCGAGCTCGACGTACCGGTAGATCTGGTCAACGTCTTCCGACCGGTGCCGGAGGCCGTCGAGGTGGTACGTGCCGCGGTACGGATCGGCGCCCCCGCCGTGTGGCTGCAGAGCGGGATCGCCTCGCCGGTCGCCCGCGAGATCGCCGCCGCAGCCGGCATCGACTACGTCGAGGACCGGTGCACGGCCGTCGAACGGGCCCTCGGTGGCCTTACCCGGGCCGGCTGACCCGACACAACCGGCCGCCGACCCGACGTGCGGCCGGGCCGGCCGGGAAGCAGCGCGCCCGGATCAGCGGTACTCGGCCTCCCGGACGCTGTTGCCACCGTCGACGACGAGCATCTGGCCGGTGATGTAGGAGGCTGCCGGCGAGCAAAAGAAGGCGATGGCCGCCGCCACCTCATCCGGGGTGCCGGGCCGGCCGATCGGCGTACCCATGCCCTGCTTGAGCTCGGTGACCGTCGACGCGGCCGTGTAGATCGTGCCCGGTGCGACAGCGTTCACAGTCACGCCGTCGGCGACCATCTCCATCGCCAGCGCGCGGGTGAGCCCGACCACACCGGCCTTCGCGGCCGCGTACCCCGCCTCGGTGGGCAGTGCGTTGACCGGCCCGGCGGTGGCCGCCAGGTTGACAATCCGACCCCAGCCACGCTCCGACATCCCGCCGATGAAGGCCCGGCTGCACAGGAAGGCGGTGGTGAGGTTGCGGTCGATCTCCGCCCGCCATTCCTCGAAGGTGAGCTGGGCCACCGGCCGCAGCACCTCCGGGCTGGCCCGACTGGCCAGTCCTGCGTTGTTGACCAGCACCTCCACGTCGCCCAACTGTTCGGACACCGCGTCCGCCAACGCGCCGACCTCGGCCTCGTCGGTCAGGTCCGCGACGAACCCGGTCGCGCCGAGCTCCGCCGCCCGCTCGTGGATCCGCCGGGTGGTGGAGACGATCGCCACCCGGGCACCGAGCTCGCCGAGCCGTCGGGCCGTGGCGTAACCGATCCCGTCCGAGCTGCCGGCACCGGTCACCAGTGCGACCCGGCCGTCCAGACGCAACGTACCGAGCTCAGGTGCCGGCCCGGCCGCACCGTCCGGATCCGTCCCGTCCGGATCGGTTCCGTCCCGTCCCGGACCGGACGGGACGACGGCTGAGCGCTGGTCCGGTCCGGGGCGCAGGGTGGCGACCGGGGACGGGTGTGGGCCGGAGTCCTGTCCAGCGCTGCCGACCACGGCTCGTACGTCAGAAACCATGGGCTGATCCTGCCCGCTGGCGCCGTCGCGGGCAACGACGCTGCCCGTGAGCGGTTCGCCAGTACCGACTACTCTGATCGGGCGAACCCGCCCCGCAGAGAGACCATCGCCGATGAGCCAACCCCAGCAGCCGGGCAACTGGAGCGATCCGTCCTGGCCGAGCCACCAATCGCCGGCCGGCTATCCGGCGAGTGGCCAGCAGCCAACCGGGTACGGCGTACCCGGCCAGCCGCCGGCCGGCTATCCGGCTCCCGGCTACCCGCCGGCCGGGTACGCCGCGCCGGGCTACCTGTATCCGCCGCCCGCGCCGATGCCGATGAACGGCCGGGCGATCGCCGCGCTGGTCCTCGGCGTCCTCGGCATCGTCGGGCTGTGCGGCTACCTGGTGCCCGGGTTGATCGGCATCGTCGGCGCGCTGCTCGGGCACTCCGCCCGGCGTCAGATCCGCACCGCGGCCGAGCAGGGTCGTCCGGAGCAGGGCAACGGGATGGCACTGGCCGGAATGATCACCGGCTGGATCGCCTTCGGCCTCGGGCTGGCGGGGGCGGTTCTCGTCACGGTCGCGATCGCGGCCAACATCAGCCAGGGTTAGCAGCGTCCGCGCCGCAGCAGAAGGAGATCCGGGTGAAGGAGCCAGACGCCGGCGGCCAGATCCGCCCGCCGTCACCGCAGACCGGTACCGGGCCGGTGCCAGCCGACGGGCAGCCGCCGCGCGGCGAGCTACCGCCGCCGGGCCAGTACCCGCCGCCAGGGCACCCGGGCGGCGAGTATCCGTACGGTGGGTACCAGTACGGCTACGCCGCGCCGCAGCCAACGAACAGCATGGCGCTCGCCTCGTTCATCGTGTCGCTGGTCAGCCTGTTCAGCTGCCCACTGCTCGGTGGGATATCGGTCTACCTCGGGCGCCGCGCCCGCGACGAGATCCGCCGGACCGGTCAGCAGGGCGACGGGCTCGCCCAGGCCGGGGTGATCATCGGCTGGTGCGGAGTCGGCTTCGGAGTGCTGCTCGCGCTGTTCATGGTGGCCTACCTCGGCTTCTTCATCGTCCTGGTGGACAGATCCACTGCGGGCTACTGAGCCGACCGGCCAGGTCGCCGGCACCGGTCGGGCGAAAGTCGAGGTCCGCGTCAGGCCGGCGGCCCAGCCTCCGGCGGCAGCGGCGACGTACGGCTGCGGGTTCCGCCGAGAACGACCACGGCGACCCCGACCAGCAACAGCCCGAGCCCAGGCAGCGCGGCGGTACGGGGCACCTGACCCAGCCACAGCCAGGCGATCAGCGCGGCGCCCGGCACCTCCAGCAGGATGAGCACGCTGACCGTGGTCGCGGGGATCTTGTGCAGGGCGTAGCTGAACATCGAGTGACCGAGCAGCTGGGCACCGACCACCAGGCCGAGCACCGCCAACCAGGCCGAGCCGGGGAACCCGGTCAGCTGGATCCCGCCGACCAGGCAGACGACGAGCAGCACGCCCGCGCAGACGCCGTAGCAGATCGTGGTGTACGTGGTGGTGCTGATCGTCTGCCGGGCCTGCTCGCCCAGCGCGGTGTAGCAGGCGGCGAAGACCGCCCCGGCCAGCGCCAGCAGGTCACCGAGCACAGCCTGCGCGTCGAACCCGACGTCGGCCCCGGTGGCGAGCACCGCGCCGAGCACCGCGAGACCGATCCCGCCCCAGGTCACCAGCGGCAGTCGCCGACCCTGGGCCAGGGCGATCAGGCCCTGCCAGACCGGCTGGGTGGCGACCAGCGCGGTGGCGGTCGCCACCGAGGTGAGCTGTGCGCTCGGCATCCAGGTACCGAAGTGCGCGGCGAGTGCGACACCGGCCAACGCGCTCCAGCCGGCCTGGCTGCGGCCGCCCGGTCGGGCCAGCAGCCGCAACTCGGGCCGGCGCCGGGCCAGTACGAAGGGCGCGACCGCACCGGTGGCCAGCACGTTTCGCCAGAAGGCGACGGCGAGGGCGGGCGCGGCGGCGAAGGCGATCAGCGGCGCCGAGGTAGACACGGCGAGTACAGCGATCGCGGTGGCACCGGTGGCGAGCAGTTCACCCCGGCCGCCCGGACCGGAGGGGTGGGCACCGGAGGACACGGGATCTGATCCTCACAGACCACCGACCGAGTCCGTGCACCGGGACCGCGCGACAGGCCCCGGCGTCACCTGCGGGCCCGCTCCGGCGCGACACCCCGCCGGGACTACGGCAGGATGGTCGACATGACCGACCCAGCAGAAACTGGCGGGCCGGCCCCACTGGTAGACGAAGCCGGCAAGAAGGCTGCGGTCGCGTGGGTCTCGGTCGACGGCGCACCCGCCCGGGCCCTGTGGTGCGTGCCGGCCGACGGCTCGCTGCACGTGGTGACCGGAACCGGTGAACAGTCCGCCGCCGGGTTGGCGGCCGGCGTACCGGCGACGGTGACGCTGCGAGGCGATCACGGCGGTCGGATCGTGTCCTGGCCCGCCAAGGTGACCCTGATCGAGCCGGCCGACCCCGACTGGGAGTCGATCGCGGCCCAGGTGGCCGCCAAGCGGCTGAATGCCCCGGGCAGCCCGGTCGACCTGGTGCGGCGGTGGGCCGACGAGTGCCAGCTGTACCGGCTGACCCCGGCCGGTCCGCCGGTGGCGGCCGGCGCGTCACTGCCGGACGGATCGCTCGCCGCGCCGCCCCGGCCCAGCACGGTCACCCGGCCGACCCGTCGTCCGTTCCGCCTGCACCGGGTCCGCCGGCGCTGAAGCACGCCAGCCCCACGTCACGCTCACGCCGGGCCGCGGTCCGGACAACCGGGCGGCCCACGCCGGTCGAGGGTCAGCCGACGAACGGCGGTACGGCGATCTGCCCGCTGGCGATCGGCACCACCTGACCGGCGACGGTGGCGCTCCGCGCCCGGCCACCCAGCGCGGTCACCGTACAGTCCAACGTCGATGGACGCCCCAGCTCGACCCCCTGCCGGACGAGATACCGTGACTGGCCGTTGGCCGGCAGCAGACCGCTGCCCACCGCCCAGACGCCGAGACCGAGGGCGGCGGACCCGGTAGCCGGGTCCTCGGTCACCCCGGCGCCCGGGCAGAAGACCCGGCAGTGCGCCGTCGACTGCTCCGGCTCCCCGGCCGGGGAGCCCGCCGGGGCGCCGGCCATCGTCCAGGTCAGCACGCTGACCATCCCGACGCCGGCCCGGGCCGCAGCCGCCGGGTCCAGCCTGGCCCGGGGCAGAGCATCGGGACGTACGCACAGGTAGTCGAACTCCAGACCACAGCCGGCGCGGCGGGGTGCCGGACCGATGAGGTCGGTCGCGGTCAGGCCGACCGCGCCCAGCAGCGGGGCCGGGTCCACCGGCGCCCCGAGAGTCGGCTCGCCGCCGCGCAGTGTGGCGTACCCGTGCTCGGTCAGCTCGACCGGTAGCAACCCGGCACCGCACTGCTGGGTCACCGTCCCGGCGCTCACCAGGCCTCGCCGGCCGGCGGTGACCGCCGCACCGATGCTCGGATGCCCGGCGAACGGTAGTTCCTTCTCCGGTGTGAAGATCCTCACCCGGTAGCTGGCGTCCCGGGTGCCGGGCGGTAGGACGAACACCGTCTCGGACAGGTTGAACTCCCGCGCGATCGCCTGCATCTGGTCGACGGCCAGGGCATCGGCGCCGAACACCACGGCGAGCGGGTTGCCGGTGAACGGCCGGTCGGTGAAGACGTCGACGATCTCGTACCCGAGGCTGGACATGAAACAAACCCTACGGCCCGTACGCTGTGGCCGTGACTACGGCGACCAGGGTGTACGTCGCCCGGCTTGCCGGGCTCGCCGTCTTCGACCCCAACGGCGACCAGGTCGGGCGGGTCCGGGACGCGGTGGTACGGCTGCGGACCACCAACCGGCCACCTCAGGTGGTCGGACTGGTGGCGGAGATGCCGATGCGTCGGCGGATCTTCCTGCCGATGGGCCGGGTTACCGCGATCGACCCGGAGTCGGTGCTGCTCAGCACCGGCACCCTCAACCTGCGGCGGTTCGAGAAGCGGCCGAACGAGTTGCTGGTGCTGGAGGACCTGCTGGACCGGCGGGTCCGGTTCGACCCTGAGGATCAGCCCGGTTCGGTGGTGGACGTCGCGATGGAGGCGAACCGGGTCGGCGAGTGGTCGCTGACCCGGGTCGCGGTCCGGGAGATCACCGGGCGGTTGACCCGACGCGGTCACCTGCACCAGCTCGACTGGCACCGGGTGCGCGGGCTGATCGGGCTACCGGACACCCAGGGCACGGCCGGGCTGCTTTCCGTACTCGACCAGATGCGCGCGGCGGACCTGGCGAACGCCCTGCAGGATCTGCCGGACAGCCGGCGGCAGGAGATCGCCGCGGCGCTGGACGATGAACGGCTCGCCGACGTGCTGGAAGAGCTGCCCGAACACGACCAGGTGTCGATCCTGACCGCCCTGGACCGGGAACGCGCCGCCGACGTACTGGAGGAGATGGACCCGGACGACGCGGCGGACCTGTTGGCCGAGTTGCCGCCGCCGGAGCAGGACGTGCTGCTGGATCTGATGGAGCCGGACGAGGCGGACTCGGTACGCCAGTTGCTGCAGTACCAGGCGGGGACCGCCGGTAGCGTGATGACCTCCGAGCCGGTCATCCTGACCCCGGACGCCACGGTCGCCGAGGCGTTGGCCCGGATCCGGGAGCCGCAGCTGCCGCCAGCGATCGCCGCGCAGGTCTTCGTCGCGCGGGCGCCGATGGCCACCCCGACCGGTAAGTACCTGGGTGTGGTGCACTTCCAACGACTGCTGCGCGAGCCGCCGGCGGAGCTGCTCGGCGGCGTGGTGGACAGCGGCATCGACCCGTTGCAGCCGGAGACCCCGCTGTTGGAGATCACCCGCCGGATGGCCACCTACGACCTGGTCGCGATGCCGGTGGTCGATCCGGCGAACCGGCTGGTCGGCGCGGTGACCGTGGACGACGTGCTGGACCACTCGCTGCCGCCGGACTGGCGGGACCGGGACACACCGCTGGGGGGTGGGGACGGGCATGGTTGACCTGCGCCGGAGCACCGGCCGGCTGGACCAACCTCGCGAACCGGGACGAATTTCGCTGCCCCGCTACGACCCGGAGGCGTTCGGACAGTGGGCCGAGGCGATCGCCCGGTTCATGGGTACCGCCCGGTTCCTCGTCTACATGACGGTCTTCGTCGTCGGCTGGATCGCCTGGAACACCCTCGCCCCGGTGAGTCTGCGCTTCGACCCGTACACCTTCACGTTCCTGACCCTGTTGCTGTCGGTGCAGGCGTCGTACGCGGCGCCGCTGATCCTGCTGGCGCAGAACCGGCAGGCGGACCGGGACCGGCTCTCCCTGGATGAGGACCGGCGGCGGGCCGCGATGCAGAAGGCGGACACCGAGTACCTGGCCCGGGAGATCGCATCGCTGCGGGTGGCGGTCGGCGAGGTGGCCACCCGGGACTTCCTACGGTCGGAGCTGAGCCGGCTGGCCGAGGAGCTCGACGAGCAGGCGTACCGCCGGCGCCGGCTGGACCGCCGCCCGGTGGAGGGACCTCAGCCACCGGACGGGACCACGGCCGCCGGACAGTGAGCGGCGGTGACCTGCACACGCGACGTAGCATGGCGGGCATGTCCGCACCGACCAGCACCGTCAACGACGCCATCAACGCCGCCCTGGCCACGGTCAACGACCCGGAGATCCGCCGTCCCATCACCGAGCTCGGCATGGTGCGCTCCGCGACGGTCGACGCCGCCGGCCGGGTACGGGTCGAGCTGCTGCTGACGGTCGCCGGCTGCCCGTTGAAAGACAAACTTCGCACCGACATCACCGAGGCGGTGACCCGGGTACCCGGGGTCACCGGGGTGGACGTCGACTTCGGTGTGATGAGCCCGGAGCAGCGCAAGTCGCTGCAGGAGCAGCTGCGCGGCGGTAGCGCCGGCGCCGAACCGGTGATCCCGTTCGCCCAGCCGGGGTCCCGCACCCGGGTGTACGCGGTGGCCAGCGGCAAGGGCGGGGTCGGCAAGTCCAGCGTGACGGTGAACCTGGCGGCCGCGCTCGCCACGCGCGGGCTGTCGGTCGGGGTGATCGACGCCGACATCTACGGGCACTCGGTGCCTCGGATGCTCGGCGCGGAGGGAAGGCCGACCCGGGTCGAGGAGATGATCATGCCGCCGCAGTCGCACGGCGTGAAGGTCATCTCGATCGGCATGTTCACCGCCGGCAACGCGGCGGTGGTCTGGCGTGGGCCGATGCTGCACCGGGCGCTGCAGCAGTTCCTCGCCGACGTCTACTGGGGCGATCTGGACGTACTGCTGCTGGACCTGCCGCCGGGCACCGGGGATGTGGCGATCTCCCTGGCCCAACTGCTGCCCAACGCCGAGATCCTGGTGGTGACCACGCCGCAGGCGGCCGCCGCCGAGGTGGCCGAACGGGCCGGCGCCATCGCGCTGCAGACCCACCAGCGGCTGGTTGGCGTGGTGGAGAACATGTCCTGGCTGGAGCTGCCCACCGGGGAACGGATGGAGATCTTCGGCAGCGGCGGCGGCGGCACTGTCGCCGAGTCGCTGACCCGCACCGTCGGTGCCCAGGTACCGCTGCTCGGCCAGATTCCGCTGGACACCCGGGTACGGGAGACCGGTGACCGCGGCACGCCGATCGTGCTGGCCGATCCGCAGGCCCCGGCGGCCCGGGCGCTCGACGCGGTCGCCGACCGGCTCGCGGTCCGCCGCGAGTCGCTGCTGGGCAAGCCCCTGGGCCTGCGGCCGTCCGCCGGCTGAGCGTCAGGTGGCGTCGGCGTCCAACGTCTTGGCCGAAACAGCGGCCGGGCCGGTCCCGGCGGCCGGGCCGGTATCGGCGGCCGGGCTGCTCGCGGCAGCCGACCTGCTGGCGCCACCGGTCACCGTCGTCGGCATCGCGGCGGACTTCAGATCGGCCGCGTCGGCGACCTCACGCAGCTCGTCGCGGACCCCGCTGACGTCGGAACGCAGGTCGTCGTAGACGCCCTGCAACGGCTTGCGCAGCGCGGCCTCGTCCTCCTCGCTGAGCAGGTGCTTGCGGATGAACGCCTTAGGGTGCAGATCCTCGAGCTGGATGTCGGTGCCCAGCTCACGGCCGAGGTCCGAGGTGGCGTTGCGGGCCATGTTGCGCAGGTTGCGCAGCATCCGCAGGCCGTCGGAGATGACCTGCGGCAACCGGTCACCGAAAATCAACAAAGCGAGCAGCAGGAGCAGACCGATCTCCCACCAGTTCAGGTTGTCGAACATGCTCCGGGCCTCCCTGTGCCGCCGTCGAAGGCAAGGGTACGCACGTCACCGGCCGGTCCGGGAGGGCCGACCGGGTGTTACTTGGCGTCGGCGGCCAAGGTCACCGAGGCCGACCGGGCCTCGGTGCCCCGGCGGTAGTCGACCGTCACGACCGACCCGGGCGCGTACTTGCGCACCAACGCGATCAGGTCGGTCGCCTGGTCCAGGGGCCGACCGTCGATCCGCAGCACCACGTCGCCGGCCTGCAGGCCGGCGGCGTCCGCCGGCCCGCCGTCGACCACCTCACTGAGCCGGACACCGGCACCGGGGGTACGGGCGGCGTCGGTCACCTGAGCACCGAAGATCGTCCGCCGGGCCGTACCGGTGTCGATGATCTCCTGGGTGATCCGCTTCGCGTGGTTGATCGGGATGGCGAAGGCGAGGCCGATGTTGCCGGCCGTCTCCTCGTCGGCGGCCAGCGACTTGATCACCGAGTTGACACCGATCACCCGGCCGGCGGCGTCCACCAGCGGGCCGCCCGAGTTGCCCTGATTCACCGCCGCATCGGTCTGGATCGCCGCGTAGTAGCGCACCTGGCCGCCGGGCTCACCAGCCTGGATGGTGCGGTCGAGAGCGCTGACGATCCCCGAGGTGACCGTGTTGGTCAACGCGAGCGGCGAGCCGAAGGCGAGCACCGGATCGCCGACCGCGATCGCCTCGGAGTCGCCGAACTCGACCGGCGTCAGCCCGGTCCGGTCGACCTTGATCACCGCCACGTCCGATTCCGGCTCCTGGCCGACGATCGAGGCCCGCGCGGTCGAGCCGTCGTTGAACAGCACCATCGCCTCCTCGGCCCCCGCCCCGACCACGTGGTCGTTGGTGATCACGTAGCCGTCGGCCGTGGCGACGAAGCCGGAGCCGACGCTCTGCCCGGCCGGCCCGCTCACCTGCACGGTCACCACGCTCGGCAGGACCCGTTGGGCCACCCCGGCCAGCGAGTCGGCCGGCCGCTGCGCAGCCCCGGGCGGATCGGCCGGCGAGCCGCCGAGCACGGTCCCGGTACCGGCGACGCCGCCCCGGACCGCAAAGGCGAACCCCAGGGCACCGCCGAGGCTTCCGGCGAGCAGCGCGGCGATCACCGACACGACCACGTACGGCGCGAATCCACGGCGTACCGCCGGCTCCGGTTCGACGACCGGTTCCGGACCATCGCCGGTGCCGGCAGCACCCGGCGGGACGTCGACCACCACCGCAGCCGGCGCGTACGGATCACGCCAGGGATCCCGCAGCGCGTCCGACCACCACGGCGAGGGCTGTGCCGACGGGCCGTACGACGGCGAACCGGCCGACGGACGGTGCACCGGTACCGATGCACCGTACGACGGCGGGTAGGGCGGCGAACCGGCCACCGGCGGGTACGGCGGAGCCGGTGCGGGGCCGTACGGCCCGGCCCACCCGCCGACCGGCGGCTGGTGCCCCGGCGGTGCGATCCCGTCGGCCTGGCGCCAGTTTCCGCCGTCGGTCACGGTTGCCTCCCAGTCCATCCCCCAGCGCGACGGCACCGGTCCGATCGGCGACATCGCTCCGCGTCCAGGATTGCACGGATAATCGAAGAACATTCAGTGGTCGCCGAAGAGCGGTGTGCCCCGGTGCCCGCCCAGCCGGTCGACCAGCGGCGCTCTAGGCTCGTACCGGCAACCGCCGCCCGACCCCCCGCTGGAGGTGCGCCATCCACCCGGTCACCCGACCCCCTGCCTGGACGGCGCCCCAGGCTCTCCAGTTCGTCACCGGGTACGCCGCCGAGGACCTGGTGCTGCGTACCGCCCGAAGCCTGGCCGAGGAGGTCGGGCTGCGCCCGGTCTCGCCGGACGCCGGCGCCACGCTGCGGCTGCTCGCCGCTGCCGGCAACGCACGCGCCGTCGTCGAGATCGGCACCGGGACCGGGGTGAGCGGCGTCTGGCTGCTGCGCGGGATGCGCCCCGACGGGGTGCTGACCACGATCGACGTAGAGAACGAGCACCAGCGGATGGCCCGGCGGATCTTCGTCGAGGCCGGCTACCCGACGTCGCGGACCCGGATCATCACCGGCCGGGCGCTCGACGTGCTCCCCCGGCTGGCCGACTCGGTGTACGACATGGTCTTCGTCGACGGCGACAGCGCCGAGTTCGGCGCGATCGTCGACGCGGCACTGCGGCTGCTGCGCCCCGGCGGCATCCTGGCGGTGCACGGGGCGCTGGCCGGTGGCCGGATCGGCGACCCCGCAGCGCGCGACCCCGACACGGTCGCCATCCGCGAACTGGTCAAGTCGATCCGGGAAGCCGAGGAATGGGTGCCGGCGCTGCTGCCGGCCGGCGACGGACTGCTGGCGGCGGTACGGCGCTGACCCCCGGCCGACCGTCATGCCGCCGGGTCGAGCGCGGTCAGCCAGCGCACCAGCGTCCGTACCCCCCAGCCGGTGGCACCCCGGGTCAGCTCGGCGTGGTCGTCGTCGGACCAGGCCGGGGCGGACATGTCGTAGTGCGCCCAGCGGTCGTGCAACGGCCCAGTGAACTCGCGCAGGTAGAGCGCGGCCACCACCGAGCCGGCCCCCCGGTCCGGGGCACTGAACAAGTCGGCGATCTCGCTGCCCAGGTACTCGACGTAGTCGGCGTGCAGCGGCATCCGCCACGCCCCCTCGCCAGCCGCCGCCGAGGCGTCGAGCAGTGCTCCGGCCAGATCGTCGTCCTCGCTGTACAGCGCGGCGGTACGCCGGCCCAGGGCGATCGCGTTCGCCCCGGTGAGGGTGGCCAGGTCGACCAGATAGTCCGGGGTGAACCGGCTGACCGCGTAGCTGATCGCGTCGGCGAGCACCAGCCGGCCCTCGGCGTCGGAGTTGGTGGTCTCGCTGGTCCGCCCGCCGTAGTGCCGCACCACGTCGCCGGGGCGGAACGCCGCCCCGCTGACCATGTTCTCGGCGAGCGGAACCAGCACGGTCAGTCGTACCGGCAGCGCCAGGTCGGCGACGGCGACGGCGGTGGCGACCACCGCGGCGGCCCCGCCCATGTCCTTGCGCATCAACTTCATCCCGTCCACCGGCTTGATCGAGATCCCGCCGGTGTCGAACGTGATGCCCTTGCCGGCGAGCACCACGTGCCGCCCGGCGTGCGGCGGGGACCAGTCGATCTCCACCAGGCGGGGACCGGCCGCCGAACCGCCGCCGACCGCCAGCAGCGCGCCGAACCCCTCGGCGGCCAGCTCCGCCGGACCGCGTACCGAGACGGTCAGCCCGGGCCGGTCGGCCGCCGCAGTGGCGATCTGCTCGGCGAACCAGGCCGGGTTCTTGACCGAGGACGGCATGTTGGTCAGGTCCCGGGCCAGGTAGGTGGCGGCGGCGGTGCCCCGGGCGTACCGCAACGCCTGTTCGGCCGCCCCGGTGGGCGGATGGGCGAGCAACACCATCGGAATCGGGTCGGGCGCCCCGCCCGGGTCGTCCGCGGCCGGTCGGGACTCGTCGGGGTCTGCGGCCGGTCGGGACTCGCCCGGTACGGCCGGTCGGGACTCGTCCGGCGCGGTGAACCGGTAGCCGGCCAGCCAGCAACCTTCGGCGAACCCGCGGACCGCCGCCGGGCCCGCCTGCGGTGGTACGGCGACCAGGCACGGCCCGGCGACCGGTCGGGCAGCCCGGCGCAGCAGCCGGCCGACGGCCGCGCCCGCCGCCCGCCAGCCGGCCTCGTCGGCGACGCCGACCCCGACCAGGATCACCTGATGCGGCGAGTGCCGGGACCGGTGCAGCACTTGAACCTCGCCGGCGCTGCCGTCGTGCCCGGTGCGGGTCAGCAACGCGGCGGCCGACGCGGCGAGCTCCGCGCGGTCGCCGTCGAGCGCCAACTGGTCGGGCAGTGGTCCGAGCCGCGCGCCGGCCGGCCCGGGGTCCGGCTCGACGGGCAGGACGATGGTGCCGGCGGCGGTGGTCTCCGCCAGCAGACGGATGGCGAACACGCCGGGGTTACCTCCAGGTACGAGATTGGGTGCTGCCCACGGCGTACCGAGTCCGCCGACCCGGCGGGGGCCGGATCGGCGGACTCGTCAACCGTCGCTATGTCGACCCGCGGGCCAGCGTCGCCCCCGGGTCCGGCTCGATCAGCCTGCGGCGGCCTTCAACGCATCACCGAGCGCGTTGGCCTCGTCCGGTGTCATCTCGACGACGAGTCGACCCCCACCCTCCAGCGGAACCCGCATGACGATGCCCCGGCCCTCCTTGGTGACCTCCAGCGGACCGTCGCCCGTCCGCGGCTTCATCGCCGCCATGTTGTCTCCCCTCAGACTTGCCCCAGGGCCGCTGGGGAGCACCCCAGCCACCTCGTAAGTCTCACCGCATCCCACTGCCACGGTGCCGACCAACGATTTTCCCTGATGAACACCGCCGGACCCAAACCGAGGCCACAATGCTGTGACAGCGTCTAGCTTATCTTGAAGTGGGCTGTCACAATGTGCGGTCATGCAGGCCCGGTCGGCGCTCTTCGACCTGTTCGGTGACCATCTTCGGCCACGAGGTGGTCGCGCACCCGTTGCTGCCCTGGTCAAGCTGCTGGCCCCGCTCGGGATCGCGCCGCCCGCCGTGCGCACGGCCGTCTCCCGGATGGTGCGGCAGGGATGGCTGCAACCATCTCGGCTGGCCGCCGGTCCGGGCTACCTGCTGACCCCGAAAGCCGCCCGGCGGCTGGACGAGGCGGCCGCCCGGATCTACCGCACCGGCAGGATCAGTTGGGACGGCAAGTTCGACCTGCTGGTGCTCGACCCACCCGGCGGTCGGCGGGACCGGCAACGGCTGTGCGCCAACCTCAGCTACCTCGGCTACGGGATGCTGGACGAGCACACCTGGGTGGCGACCCGGGCCGCCGGCGAGGTCGACGGCATGCTGGCCGAGTCCGGCGTACGGTTCGAGCGGTTCACTGCCGCGCACGCCGCCGGCACCGCCGGGGCCGCCGCACTGGTTCGCCGTGCCTGGAACCTGACCGAGATCGGACAGGCCTACGAGCGGTTCGTCGCCGAGCAGCGACCACTGCTGGCCAAGGTGACCGTACGCAGCGACGACGAGGAGGCGTACGCCGCCCGGTTCCAGTTGGTCCACGCCTGGCGCGGGTTCCTGTTCCGGGATCCGCAACTCCCCCCGGCGCTGCTGCCGGAACGCTGGCCTGGGACGAGCGCGGCGACCTTCTTCGACCGGCACGCCACCCGGCTGCGCCCGGCCGCCGACCGGTACGTCGACAAGTGCCTGGAGCTCGGCCAGCGCGACGGCGGCCCGCGTTGAGCCGCACCGACGCGAACTCCAGCCGGCCTAACGAAAGGGACATCCGAGGTGACCGAAGCACTGCTCGTCGACCGCCGGGGCGCGGTCGTCACGTTGACCCTGAACCGACCCGACTCGCTCAACTCGCTGAACGTCGAGCTCAAGGAGGCGCTGCGCGACGCGCTGGCCGAGGTGGAGACCGACCCCGGCTGCCGGGCGGTGGTGCTGACCGGTGCCGGGCGGGCCTTCTGTGTGGGGCAGGACCTGCGCGAACACGTCGAGACGCTGGAGTCTGGGACGGCTGAGCCGCTGGACACCGTCCGGGAGCACTACAACCCGATCGCCACCCGGCTGGCCAGGCTGTCCAAGCCGGTGGTCGCCGCGGTCCGCGGCGCGGCTGCCGGTGCCGGCGCCTCGCTGGCCATGCTGGCCGATCTGCGCATCGGTGGGCCCCGGACCAGCTTCCTGATGGCGTTCGCCAACGTCGGGCTGGCGATGGACACCGGCGCCTCGTGGGCGTTGCCCCGACTGGTCGGCTACCCAAAGGCGTCCGAGCTACTGCTGCTGGCACAGCCGGTGCCAGCAGCCGAGGCACACCGGATCGGGCTGCTCAACCAACTGGTCGACGACGACGAGCAGATCCTGCCGGTGGCCCACGAACTAGCCGAACGGTTGGCGGCCGGGCCGACCGTCGCGTACGGGGCGATCAAGCGGGCGCTGTCCATCGGCGCTTCCGGTTCGCTGGCCGACGCGCTGGCCGCGGAGACGCAGGCCCAGTCGATCTGTGGTGCCACCGCCGACCACCGGCAGGCGACGGCGGCGTTCGTCGCCAAGCAACGGCCGGTGTTCGACGGGCACTGACAGCCGGCGCCCGGCCTGACCGGGAGAGCCGTGTCAGGGGTCGCTGACCGGGCCGCAGCCGTCAGTCGTCCTCCTCCGGGTCCTGGTTGGCCTCGGCACCGAGCACGAACGCCTGCATGGCCAGCTCGTCGCCGCTCGGATAGACAAAGGCCGGCAGTTCGCGGGGGCCGAGCTCGCGCACGTACGACCAGAACAGCCGGACCGCCTCCGCCGCCGTCGGTGCCTCGATCGGCAGGTCGAGGCTGACCAGCCAGGCACGACGGTCACCGGCCGGGGCGAGCCGGCCGGCCAACGACCGGTAGGTGGCCGCGTCCACCGGGGTCACCGCCCCGGTCAGCCGCAGGGCGGCCGCCGGCACCGGCTCGTCGAAGGCCCGGCAGGTGTAGTGCACCACCAGCGGTTCCGGCTCGGCCGCCCGGGTCTCCCCGCCCTCGACGCCGCCGCCGGCACCACCGATCCGGCCGAGCGCGACGACGAACCGGGGGGCGCCGTCGGTGACGACCAGCACCGGCGCGCCGTACGGCGGCCGTGGGTCACCGTCGAGGCCGGTCACCTCCAGCGTGTCGTGGTGGAACAGCCGCTCCGCCTCGTAGCGCTGGGCCGGGATGACCACCGCCCAGGCACCGGTGCCGGACCGGGCCGGGCCGGGTGTCGCGGGCTGATCGTCGAGCTGGCTGATCTCGCGCATGTTCCTATCTCATCACGACGCGGGGCGGCGGATCACCGGACCACGACCGGACCGCCGGGCCGCGTCGGCGGCGGCACGTGGCAACCGGCGACATGGTCGTCGACCATCCCCGTCGCCTGCATCAACGCGTACGCGGTGGTGGGTCCGACGAACCGGAGGCCGTGCCGTTTGAGCGCCCGGGCCAGCGCGGTCGACTCTGCGGTGACCGCCGGCACCTGGTCCATCGAGGCGAGCCGGGCGGACCGGGGCGGCGGGGCGTGTCGCCAGAGCAGCACGGACAGGCCGGTGGGCAGGTCGAGCACGGCCCGCGCGTTCGACACGGCGGCCTCGATCTTGGCTCGGTTGCGGACGATGCCGGCGTCCGCGAGCAGCCGCTCGACGTCGGCCGGGCCGTACCCGGCGACCTTCTCGATCCGGAAACCGTCGAAGGCAGCCCGGAACGCCTCCCGCTTGCGCAGGATCGTCAGCCAGGACAGACCGGACTGGAAGGCTTCCAGGGTCAGCCGTTCGTACAGCGCGTCGTCGTCGCGGACCGGTCGGCCCCACTCCTGGTCGTGGTACCGGCGGTAGTCCGCCGAACCTGCGCTCCAGCCGCACCGGGCCAGGCCGTCCGCCCCGACGCTCAGCCCGGTCACGGCAGTGCCCCGGTCTCGACCAGCCGGCCGAACTTCTTCAACGCCTGGGTCAGGCTCACCTTGGAACCGGGCCAGAGCAACGGCCAGGCCATCCGGCCGGCGACGCCGCCGGGCAGATGGAACCACTCGTGCCAGACGACCTGGGTGCGGTCGTGGTCCATCTGGGTGCAGCGCAGCACCCCCGGACCACGCAGCAGGGTGCCGCAGTGCATCACCCGGACCTCGTACGGAGCGTCGACCCGGACCACCCGCATCTCGTCGCGCAACGCCACCGGCCCGACTGCGGTGACCGCCATGATCAGACTGCCCTCGCCGCCGTCACCCGAGACGACCTTGACGTCGGTGAAGGGAATCCACTCGGACTGCCGATCCCAGGCGGTGAAGGCGGCGAACACCTGTTCGGCAGGGGCCCGGATGATGACCGTCGCGGTCACCTCACCGGCTCCGGGGGTCTCGGCGGCGGCCCCGTTCGGACCGCTCACCTGGCGGCACCGTCCGCCGGGCGGACCTCCGGCCCGGCGGCTGCGTCGGCCGTGGGCGACGGGGCGGACTCCGGCTTGTCGGCGGTGCTAGCGGCCCCGTCCGGCTCCGCCGGCGCGGTGCTGTCGACCGGCGCACCGTCCCCGGGATTCGCCGGCAGGTCGGCGGCCGGCACCAGGGCCGCGTCCCGGGCCCGCCGCAACTGGTCGGCGTCCTCGGTACGCCCCTCCCGCAGCGCGGCCACCTCGGCCTGCAGCACCTCGATCAACTCGTCCTTGTACCCGATGTCGTACGCCGCCCGGCGCAGTGCCTGGTCGACCTGCGCCATCCGGTACCCGCGCAGCGCGGTGTCGAACCGGACCTGGCTGACGTCGTGCTCCAGCAACGGCCGGGTGCCGGGCAGCGGGACCGCCCGTCCGTCCGGCTCGACCGGGACCAGCCCCGGGTCGTTGCCGGTGACGAGCACGGTGACCCCGAAGACGACCGCGGCGACGGTCAACGCGGCGACCAGAACGAGGAGAAACTGATCCATGACCGAATCGTGGCATGCCGGCGCGGCGAGGGCGACCCCCCGCGGCGCGTCGTCGGTCGGCGGCGGGCTCTCCCGCCCCAGTGACCGCCGCCCGGCGACCGCCGGCAGTCGGCACACCGCAGCCGGTTAGCCTCCTGGCAGGCGGGACGGGATCGGAGGCACCGGATGGGGCGTACGCTGCGGCTCGGCCGACGGTCCCTGGCACCCGGGGACCTCGCGGTGATGGCGATCGTCAACCGTACGCCCGATTCGTTCTTCGACCGCGGCGCGACCTTCGCCGCGGACGCCGCACTGCACGCGGTCGCCGCCGCGGTCGACGCCGGCGCGGACATCGTCGACATCGGCGGGGTGAAGGCCGGGCCCGGGACCACCGTCGACGTGGCCGAGGAGATCGACCGTACGGTCGGCACGATCGCGGCCGTCCGGGCCGCCTTCCCGGACCTGGTCATTTCGATCGACACGTGGCGGGCCGAGGTGGCCAGGGAGGCGGTCGGGGCCGGCGCCGACCTGCTCAACGACACCTGGGCCGGCGCGGACCCCCGACTCGCCGAGGTCGCGGCGGCGACCGGGGCGGGGTTGATCTGCTCGCACACCGGTGGCACCACGCCACGAACTCGACCGCACCGGGCCGCGTTCGACGATGTGGTGGCCGACGTGGTGGGTACCGTGACCGGCCTCGCCGAGCGTGCGGTCGGTCTCGGGGTACGGCCGGACGGCATCCTGATCGACCCGGCGCACGATTTCGGCAAGAACACCCGGCACTCGCTGGAGGTCACCCGGCGGCTCACCGAACTGGTCGACACCGGCTGGCCGGTCCTGGTCGCCCTCTCCAACAAGGATTTCATCGGGGAGACCCTGGATCTGCCGGTCGACCAGCGGCTGGAGGGCACCCTGGCGGCCACGGCGGTCTCCGCCTGGCTGGGTGCCCGGGTGTTCCGGGCGCACCAGGTCGCGGCGACCCGGCGGGCGCTGGACATGGTGGCGTCGATCCGGGGCGACCGCCCGCCGGCGGTGTCCCGCCGGGCCTTGGCCTGAGCAGGTCCGGGTCCGGGTCAGGTCGCGGACGCGGTCGCGGTCAGGTCCAGCCGAGCACCTTCTTGCGCCATGCGTAGAGGATGCCCAGCGCCAGGACGGCCACGAATACGCCCATCTCGGCGACGGTGACCAGGCCGAACCCCGGCCGGTCGAAGATCACCGCCCAGGGGAAGAGGAAGACCGCCTCCACCGCGAAGAGCACGTACAGGAACGCGTACACGTAGTAGCGGATCTGCGCCTGGGCCCAGTCGCCGCCCACCGGGTCGAGGCCGCACTCGTAGCTGGCCCGTTTACCGACCGGGTCGGCCGGGTGACCCGGCCGCAGCAACCGGTTGGCACCGTAGCCGACTGCGAAGAAGGCGACGCCGACCAGCAGCAACAGCCCCAACGTCGCGTACGAGCCGAGGTAGCCCTGCATGTCCGACAGCCTACCGTCCGGTCGTCCGGGCCGGCCTGGACCGAGCGGCGGAGACCGGCGTCACCACCCCGTGACCGTAGGGTGATTCCAGTCCCACCGAGCGGACCCGAGCCGGGTATCCGACCCGATCCGACGTAGGCTTTCCTCAGAGTGTCACCATGGTTAGGACGCCCTTACCGGGACACCCATCGTGGCACCGGGCAACGGCAGCGCCACGGCCGGCAACAGCCGCAGGACGCCGGCAACCGCCCCAGCACGGCCGGCGATCCACGCCGCCGGCAGGAAACGAGGAGGTCAGCTCACGTGACCAAGCAGGTCCGTCAACTGGATCGGGTGGTCATCCGTTTCGCTGGCGACTCCGGTGACGGCATGCAGCTGACCGGTGACCGGTTCACCTCGGAGACCGCACAGCTCGGCAACGACATCTCCACGTTGCCGAACTTCCCGGCCGAGATCCGGGCTCCCGCCGGCACCCTGCCCGGGGTGTCCAGCTTCCAGGTGCACTTCGCCGACTACGACATCCTCACCCCTGGTGACTCGCCGAACGTCCTGGTCGCCATGAACCCGGCAGCGCTGAAGGCGAACCTCGGCGATCTGCCGCGCGGCGCGGACATCATCGTCAACACCGACGAGTTCACCCGCCGCAACCTCGCCAAGGTCGGATACACCGCCAGCCCGCTGGAGGACGGCTCGCTCGACGGGTACGCCGTACATCCGGTGGCGCTGACCTCGATGACCATCGGCGCGCTCGCCGAGTTGTCCGTTTCGAAGAAGGACGCCGAGCGGGCGAAGAACATGTTCGCGCTGGGTCTGCTCTCGTGGATGTACTCCCGGCCGTACGAGTCCACCATCCGGTTCCTGGAGCGCAAGTTCGCCAAGCGTCCGGACCTGGTAGCGGCGAACATCGCCGCGTTCAAGGCCGGCTGGAACTTCGGCGAGACCACCGAGGATTTCTCGGTACGCTACGAGGTCAACCCGGCCCGGATGCGCCCGGGCACGTACCGCAACATCACCGGCAACGCGGCACTGTCGCTCGGGCTGGTGGCCGCCGGGGTCCGAGCCAAGCTGCCGATCTTCCTCGGCGCCTACCCGATCACGCCGGCCTCGGACATCCTGCACGAGTTGAGCAAGCACAAGCGGTTCGGTGTGGTCACCATGCAGGCCGAGGACGAGATCGCGGCGGTCGGTGCGGCGCTCGGCGCGGCGTACGGCGGCGCTCTCGGCATCACCACCACCTCCGGGCCCGGCGTGGCACTCAAGGGCGAGACCATCTCGCTCGCCGTCGCGTTGGAGCTGCCGCTGGTGATCGTCGACGTCCAGCGGGCCGGGCCGTCCACCGGCATGCCGACCAAGACCGAGCAGGCCGACCTGAACATGGCGTTGTTCGGCCGGCACGGCGAGGCTCCGGTCGCGGTGATCGCGCCGCGCTCGCCGTCGGACTGCTTCCACGCCGCTATCGAGGCTGCCCGGATCGCGCTCACCTACCGCACTCCGGTGCTGCTGCTGTCCGACAACTACGTGGCCAACGGCTCGGAGCCGTGGCTGCTGCCCGAGGTCGACTCCCTGCCCGACCTGCAGGTCGAGTTCGCCACCGAGGCCAACGACGACGACGGCAAGACCTTCCTGCCGTACCTGCGCGACCCGCAGACGCTGGCCCGGCCGTGGGCGATCCCCGGCACTCCCGGCCTGGAGCACCGCATCGGCGGTCTGGAGAAGGCCGACCGCACCGGCGACATCTCCTACGATCCGGCGAACCACGACTTCATGGTGCGGACCCGGCAGGCCCGCATCGACGCGATCCCGGTGCCGGACGTCGAGGTGGAGGATCCGGACGGTGACGCCCGGACGCTGGTGCTCGGCTGGGGGTCGACGTACGGGCCGATCGGTGCCGCCTGCCGGGCGTTGCGCCAGCGTGGCCTGTCGGTGGCGCAGGCGCATCTGCGACACCTGGCACCGCTGCCGGCCAACCTCGGCGAGGTGCTGCGCAACTACGACCGGGTGGTGATCCCGGAGATGAACCTCGGTCAACTGGCCCACGTGATCCGGGCCCGTTACCTGGTCGACGCGATCGGTTACAACCAGGTCCGTGGCCTGCCGTTCACCGCCACGGAGCTGGAGACCATGCTGGAAGAGGTCGTGAAGAATGTCTGAGCCCACCCGCAACGGACGCCCCGGCGGTACGCCGGTGGCGGTCAAGCTCACCGCCAAGGACTTCAAGTCCGACCAGGAGGTGCGCTGGTGCCCCGGGTGCGGTGACTACGCGATCCTCGCTGCGGTGCAGTCGTTCATGCCGGAGCTGAACATGCCCCGGGAGCGAATCGTCTTCGTCTCCGGAATCGGCTGCTCGTCACGCTTCCCGTACTACATGAACACGTACGGAATGCACTCCATTCACGGCCGGGCACCGGCGATCGCCACCGGCCTGTCGGTGTCCCGCCCGGACCTGTCGGTCTGGGTGGTGACCGGCGACGGCGACGCGCTGTCGATCGGCGGCAACCACCTGATCCACGCGCTGCGCCGCAACGTCAACCTCAAGATCCTGCTGTTCAACAACCGGATCTACGGGTTGACCAAGGGGCAGTACTCGCCGACCTCCGAGCTGGGCAAGATCACCAAGTCGACGCCGATCGGCTCGGCCGACTCGCCGTTCAACCCGCTGTCGCTGGCCCTCGGCGCCGAGGCGACCTTCGTCGCCCGGACCATCGACTCTGACCGCAAGCATCTGCAGTCGGTGCTGCGCGCCGCCGCCGAGCACCAAGGTTCGGCGTTCGTGGAGATCTACCAGAACTGCAACATCTTCAACGACGGTGCGTTCGAGCAGTTGAAGGAGCCGGCGACCCGGGACGACTACCTGATCCGACTGGAGCACGGCCAGCCGATCACGTTCGGGGCCGACGGGCAGTTCTGCGTGGTCCACCCGCCCGGCGGTTTCGGGCTGGAGGTCCGCGAGACCGCGTCGGTGCCGGCCGAGCAGATCGTGGTGCACGACGCCACGATCGCCGAGCCCGCCTACGCGTTCGCGCTGTCCCGGCTGCCCGCTGCCGACCTGCGCAACACACCTATCGGGGTGTTCCGCGGCGTGTCCCGGCCGAGCTACGACAGCTTGATCCAGACCCAGGTCGAGCAGGCCCGGGCGGCGGCCGAGGGCACCCCGGAGGAGCAGTTGGCCGGGCTGTTGCGCAGCGGCGACACCTGGTCGATCAACTGACTGACCGGCTTGCTTACCGGACCGACCAGGTCGGTCCGGTAGCCGACTGCCTGGCCGACCACCGGCCGTTCGGGGTGGCGTCAGCCGATCGACGGCGTGCTGGCCGAGGTCCGATCGTCGCGGACATAGACCAGCAGATCACCTGTCTCGATCTTGACGCTGTCCGGGTCGGCGAGCGACACCACCCGGCCGCGCCGGATCAGCGCGATCACCAGGTTGGCCAGTTGCCGCGGTGAGGTGCCCACCTCGTCGCGGTTCGCCGAACGCATCGCCAGCGCCATCCCCTGTCCCGGGGTGAGCAGATCCTCGACCACGTCGATCAGCGGCGGCGCCGACGTGGACAGGCCGAGCAGCCGGCCCGCGGTGGCGGACGAGACGATGACATGGTGTGCACCGCTCTGCCGCAGCAGTGCCGCGTTCTCCGCTTCCCTGGCGGCGGCGATGATCCGTACCTTCCCGGCGGTCAACTGCCGGACGGTCAGCGTGACCAGGACCGAGGCGTCGTCGCTGTCGGTCGCGATGATCACCGCCTTGGCGTGCTTGACGTGCGCCTCGACGAGCACCGACGACCGGGTGGCCGATCCTTCGATGGCCACCAGCCCGGCGGAGGTCGCCTGCCGCAGGGCGATCCCGCTGCTCTCCACGACGACGATGTGCTGCTTGTCGAAGCCGTTCTCCAGCAGCGCGGAGACGGCGCTACGGCCCTTGGTGCCGTAGCCGCAGATGATGACGTGGTCCTTCACGTTCTTTCTCCACCGGGTCAGTCGAAGGTTCGTCCGGTACTGCTCGGTGAGCACTTCCAGGGTGGTGCCGACCAGGATGATCAGGAAGACCACCCGGGCGGGGGTGATGATCAGGACGTTGACCAGCCGCGCGGTCTCGGTGACCGGGGCGATGTCGCCGTACCCGGTGGTGGAGAGGCTGACCACCGCGTAGTAGAAGCTGTCGAGCAGCGAGACGCCGTCGCCGTTGGCGTCCCGGTAGCCGTCGCGGTCGGCGTACACCACGGCCACCACGCCGAGTACCAGGCCGACCGCCGCCGACAGCCGCAGGCTCAGTGCCCGCAACGGCCCCTGCCGTACGGCGGGAAAGTGAATCACCGCCGGCCCGCCTCCGCCTTCATATCCCCGTACACGCCCACAACATAGCTGTTCCGGGCCGCCTGATCTTGATCGCCTGGACAACACCTTGTGCCAGGTGCGTCCGGGACGGAAGCGGTCGTATCCCGCCGCCTCAAATCTTGCTTAGAGACATTGCATCGGGACGCAGTGTTGTCGATGCTCACCCAGCGAGCCATCCATCCGTGAGTTTCGGAGCAGCCTGTGAACCCGCCACGACCGACCGCCATTCCCGCGATCGCCCCAGGGACGGTATTGCGACTCGGCAAGGACGACTGGCGGTACGGCGGACACAATCTCATCCTTCAGGTGGAGCAGATGCGACCCGACCTGTCGGTCTATTACGACAATCGGTGGGTGTGGATCGTCGGACGTTCCCTCGGAACGGATGGCGGCGGGCTCGGCCGCGTGGTCGCTCTGGTCCGGGTCGCCGCGTTGCCCGGCGGGACCCAGGCCGACGCCACCGACGTCGGCTGACCCGCGCCGGCCGGGAGGGCCGGAAGGCCGAGACGGCCGGACGATGTGACGGTCCGGTCGACTCGTCTGTTTACGCACCGGTCGACAAACAATCAGGCCAACTAAAGATCGACGCTAGCTGATGCCATGAGACTGTGGACACGCTTGTGACCCACCGGTAACAAGCGCTCCGACGCCACACCACGGACCGTCCACCGGAGGTATCGCGATGTCCCGACGCCTGACCACCCTGCTCACCGCCGCGCTGCTCGGCCTCACCGCCGCCCTCGGCACGGCCGGCCCGGCCGCCGCCGTGCCCGCCGACAAGCCCGCGGTGCTGTCCAGTTGGACCCAGACCAGCGCGAGCAGCTACAGCGCCTGGAACTCGGCCCGGCTCAACCAGGGGGCCTGGACCGCGTATCAGTTCGACTGGTCGACCGACTACTGCTCGTCCAGCCCGGACAACCCGCTCGGCTTCGACTTCCGGCTCTCCTGCCACCGGCACGACTTCGGCTACCGCAACTACAAGGCGATCGGTCAGTTCTCCGCCAACAAGGCACGGGTAGACAGCGCCTTCTACGAGGACCTCAAGCGGGTGTGTGCCCGCTACAGCAGCTTCGTCCAGCCGGCCTGCCTGAGCCTCGCCTGGACGTACTACCAGGCGGTGCGCATCTTCGGTGCGCCGGTCGTGAACACCGCCGACCTGGAGCGGGCCCGGCAGTTGCAGGCCGCCGGGCCACGGCTGGCCGGCACCGACTGACAGCACCTCTCCGGCCGGCCCGCCCTCTCCCAGGGCCGGGCCGGCCGCCGGTCACCACGGCCGGGCCGGCCGCCGGTCACCACGGCCGCCGAGCGGGTCGGCGTCACCGACCGCGCCGGCGGACTCGTCGGCGAACCACCGGGCGACGGTCGTCAGGTCCGGATGCTCCACCGCGAGCGCCAACGCCGCCGCCTCGACCAGACTCATCCGGCTACCCTGCGCGTACCCGGCGTCGAACGCCCGGTCGCCGATCGCAGACCGGACCTTGGCCTGCTCCTGCGCCCAGTAGCCGCCGAACATGCCGGCCGTGCTGCGCAGCGCCGAGCGGGTCGCCTGAGCGGCACCGAACAGGCGGGCAGCAGTCGACGGGTCACCGCCCAGCGCGCACCGGACCGCCATCGCGTTCAGCGTGTCGCAGGCCCGCCGGTGGAACCCGTACCGCATGCGGGACCGCAGCGCCACCACCAGGTGGTCGTGCGCGGCGACCAGGTCCCGACGGCCCAACGCCACCAGCCCGAGCAGCATGTCCACGGTCCGCCGGCCGCGTTCGGCCGGCCGGGCGGCTTCCGCCGGCCGGGCGGTGGCCAGCACCTCGGCGGCCTCGTCCAACGCCCCCCGCCGGCAGAGCAGCTCGGCCAGGCTGTACACGGCGAACAGCGCGTCGCCGACCGCGCCGTTCGCGGCCGCCCAATCGATCACCCGCCGGCACACCTGCTCGGCCTCGACGAACTGTCCGAGATCGATGAGCGAGGCACCCCGACCGGCCAGCACCCGGGCCAGCAGGCCCGCGTCGCCGGCCTGCCGGGCGGCGGCCTCCGCCCGGTGCGAGAACCGCATCTCCTCGCCGAACTCGCCGTCCGCGCCCGCGTGCTGCGAATGCATGTGGTACGCGGCCGCCAGCTCCGCCTCAGGAATCGCCTCGCCGGTCTCGGCGATCCGCCCGTACAGCCGGAACAGCCACAGCCGGCCCTCCCGGGCCAGGCCGCGTTCCCGCCACCACTGGTCGAGCCCGCTGGCGAGCTGCAGGCCACGCCGGGCACTGCCACCGGTGGTGCTCCACCGCAACGCGGCCCGCAGCTCGTCGGCCAACGGATCGAGGGCGTACAGCGAGAGGGTGACCGGCTTGCCGTCCGGGCCCAGGTAGGCACGCTGCAACGCGTGCAGGGCCCAGGCCACGTGCCGGTCCCGGGCAGCCTGCTCCTCACCCGCCTCGACCAGCCGCCGTGCCGCGTACGCCCGGATCGGGTCGAGCATCCGGTAGCTGGTGCCGCCAACCGCCGGCTCGGCCTGGATCATCGACTTGTCGACCAGCACCGGCAAAGGCCCCAGCGGATCGTCCTCGAGCAGCCACTCCACGGTGGCCAGATCGATCGGTCCGGCGAAGACCGACATCCAGCGCAACAGGCGGGCCGCCCGGGGGGCCAGCGTCCGGTAGGACCAGGTGACCGTCGCCTGCAGCGTGCCGTGCCGCCGCCCGGCGGGGCGCTGCGCGTCGACCGGCTCCTCCTGCCCCGCGTCCAGCACCCCCAGGACATCGTCGAGGCGGTCCACGAGCTGCCCGACGGAGAGCACCCGCAGCCGGGCGGCGGCGAGCTCGATCGCCAGCGGCAACCCGTCCAGCCGGGCCGCCACCCGGTGCAGCTGGGCGGTCTCGGTCGGACCCGGCGGGTGACCACCACGGGCCGCCGCCGTGCGGTCCAGCAACAGCGCCACGGCGTCGCTGGGGCCGCCGGCCGGCCCCGGTTCGGCCGACATCGGCGGTATCCGCCACACCACCTCGCCGGGCACCCCGAGCGGCTCCCTGCTGGTCGTCAGCACCCGGACCTGCCGGCCACCGCCGAGCAGCCGGGCGATCACCTCGGCACACGCCGCCGGCTGGGCGTCGCAGGTGTCGAGCACCAGCAGCAGCCGGCGGGCGGCCGCGTACTCGACGACGGTGTCCAAGATCGGCCGGCCTGGCTCCGGCCGCAGGCCGAACACCGCGGCGACGGCGAACGCGACCAGGCCGGGATCGGTCACCGTCGCGACGTCGACGAACCACACCCCGTCCGGGTGGCCGGCCGTGGCCGGTTCCACTGCCGACGATTCGGCAGCGTCTCCGCCGCTGGCGTCGACCGCGACCTCGATCGCCAGCCGGGTCTTGCCGGCGCCGCCGGCACCCACCACGGTGACCAGCCGGTGTTCGGCGACCAGCTGACGCAGCTCGTGGCGTTCGGTCCGGCGCCCGACGAAGGAGCTGATCTGATTGGGCAGGTTGTGGCTGGCCGAGTCGGCCGTACGCGGTCTGGGAAACTGGCGCTCCAGCCCGGCGGCGATCAACTGGAACAGCCGCTCCCGGTCGTCGAACCCGCGCAGCCGGTGCAGGCCGAGATCGAGCAGCGAGACGCCGACCGGCAACGGTTCGGCGGCCCGGGCGGTCGCAGCGGAACAGAGAATCTGACCACCGTGCGCCGCCGCCGCGATCCGCGCCGCGCGGTGCACCTCCGGGCTGGCGTACTCGCCTCCGACCGGCTCGGCGTGCCCGGTGTGCAGCCCCATCCGTACCCGGGGTGCGACATCCGGGGTCGGCCACTCGTGCGCGGCGAGTGCCCGCTGCGCGCGCCGGCAGGCGTCCAGTGCGGCGGACGCGTCGGCGAACGCCACGAAGAACGAATCCCCTTCGGTGAACAACTCGGTGCCGTCGCTGGCCGACAAGGTACGCCGTACCAACCTTCGGTGTTCGCTGAGCACCGGGCGGTAGTCGCGGCCGAGCAGTCGGGCCAGCCTCGTCGATCCCTCGATGTCGGTGAACATGAAGGTGACCAGTCCGCTCGGCAGTGCGATCGGTGCCGACACCCGTGGAACCTCCGCCCCGCTGGGAAGTCGCGTTCATGCTGCCGCAGTCAGGCAACCCAGCTCATCGCGAACCGGTCAGCGCTGTGGGTCAACTAGCATCCGCACCCGCCACCGCAGCACCCGCCACCGCCGCCGGCCGGGGCTGGTGGCGTGGCCGGCAGTCCACCGGAGGCCCCGGCACCACGGCCGGTGATCGCGACGGTGGACAGCAGCTTGACGGTGTCGGAATGTCCCTGCGGGCAGGACGCCGGATCGCCTGCCTGGGTCATCGGACGGTTGACCTCGAAGGTGTCGCCGCACGCGCGACAGCGGAACTCGTACCGGGGCATGTGGATAGGGTACGGCGGGAACTGACGCTTCCGGCCGGATGGGTGATACTCGACGGCATGGTCGAGGACGGATCGAGCACGCCAGCACCACACCGGTTGCGTCCGGCGGTGCCGGCGCCTGCCCGGCCGCCGCGGCAGGAAAGCACCCCGGACCCGGACACCGTGCGGTCGACCGACGCCTCGTCAACCGGCGATTCCAGACCAGGTAGCGACACCGGATCAGGCAACGACACCGAACCGACCAGCGGATCCCGACCAAGCGGCGACACCGGGCCCACCGCAGGTGACGGCGACGGCACCCGGCCGACCGCCGACAGCGACAGCGCCGGCCACGACCCCGCCGCAGTCGGCCGGCACCGCCGGGAGGACGCGCCGTTCGGCAGCAGGATCGGCTGGCTGCACCCGGCGCGGCTGCGTCCGGTCCGGCGCGGCCTCCGCCGGGCGGCCCGGGCGGCCGGCGCGTGGAGTCGCCGGCCGGTCGGCCGGTTGGCCCTGCCCGGGCTGTTCCTGCTCGCTCTGGTCGCCGGCAGCGCCGCCGCCGGTGCGGTGCTGGTCCCGGCGGCCGCCGGCGACCGGCAACCGGCCGCCTCCGCCTCGCCCACGGCAGTCGGCACCACCGCCGTACCGCAGCTGCCCGAGACCACGGACCCCGACCTGCTCGAGTCACCGGCGAATCCCCCGCTCGACGGCGGGCTGAACCCGGGTGCCCCGACCCGGCCGGCCACGGTCCTCGCCGCCTGGGCGACCCGCACGGCCAGCCGGGTCGACATACCGGTGGTGGCGATGGAGGCGTACGGCTACGCCGAGCTGGTGCTGGCCACCACCACACCGGACTGCCGGCTGTCGTGGACCACGCTGGCCGCCATCGGCATGATCGAGTCGACCCACGGCCGGGCGAACGGGTCGCGGTTGGACGCCGGCGGCCGCGCCGTACCGCCGATCACCGGGCTGCCGTTGGACGGCGCCGGTGGACGTCAGCGGATCACCGACACCGACGGCGGCGAGTTGGACAACGACCCGGTGTACGACCGGGCGGTCGGCCCGATGCAGTTCATCCCGACCACGTGGGAGGAATTCGCGGTGGACGCGGACAACGACGGTGTCATCGATCCGCAGGATATCGATGACGCCAGCCTTGCCGCCGCTAACTACTTGTGCCGGAACGGGCGCGATCTGTCCACACCTTCTGATTGGTGGAGTGCGATCCTGTCGTACAACAACGTGCAGCCGTACGCCCAGGCGGTCTTCGACACCGCCAACGACTACGGCGTACGTAGCCGTACTTAGTGCAATCAGATAGCCACAATTTCCGGCCCGGCCACTTTCGCAACCGGCGACTTGGCGGCAAGCTAGACGCGTGATGGTACGCGAGTGGGACCCCCGAACCGCGTCGTCCGCCGAGATCTCATCTCTGCTGGACTGTCTCAACCGGGTATTCGAGGCTGACCTGCCAGGCGATCCGTACTGGCGGCCAGACTTCCTGCGGGAATACTTGACCGAGACGATGCCCGGGGTCCGACGGATCTGCTGGCTGGCCGAGGAGGCCGCCGGCGACGGCCGGCCAGGGCCGGTCAACGGGCACGTCAACGTGCTGCTCCTCGGCGACATCGGGGTGCTCGAGATCCTGGTCCGGCCCGACGCCCGGCGCAACGGCCTGGGCCGGGAGCTGCTGGCGCTCGCCGTACGCCGCGCCTACCACGAGGGGTTCAGCTCGGTCGGTGTCGAGGTCATCGGGGGCACCTGCGCCGTCGACTTCTACGAGTCACTGGGGTTCGCCCGCCAGTTCCGGGAAATCCGCAGCGTGCTCCGGCTGCCGGCGGTCGACTGGACCGCGATCGAGAAGACCGCGCAGGACCCGGTCCCCGGGTACCAGATCGAGTTCCATCCGGGCGGGCCGCCGGATGCTCTGGTCGATGCGTACGCCCGGACCAAGGCCGAGCAGAGCGTGCCGGAGGACGGCGACCTGGACCTGCGGCCCAGTTCCTACGACCCGGACCGGCTCCGGGACAGCCTCGACTGCCTGCGTCGCCGCGGCATGACGCCGTACATCGTGCTGGCCCGGCACCTGGCCAGCGGTGCGGTGGCCGGGCTGACCGAGGTGGTGGTGCCGGCGCAGCACCCGACCCGGGCCGACCAGTACGACACCATCGTCGCCCAGGCCCACCTGGGGCACGGCCTCGACCGGGCGATCAAGGCCCGGATGCTGCTGGAGCTGCGTACCGTTGAGCCGATGCTGGCCGAGGTGCAGACCTGGAACGCCGAGGGTGACGAGGATCTGATTGCGATCAACGCCGAGCTGGGCTACCAGCCCGACCGGGACTGGTGGGACTATGGAGCCGACATCGCCACCCTGATGCACCGGCTCGGCGTGCGCAGCTGAGCGACCCGGGTCGGCGAGTGCCGTCGGCGGCCCGGGTCAGAGGGCGTTCGCGACCTCCGTCGCCCAGTAGGTGAGGATGATCTGCGCGCCGGCCCGCCGGATCGACGTCAACGTCTCCAGGATCACCCGGTCCCGGTCGATCCAGCCGTTCGCGGCAGCCGCCTCGACCATCGCGTACTCGCCGGAGACCTGATAGGCGGCGACCGGGACGTGCACCCGCTGGCGGACCGCTGCGACCACGTCCAGGTACGGCAGCGCCGGCTTGACCATCACCAGGTCGGCACCTTCGGCGACGTCCAGCTCGACCTCGCGCAGCGACTCCCGCAGATTCGCCGGATCCTGCTGGTAGGTCCGCCGGTCGCCGACCAGCGCCGACTCCACCGCGTCGCGGAACGGCCCGTAGAACGCCGATGCGTACTTCGCCGCGTACGCGAGCAGCGCTGTGTCGGTGTACCCGGCCGCGTCCAACGCCCGGCGTACCACCCCGACCTGGCCGTCCATCATCCCCGACGGGCCGAGCATGTCCGCGCCGGCTTCGGCCTGCGCGACGGCCAACTGCGCGTACGCGGCGAGCGTCGCGTCGTTGTCCACCGTCCCGTCGGCGGCGAGCAGGCCACAGTGCCCATGCGAGGTGAACTCGTCGAGGCAGAGGTCGCTCATCACCACGGTGGCGTCACCGACCTCGGCGACCACGTCCCGGATGGCGACGTTCAGCACGCCGGCCGGGTCGACACCGGCGGAACCGGTCGCGTCCCGGCGCTGCGGCACGCCGAACAGCATGATCCCGCCGACCCCGGCCGCCACCGCCTCGGCGGCGGCCTTGCGCAACGAGTCCCGGCTGTGCTGGACCACACCGGGCAGCGACGGGATCGGTCGCGGCTCGGTGAGCCCTTCCTTGACGAACATCGGCAGCACCAGCTCGGCCGGGGACAGCCGGGTCTCCTCGACCAGCCGCCGCACCGCGGCGGTGCGGCGCAGCCGGCGTGGCCGGCTCTGCGGATACGTCATCGCCCATCGTCTCCTGGCTCAAGCGGTCGCCGGCTCGGTGGCCGCGCAACGGTCAGCCGCGCACTGGTCGCCGACTCAGCGGAACCGCAGTGCCGTCGGACCCTGCACCTTGGACCCGCGCCGCTGCTTGGCCGGCATCGCCACCAGCTTCTCCCGCAGCTCGACCGCGTAGCCGGCCAACGCCTCGACCAACTCCGGCACCGACGCGTGCGCCGGCTGCACGTCCACCCGTAGGCCGAACTCCGTGGCGGTCTCGGCGGTCTTCGGGCCGATCACCGCGACCACCGTCCGGGCGTGCGGCTTGCCGGCGATGCCGACCAGGTTGCGCACGGTGGACGAGGAGGTGAACAACACCGCGTCGAAGCCGCCGGACTTGATCGCGTCGCGGATCTCGGCCGGCGGCGGCGCGGCCCGCACCGTCCGGTACGCGGTGACGTCGTCGACCTCCCAGCCGCGCTCGGTCAGCCCGGCGGCGAGGGTCTCGGTGGCGATGTCCGCCCTGGGCAGCAGCACCCGGCCGACCGGGTCGAGGATCTCGTCGTGCGGCGAGAACTCGGCCAGCAGTCCTTCGGAGGACTGCTCACCGGCCGGCACCAGCTCAGGCTGTATGCCGAAGGCGCGGACCGCGTCAGCGGTCGCATCCCCGATACAGGCGATCTTGACCCCGCCGAAGTGCCGGGCGTCCAGCCCGTGCTCGGCGAACTTCTCCCACACCGCCCGTACGGCGTTGACCGAGGTGAAGACGACCCAGGCGTACCGACCATCGACCAGGCCCTTGACCGCCCGCTCCATCTGCGCCGGGGTACGCGGCGGCTCGACCGCGATGGTCGGCACCTCGCACGGGATGGCACCGTAGGCGCGCAGCTGGGCGCTCATCACGCCGGCCTGCTCCTTGGTCCGCGGCACGAGCACCTTCCAGCCGTACAGCGGCCGGTTTTCCCACCAGCTCAGCTTGTCCCGCTCGGCGACCCCGGCACCGAGGGTGAGTACCACCCGGCCGGTGAAGCCGAGCGCGGCGGCGACGAAGCTGTCCACCGTCGAGGTGGTGGTGTACTGGGTCTCACCGGTCCCGTCCCCGGTCACCGCGACCGACGTGGCGCCGTCGACACCGGCGGCGAGCAGTCCGTCGCGGACCGCGGCGAGCTCCCCGGCGTCCACCGCCAGAGCGAGCGAACCCCGGCCGACCGCCGCGGCGAGCGCGTCGAAGTCCAAGCCGGCGGTGTCGTCGACATCGGCCACAGTACGGATGCCGGGCAGCGGGACACCGGCGTAGCCGGCCACCCCTTCGGCCTGGCTGACCCCGGGGACCACCTCGAACGGCACGGCGGTACGCGCGACGGCCTGCACCTCGGTCACCACCGCGTGGTGGCCGAACGGGTCGCCGCAGACCAGCCGGACCGCGGCCTGCCCGGACCGGGCGGCGGAGATCAGCACCTTGGCCACGTCACCTGGCGCGCCCTCGGCCGGGCTGAGCTGGGTGTCCGCCTTGGCACTGGCGCGGACCGCGGCGAGCAGGGTCTCCGGGACGCCCCGGTCGTAGACGACCTGGTCCGCCTCGACCAGGGCGTCGTGCGCCCGGCGGGTCAGTAGGCCCGGGTCGCCGGGGCCGGCGCCCACGAACGCGATGTGGCCGGCGAGCTTACGGGTGCGGGTCATTTATGCTCCCCATGTTCTGGGTCGTCGCGCCGGACGGACTGGGCGCTGAAGGTCGCTGGGGTACCACGCCGTCGCCATCCGCGGCCCGGGACGGACCGCCGGGCGTGGCCCCCGGAAGGATCGTGTCGGCTCCGGCGTCGAGCAGCTCGGCGGCGAGCGCCGTGCCGATCTCGACGGCGGTGGCCGGGGGACCGGTGCGCGACAGTCTGATCTCCCGGAGTCCGTCCGGGCTGATCACCGCCCCGCGCAGGTAGATCTCGTCGCCGTCATCCCCCTCGGCGACTTCCGCGTACGCCGCGACCGGTGCGCTGCAGCCGGCCTCCAACGTCGCGAGCAACGACCGTTCCGCGGCGACCGCAGCCCGGGTCGGTGCATGGTCGAGCGTGCTGAGCAGCTCGACCAGGTCGGTGTCGTCGGCCCGGCACTCGATGGCCAGGGCGCCCTGGGCGGGCGCCGGCAGCATCAGCATCGGGTCGAGAGTCTCGGTGATCTCGGCGGTCCGGCCGAGCCGGGCCAGGCCGGCCCGGGCCAGCACGATCGCGTCGAGATCGGGCTGCGGGCCGCGCACCCGGCCGATCCGGGTGTCCACGTTGCCCCGGATCGGGGTGACCACGAGCTGACGGCCGAGGGCGTTCAGCTGGGCGATCCGGCGCAGTGCCCCGGTGCCGACGGTGGCCCCCGGCGCGAGCTCGGCGAGCATCCGACCGTCCCGGCTGATCAGCGCGTCGCGCGGATCCTCCCGGGGCGGCACCGCCGCGACCAGCAGCTCCGCCTGGCCGGCGGTGGGCAGGTCCTTGTACGAGTGGACCGCGAAGTCGATCTCCTTGGCCAGCAGCGCGTCGCGCAGCGCGGAGACGAACACGCCGACGCCGAGCGCGGCGACCGGCGCGGTGGACCGGTCCCCGGCGGTGACGATCTCCACCAGTTCGACGTCGCGACCGGTGGCGGAGCGCAACGCGGCGGCGACCCGACCGGACTGGGCGGTGGCCAGGGCGCTGCCCCGGGTGCCCAGGCGCAACACACTCATCGGTCGGCCTCCAGGTCCGGCACGTCGCCGGCGGTGGAGGTGCCCGGCACCTCCAGGTCGAACAGCTGACGCAGCAGCGCGGCGTACTGGTCACCGCCGGGCTCGGCGGCGAGTTGGCGCACCCGTACGGTCGGCGAGTGCAGCAGCCGCTGGACCACCCGGTGCACGGTGTGCGCGACCTCGGCGCGCTGGTCGTCGGTGAGGTCCGGCCGACGCTGCGCGAGCCGGCGCAGCTCGGCACCGACCACGTCGTCGGCGCGGCCGCGCAGCGCAGCCACGGTGGGCGCCACGTCCGCACCGCGCATCCAGCTGAGGAACGACTCCACCTCGGTGTCGACGATCCGGGTGACGGCCGCCGTGTCGGTCGCGGCGGGCGCGTCGGTGAGCGAACCGGCCAGGCCGTCGATGTCGATCACCGCGACGCCGGGCAGCGCCGCGGCGGCCGGCTCCACGTCCCGGGGTACGGCTAGGTCGAGCAGGACCAGCGGACCGGTGCGGTCGGCCGGGCGGGCGGCCAGCACCCCGGTGACGGCGTCGCGGGTGAGCACCGGCTCGGCCGAGGCGGTGGCGCTGATCACCAGGTCGACCTGGCTGAGCGCGGCCGGCAACTGGTCGTACGGCACCGCGGTGGCGCCGTACGCGCCGGCCAACCGGACCGCCCGGTCGTCCCGGCGGTTGACCACCCGGATCGACTCGACTCCCAGCCGGGCCAGGGTGGCGACCGCCAGGGCACCCATCGCGCCCGCGCCGAGGACCAGCACCGGCCGGCCGGTCAGCCCACCGGGCAGCAGTTCGCCACCGACCCGCAGCGCCGCGCTGACCACGCTCTGGCCGGCCCGGTCGATCCCGGTCTCGGCGTGCGCCCGCTTGCCGACCCGCAGCGCCTGCTGCATGAGCTCGTGCAGCAGCCGGCCGGTGGCATCGGCCTCGTTGGCGACGTGGTAGGCGTCGCGCAACTGGCCGAGGACCTGCGCCTCGCCGACCACCATCGAGTCGAGCCCGGCCGCCACCCGGAACGCGTGTTCGACGGCGGCCTGGCCGTAGTGCACGTACAGGTGGTCGGCCAGCTCGCCGGGGGCGCTGCCGACCCGTTCGCCCAGCACGCCGCAGATGTCGGCGAGACCACCGTGGAATCCGGTGACCGCCGCGTACACCTCGACCCGGTTGCAGGTGGAGAGCACCACGGCGGCGTCGACGTACGGCTGGGCGAGCAGCTGGCGCAGCGTCTCGGGCACGTCGGTGGGGGCGACGGCCAACCGCTCCAGGGTGGCGACCGGCGTGGTCCGGTAGGACGCGCCGACGACGAGAAGGTTCATGAGCCGACCGCCTCCGCCGGGCCGGACGCGTCGAAACTGGCCGCGGTGGCGTCGAAGGTGGCCGCGGCGGCGGGCCCGCCACCCAGCCCGCCCGGCAGCGCGGTCAGCCCCGGCACGCCGTGGTCGTGACCGGAGGCCGACTTGCGGTGCTCGTGGAAGGAGAGGATCTGCAGCTCGATCGCCAGATCGACCTTGCGCACGTCGACTCCGGCTGGCACCACCAGTACGCACGGCGCGAAGTTGAGGATGCTGGTGACCCCGGCGGCCACCAACTGGTCGGCGACCTGTTGCGCGGCGGCGGCCGGGGTGGCGATCACCCCGATGGCGATCGACTCCTCGGCGGCGACCGCCGGCAGGTCGTCGATGTGCCGGACCACCAGCCCGTTGATCTGTTCACCGACCCGGTCGGTGTCGGCGTCGAAGAGCGCGGCGATGCGGAACCCCCGGCTGGCGAATCCGGCGTAGCCGGCCAGGGCGTGGCCGAGGTTGCCGACCCCGACGAGCGCGACGGCCCGGCGGTGGGTGAGCCCGAGCACGTACTCGATCTGCTCGATCAGCAACGCGATGTCGTAGCCGACACCGCGGGTACCGTACGAGCCGAGTTGGGACAGGTCCTTGCGGAGCTTGGCGGAGTTGACCCCAGCGGCGCTGGCCAGTCCTTCGCTGGAGACGGTCTCGTGACCGGCGTCGGCGAGAGTGTGCAGGGCACGGAGATACTCCGGGAGTCGCGCGACCGTCGCCTCGGGGAGGTCCGGCAGCGCCGGAACGGCGTCGACCCGGCCGGACGCGCCTGGCTGGCGGTGCTGACTCATGTGTCTCCGTGCGATGCGATCATTGACCCGCCGGCCCGGCCGGTCAGTCCGGTGCCCCTGTGGCAACCGCCGTCACCTGTTGTGCTATCAGGGCTCGTCAGGATTACAGCGTAGGCGCTTGTGAACGCGTGCACAAATCGCGATCTTGATCGACGGTGATGGACGAGCCACTGCGTCCACGCTACCCGTCACACCGGTTTCATCCGGGGACAGCAGCACCATTATTACCAATTTCCGGCTTTTTGCCATGCGCCGCTCCGACAGGGGGGACAACCCCACCGCGATCGGCGGGCCGGCGGGAGTGACCGGCCCGCCACCTGGCCGCTAGCGTCACTGCCTTGACTTCCTCCCCGCCCTGAAGGAACGGGCATTCCCTGGGTCGCCCCAGGGGGTTCCTGCTTCGCCGACGACCGCCCAGTCCGAGAGGAGGACTCCCGGTGAGGTCTTACACCGCCTGCAGGGGTGGTGAGTTTGTGCAGGTGGTCGCGGCGGCGGTCGGCGATCCGGGCATGGATGCGGGCCACCGACAGCCGGGCCTTGGCCCGGTTCGCCGAACCTTTGGCCTTGCCTGCGAGGTTCCGCTGGGCCCGGGCCAGCCGATCGCGGTCACGGCGTTCATGTCTCGGGTTGGGGATCTTCTCCCCGGTGGACAGGGTGAACAGGCTGTCGAGGCCGGCGTCGACCCCCACCACGGCACCCGACGCCGCGGCCGGCTCGACCCGGTCGTCGCAGAGCAGGGACACGAACCAGCGGCCCGCCGGGTCCTGCGACACCGTCACCGTCGACGGCGCCGCACCCTCCGGGAGCGGTCGGGACCACACGATGTCCAACGGTGCGGACATCTTCGCCAGGGTCAGCCGACCGTCGCGCCACCGGAACGCGCTGGCGGTGTACTCCGCCGACCGCCGCGACCGCTTCCTCGACTTGAACGACGGATACCGGGCCCGTTTCGCCCAGAAGTTGCTGAACGCGGTCTGCAGGTGCCGCAGCGCCTGCTGCAACGGCACCGACGACACCTCGCCGAGGAAGGCGAGTTCGTCGGTCTTCTTCCACCCGGTCAGCATCGCCGACGTGGCGTTGTAGGTGACCCGTTCCTGGCGTTGCGTCCACGCCTCGCCGCGGGCGGCCAGCGCCATGTTGTAGACCAGCCGGACACAGCCGAGCGTCCGGGCGAGCTCGGCCGCCTGCCCGGGGGTGGGGTGGAAGCGGTACCTGAACGCCCGCTTCACGGTCCGGGACACAGTCCACAGTC
>NZ_JBHMIN010000049.1:0-49425 GCF_048060215.1 Micromonospora sp. LOL_021 | reverse complement strand
GCCGCCGACGAACGCCTACGCGAGGTAGTCAACAGGGCCAACGTTGCCTGACGCGGCACTAGTCTCGAAGTGCCCAGACTGGGCCTGCCTCGGTCTGACGGAGATCCCAGGGTCAAGGCGGAGATCGTCGGGTTCAGATCGGCTCGCCGGGGATGGCGGCGTACCGCCTGCGGATCTGCTCCACTGGGGCGACCGCGTCGGTCCACTGGATCGCGTCGATCGCGTGAATCCGCCGTACCCCCATCGCGGCGTTGGTGATGAACGCTCCGGCGTAGCGATCCAGCTCCGTTACGTTGACGCGGCGCTGGAGGCCGGCGCGCTCCTGCTGGATCAGCGCCATGGTGATTCCCGGCAGCACGGGTGCCTGCGGCCAGACGATCTCGTCGCCTTCGATCAGGCCGATGTTCCAGGTCGCCCCCTCGGAGACGAAACCCTCTCCATCCACGAACAGGGCGTCGTCGAAGCCAGCGAGTTGAGCCTGCCGCCGGTGGAACATCGTTCCGAACAGCCCGACATGTTTGACGGCTGGCACATCCCGCTCGTACCGGCGGGCGGTGAGCGCCAGCGGCGCGAGTGGGACCGACGACGCCGCACGCGTCGTGACGAGCACCTGCGGGCTCGACGCGCTGGCGGGATGCCCCAGATCGAGGTACGGGTCGAACACCGTCACCCGGGCGACGATCGACTCGGCGCAGCCGTCCACCACCCAGCGGAGGTAACTGCGCACCTCGTTCTGATCGAGTTCCGCGCCGAAGACCGCGCGGCAGTCCCTGGTCAGCCGGTCGAGGTGCAGCGTGAGCCCGCGGACCCGGCCGGCGTCCACTCGCATGGACGTGAAGTGGCCGTAGTTGGTGAGACCGAGCACCTGCAGCTGATCCAGATCAACGGGCTTCCCGTTCAGCAGCATTGCGTCAGTCTCGCCCGCAGCCTCGGTTTCCGACACCGCTTGGCGCGACCTGGTCCGACAGCAGGGTGCCGGCGGTCACGTCGCGCTGAACCGGGCGAGCGGCTCGACCAGTTCGCGTTCCTCGTAGGACAGGTGGGACAGCAGGGTGTCGGTGAGCAGGTCGACGGCGGCCTTGACGTCGCTGATCCGGTCCGGCTCGCTGACCAGGGCGACCAACGCCCGGTCGACCCGTTCCAGTACGTCGTGGATGATGTGGTGCTCCGCCGACAGCCGGTCGACCACCGGTGCGAGTCCCGGGTCGGCGCGGCGCAGCTGCGGCAGCATGCTGATGTCCTCGATGGTGTGGTGGGTGGTCACCACCCGGCAGTACGACTCGCAGTAGGCGCCGAGGGTCCAGTTGTTCTGCCGCATCGTCATCGTGTTGATGTGCGCCCGGGCACCGCCGGCGGTCATGGTGCCGGCCGCGACCTGGTCGATCAGATCGCGCACGGTCCGCAGCTCCTCGCGCAGATGATCGTGTACGTCGATCAGGTGCCGGCCGGCGGCCCGCTGGGCGGAACTGTAGGTCAGCGTCGGGTCGGGTGGCGGAGCGGTCGGTCGGGTCGACTCGTCCCAGACGCGTTCGGTGCTGAGCCGGACCCCGTCGTCGGGGGTCGGGGTGATGCCGGCGGCTGCGGCGGCCGACGCGGCCGGGCTGGCCACGGTCGTCGCCGGTACGGTCGTCGCCGGTGTCGCGGACTGGGGCGGCCGCACCGAAGCGGCCGGGTCGGCGGGGGCCGGGCCGGCGGCTGCGGCGCTACGGCCGGCAGCGACCAGGTCCCGGACCGCCGGCACCACCTCGGCGGCGAACCGGCGGATCATGTCCGGATCGTCGCTGGCCAGCAGGTAGCCGCTGAAGCCCTGCTCCAGGGTCAGTCCGGCGAGCTGCTCGGCCCAGTCGGCCGGCGTACCGGTGAGGAATCCGCCGCCGCTGCCGCCGCCGAACGTACCGCTGATGTTGTAGAGCCGGCGGACCGCAGCCGGATCCCGCCCCGCCTGCCGGGCCGCCGCGTCGATGGCCGCGTTCATCGCCGGTAGCTGCTCCGGTGACGCGTACGGGCTGCTGGGCAGCCAGCCGTCGGCGAGTCGACCGGTTACCCCGAGCATCCGCTTCTTGTACGCGCCCAGCCAGATGCCGACGGGGTGGGCGGGCGCCGGGCCCGGATGCACGCCCCATACCCGGTGGTGGCGGCCGTCGACCTTGACGGTGCCGCCGTCGGCATCCCAGACCGAGCGGATGATCTCGATCCCCTCCTCCAGTGCTTCGACGCTCTCGGTCGGGGTGAGCCGGCCGCCGCCCATCGCCGCGATCGCGTCCCAGAAGGCACCGGCGCCCAGGCCCAGCTCGACCCGGCCGCCGCTCAGCCGGTCGAGGCTGGCCGCGCTGCGGGCCAGCATCGCCGGCTGCCGCAGCGGCAGGTTGGCGACGTTCGGCGCGACCCGGACCCGGGTGGTGCGGGCGGCGATCACCGACAGCAGGGTCCAGTTGTCCAGGAACCGGGCCTGGTACGGGTGGTCCTGCACGGTCACCAGGTCGAGCCCGGCCTCCTCGGTCAGCTGGGCCAGCGCCAGGGCCCGGTCGACCTGCTCGGCGACCGGCGTGATGAAGGTGCCGAACAGCAGGTCGTGTCCGTAGTCAGCCATGTCGTTCGCTCCCCGCGACAGCAGTCATGCGTACGGATCACAAGATAGTCTGCTGAACAGACGGTCGGCAGTGTGATTATTCTGACCTGAGGATGGTCAGTGGGCGTAGACGAGCCGGCGATAAGCTCGACGTATGCCTCGTCCCGGTGAACGCACGGGTCCGGGTCCGGCTCCGGCCCGCGCCGCCGGCGGCGATCTCGGCTGGGCGCTGGGCGTGGTCTTCCGGGCGTACGTCAAGAGCAGCAGCGCGGTGCTGCACGACCTGCCCGGCGGGCCGCGCGGCCATCAGGTGCTGGCGGCGGCGGTCGAGGCCACGCCGGAGAGTCAGATTTCGCTGGCCCGTCGGCTGGGCATCGACAAGACAGTGATGACCTACCTGATCGACGATCTGGAGCGCGCCGGGCTGGTCGAGCGACGGGCCAACCCGGACGACCGCCGACACAAGACCATCGTCGCGACCGACCACGGGCACCAGGTCTGGTCGGCGACCCGGGACCGGCTGGAGCAGGCTGAAAAGCACCTACTGGGGCCGCTGCAGCCGACCGACCGCGAGGCACTGCGGTCGCTGCTGTTCCAGCTGGCCGACCAGGCACAGGCCGTCGATCCGGTCGTCGACACCTGCCAGATCGTCTCCGACATCGCCGCCGACGGCCAGCCGCACGAGCCAGCGGACGGTCCGCACTGAGCTTCGTCCAGCTCGGCCCACACCCGTCCGTCAGACCTGGGGCATGGCGGACGGAGGAGCCCATCGATGCGCCGGTCAGACAACACCCTGCTGCCGTTCTACCTGGTCGTCGACGTCTCGGTGTCGATGGCGGCGGACGGCAAGCTGGAGGCGGCGAACGAGATCGTACCGGCGCTCGTCGACGCATTGGCGCGGCACCCGGTCGTCGCGGCCCGGGTACGGTTCGGGCTGATCGACTTCTCCGACCACGCGGAGGTCCGGCTCCCGCTCGGTGACCTGCTGGCTCCCGGGCTGGTCGCACCGCCCCTCACCGTACGCGGCGGCACCTGCTACGAGTCGGCGTTCACGACCACACGGGACGAGATCGAATCGGACATGGCGCGGTTCGAGGCCAGCGGAGCGACCACGCACCGGCCGACCGTCTGGTTCGTCAGCGATGGCCGGCCCACCGACGCGCGGTCCGCCTGGCGGGCGGCGTTCGCCGAGCTGACCTCGTCCAGCGCCCGCCCGAGCGTCGTCGCCTGCGGCGTGGATGAGGCGGATCCCCGGATCATCAGGTCGCTGGCCCATCCGGCGACCGGATCGGAACGGATGGCGTCGTACCTGATGGTGCCCGGCTCCGATCCGGCCCGGACGATCACCGGGATCGCACAGGTGCTCATCGCCAGCGTCGTCCGGTCCGGCTACCGCCCAATCAGCGACGCCGGACCGGTCCTGCCCGACGGGCCGGATCTGCCGCCCGGGGTACAGCGGTTCGACCCGACCGGCCTCGGCTGATGGTGGCCTCGACTGCGGGCGAGGTGGCCCGGCCCGGCTCGGATTCGGGCGACAGTGGCCCGGCGCAGCTCGGACCAGCTATGGTGATCTTGATACGGTGATCTTGATTGTCGTCAGGCCGTCAACTGAACGGCCAAGGTCGGCTGTCCGTCAGGTTCGGATATGACCCGAACTCTTGACAATGTCCGAGGATTACACAAATTCCGGAGAACGCGGCCAACGATCGCGGCGGAGGTCTCGATGGTCGACGATCGACCCGGCGGACCAGCGCCCGATAACGGGCTACCAGCCGAAACCCGACAACGGATGATCGAACTACTCGCCGCCGAGTTCGGCGCGGCGTGGCGGACCGCTGTGGCCAGCGGCGCGGACCCTGACGATCTGGCCGAGTACGTCGACGACCGCCGACGTACCGTGGAATCGATTCCGGAGCCGGATGACCGCGACGATTGTCGTTAGCCCGGACAACGCAGCGCAACAGCACACCATCGCGTCCGGCCGACCGGACCGGCATTTTCCGGTGACCACTGAGTCAGCATCGGCCGCCGAATACGATGTGACACGCGGCGGCGGCTGACAGTCCCCATTACTCGCGCCACCATGGACACATGGCGACGGCGTACGCATCTGCGCAGTTTCCGGCAGCGGGTGGATCTTTCATCGGCCGCGCCGCGGAGCGCGCCCGGCTGACCGGGCTGCTGACCGAGGCGGCGGGCGGTGCCGCCGCGACGGTCTTCGTCGCCGGTGAGGCGGGCGTCGGAAAGAGCCGGCTGCTCCAGGAGTTCGCCGCCGAGGCCCGCTCGGCGGGCCGCACCGTACTGCGCGGTGCCTGCATCAACCTGGGCACCGGCGCGGTGCCGTACGCCCCGTTGATCGACGCCCTGCGCCGGATCGTCCGGGCACTCGGTGAACAGCGGGTACGCGAGCTGGGTGGCCCGTCCTACGCCGAGCTCAGCCGACTGGTGTCGGACTTCACCGGAGTCGCGCCCCTCGGTGAGTCGACCGCACAGCTACGGGTGTTCGGCGCGGTACAGCGGATGCTCGACCACTTCGGCGCGCACGCGCCGACCGTACTGATCTTCGAGGACCTGCACTGGGCCGACCCCTCCACCTTGGACCTTGTTTCCTACCTGGCTCGGGCGCAGACCGACGAGCGGATCCTGCTGGTGCACAGCTACCGGTCGAACGACCTGGACCGGCGGCATCCGCTGCGGACGCTGCTCGCCGAGCCGGACTTCATCCGCCGGATCCACCGGGTGGAGCTGGCCCGGTTCACCCGGGCCGAGCTGGAACAGTTCCTGACCGCGTCGACCGGCGGCCCGGTGGACCGGTCGCTGCTGGACCGGTACTACGAACTGTCCGATGGAAACGCGTTCTTCGCCGAGGAACTGGTGGTCTCCGGGGTGTTGACCGATCCCGCGTCCACCCGACTGCCCAACTCACTGAGCGAGATCATGCTGTCCCGGGTCGAACTGCTCGACGACGCCGCAGCCGACGTGCTGCGAGCCGCGGCGGTCGCCGGGCGGCGGGTGAGCCACCGGCTGCTGGCGGCCGTCTGCGACCTGCCCGACCAGCAACTGATCAAAGCCCTGCGGCAGTGCGTCGCCCAGCACGTCCTCACCATCGACGCCGCCGACGACACATACGTCTTCCGGCATGCCCTGCTGCGTGAGGCGGTCTACCAGGAACTGCTGCCGGGTGAGCGGGTCGGGCTGCACCGCGCGCTCGCCACCGCTCTCACCGCAGGCCCGGGGTTCAGCCTCGCCGAGGATCTCACCGCAGCGGCCGAATTGGCCTACCACTGGCACGAGGCCAGAGCGCTACCGGAGGCGCTGGCCGCCGCCGTCCGTGCCGGCGAGATGGCGGTACGGGTCCACGCGTTCCGCGAAGCCGAACAGCACTACCAGCGGGTGCTCAGCCTGTGGTCGCGGGTCGACGATCCGCAGCGACGCACCGGCCAGCCGCGTTGGCGGGTGCTGGCCGCCGCCGCCGACGCCGCCCGGTGGGGCGGTCGGGTCGAACAGGCACTGGAACTGATCCGCGCCGCGATCGCCGAGGTGGACCGGGCCGCCATCGCCGAGAGGGACGCCGCCCCCCGCGACGCGGGTGAACTGCTCGAACGCCTCGGCAACTACCTCTGGGAAGCCGGTGAGTACGGCGACTCGCAACAGACCTACCGGGCGGCGGCGCGGGCGCTGGCCGAGCAGCCGCCGAGCGCGGTCAGCGCCCGGGTACTGGCCGCTGTGGCGATGGCCGAGGTACGCGAGGGCCGGTACGCCGAAGGTGCGCGGGAAGGTGCCCACGCGGTCGAACTGGCCCGGGCGGTGCCGGCCCGGGCCGAGGAGGGCCGCGCGCTCAACACCCTGGGCATGGCGTTGACCATGCTCGACCAGCCCGCTGACGGCATGGCCAAGGTACGCGAGGCACTGCGGATCGCCGAGGAGGTCGACCACCTCGAGGACCTGTTCCGGGCGTACGGCAATCTTGCGGTCGCGCTGGAGCACGTGGGGCGGCTGACCGACTCGGTCCAGGTCGCCCTCGACGGGCTGAAGGTGGCCCGCGCACGCGGTCTGGAGCAGGCCCGCGGCGCCGGCGTGCTGGCCAACAACGCCGCCGCGACACTGGTACTGCTCGGCCGATGGGACGAGGCGGCCGCGGTGCTGGACGACGTGCTGCGGGCCAGGCCGCTGCGGGGCACCCTCTACCCCCGGCTGACCCTGGCCGAGATCCGGCTGGCCCAGGGGTCCTTCGAGGCGGCCGCCGATTTGCTGGCCGGCGTCCAACTGGCGGACCGACCGACCACCGACCCCCGGTTCGTCGGACCGCTGTACGCCTGCCTGGTGGAGCTCGCCCTGTGGCGGGACGACCTGGCCGGGGCGGGTGAGGCGGTGCGAGCCGGCCTGGCCGCACTGGACGGCCAGGCCAACATCCTGGAGCTGACCCGGATGTACGCCTTCGGACTACGGGCCGCCGCCGACGAGTGCGAGCTGCTGCGCACGCAACCCGAGCGCGACCCGGTCCGGTTGTCGGCGGTTGTCGGGTACGCCGAACGGTTGGCCGAACAGGCGGCGGTGCCGGCCGAGGGCCCGGACCTCCCAAAGGCTGACCAGCCGGACCCGCCGCCAGCCGACCAGGCTGGGGTTTCGCAGGTACGGGTGTGGCGTGACCTCTGCTTGGCCGAGCTCGCCCGGGCCCGGGGCACCGCCGACCCCGATGCCTGGGCGGCGGTGGCCCATGGCTGGTCGCTGCTCGGTCGGTCCTACCCGGCGGGCTACGCCTACTGGCGGGAGGCCGAGACCGCGCTCGCCGCCGCCGACCTGACCCGTGCCGGCTCGGCCGCCCGGTCGGCCTGGCAGGCGACCGAGCCGCTGCCGGACGGGCCACTGCGTACCGAGATCGAAGCGATGGCCCGTCGTGCCCGTATCCCCCTCGACCCGGAGCTACCGGAGCCGGCCGACGACACCGCCGGGCCGGCAGCACGGCCGTTCGGTCTCACCGCCCGCGAGTTGGAGGTGCTGTGTCTGCTCTGCCTGGGCAGGACCAATCGGGAGATCGCCACCGAACTGTTCATCACTGAACGCACGGCGGGTGTCCACGTGTCCAACCTGCTCAAAAAGATGTCGGCCAACAACCGCAATGCCGCCGCCTCGATGGCCCATCGGCTCCGGCTCTGCGCCAATCGGGAATCCGGATAGACCTCCGTACGGAGCCGTCGCGCCGAACGTACCGGTGGTTCGTCCTGTCAGGTCGGAGCCGATCGCCAGCGGGCGAGCCGAAAGTGACCGTACGCAAAAGATCGTAGGCACCGAGTGATGACGCCACCGGCGCCCGACCCGTAAAGTCCACACCGGATCTGCTGAGCGACCTTCAGGGGGTAGCGGTGACGCGGAGAGCATTGCTGGTCGGTTCTCAGACCGACGGCCTCACCGGGGTGCACAACGATGTCGAATCGATCGCGGCGGCGCTCGACGGGCGTGGCTTCACCATTTCCTGTCTCACCGGCGACGAGGCCAACCGGGCCGGAATCCTCGCCGGCTACGAGAAACTGATCGGACAGAGCACGGCGGACGACACGGTCCTGTTCTACTACAGCGGTCACGGCGGATACGCGCACGCGCCGGAGCCGGCTGGCGACGATCCGGCTGCCGACGACCCGGGCAGCCAGACGACGCCCGGGCGACGGCCGGCCGACCTGCAGTTCATCGTACCCACCGACTACTCCTCATCCACCGAGGACGAGTTCCGGGGCATCACCTCATTCGAGCTGTCCGTGCTGCAGGCCCGGCTGACCAAAGTGACGCAGAACGTGGTGGTGGCCCTGGACTGCTGCCACTCCGCCCACCAGTCCCGCGACCCCGACCTACGGGTCAAGGGCCTGGACCGGCAGTCGACCACCCGGTACGAGCAGATCAGCCGGCACCTGGCAGCGCTGCGCCGGGACGGGCTCGCGGTCGACCGGCGGGTAGTGACCGGCAACCCGTACTCGGTGCGGCTGGTGGCCTGCGCTCCCGAGCAGTTCGCCTACGAGTACCGCGACGGTGCCGGGCAGCGCATCGGCATGTTCACCGAGGCGCTGATCCAGGCACTGGCCGCCGCCGAGGACCTTCCGGTGACCTGGTTCACCCTGATGGAGGCGGTACGTCGCCAGGTGCTGCGCCGGGCGTCGAACCAGCGGCCCGAGGTGGAAGGGCCGTCCCGCCGGCTGCTGTTCTCACTCCAGGAGACGGACCCGATCGCCGGCCTGCCGGTGGCCCCCACTCCCGACGGTCGGGTGGTCCTGCCCGGCGCGCCGCTGCTCGGCGTCGAGCTGCACGACGAGTTCACCGTGATGCCGGCCGAGCTGCCGGTCGACGAGGAGACCAGCGTCGGCACCGCCGTCGTCGATCGCCTCGGGGCGCTGGCGGCACAGGCCGAGCTCACCTTGCGTACCGGCTGGTCCGAGGTGCCGGCGACGGCCCGGGCGTACCGGACCCGCAGCGCCGCGCCCGCGCTGCCGGTCCGGGTTACCGACCCGGACGCCGCCGACCTGGTCGCCGCGATCGGGACCAGCACCCTGGTCCGGCTGGCCGATGCGGACGAGCCGTGCACCGTGGAGGTCCGGCCCGATCGGGCCGGCAACTACCAGATCCACGACCGGACCGGTCCGCTGCACAGCCCCCGTCCGGCCGGGCCGGGCACCGCCGCCCGGCTGCTCACCGACTTGGAACGGGTCGCCCGCGCCACCGGGCTGCGGGCCCTCGGTGAAGACCCCCGGTGCGTCCTCGACACCCCGTTGACCTTCGAATGGGGCCGGGTCGTCGACGGCGTCGAGGTGCCGATGCGCTCCGCTGGCGAGGTCGTGCACGACGGCGACCTGGTGTACGTACGGGTGCGTAACGCCGGCGCCGAGGCGGTCTACGTGTCGCTGCTCGACATCGGCGTCTCCGCCCGGATCGAGAATCTCACCAACTTCGCGCCGTCCGGGTTCCGGCTCGAGCCCGGCAAGGAGTACCTGGTGGGGTACGACGCCCTGAGCGGCGTACTGCGCGGTGTGCGACTGAACTGGCCGGCCGGCATCGTGCCGGCGGCCGGGCGCCCGGAGACGGTTCTGCTGATCGCCACCTCGCGACCGCAGGACGTCGGGCTGCTCCAGCAGGACGGGATCCGCACCGCCGACCGCACCGAGCTCCGCCGCCGCGTCCCGCGTCGCGACCAGTCGCCGCTGGAGCGGGTGCTCGACCAGCTGGGCAGCGGCGGTATGCGGGAGATGTCCGACGGCTTCGCCCCGGAGGTGCGCTACGCGCTGCGTACCATCGAATTCAGCTTGAGCCCGACGGCGCGGCCGCCGGCCGAGTCGGTGCGGTTCCTGATCGACGAACGTCCGGACCGGTCGCGGATGCTGTTCCGGGCCCGGGGCAGCGCGGCGCGCACCGTCGCGGTCCGGCTGGACGAGGTGCTGGTGCACCGCAACCGGGCGCTGCGCAGCGCCGACATCCGGGTCGACGCGGTGGTGCTCACCGGCACCGCCGACGACGACGGGGCGGTGCCGTACCGGGCGGAGACGGCGCGGTTCCGCAACGTCCGCGACGGTGAGCGACTGCCGTTGGACCGGATGCTGGTCTACCACGGTCCGGCGGTGGACTACCTGGACCTGGCGGTCTGGGTGTCCCGGGACACCAGGGACAGCCGGGCGCTGAGCGACCTGTTGCGCGACGAACTCAACGGCCCGACTGTCCAGGCGGCCGGTGCGCAACTGCTCGGGCTGGCCGTGGCGGCCCCGCAGGCCGCCGCCGCAGCCGCCGCGATCGGGGCGGGTGCCGTGGTCGTCAACCTGGCGTACCGGCTGCTGCTGGACGCGGTCGGCGACAGCATCGGCCTGTACCGCACCTCGCTGCTGGCGACCGAGGAATTCGGCGTCGGCCGGCACCCGGCCGTCGGGAATCTGCGGGCGCAGGATTTCTCGTTCTCGTACACGGTCGAAGCTGTCGACTGACCAACGCCTCCGCCGGGCCACCGGTACGCAATTCGTCTAATTACGCCCGGTGCCCCGGCGGTGCTGAAATATCCGTAGGGACAACCGACTGAAAGGTGAAGATCATGGCTCGTAAGCGTGTGATCGTCGACGGGTCCGAGTGGGAGATCCCAGAGTCGAACCTCGACCCGGTCCTCACCAGCATCCAGACCGCCATGGAAACCGGTTCGGTGGTCAAGCTGGAGTTGCTGGACGGGGCCGACCGGCCGGTGACGGTCTACCTCAACGGCCGGACCGCGGTGACCGTGGTCGTGGACCTCGGTCTCGACCCCCGCCCAAGCGAAATGTCCTGACTCATCCGTCACCGCGGCCGGCAACGGCCAGCGGGTCCGGCGGCGGGAGCAGGCCCAGCCGCTGAGCCCGCAGCACGGTGGTGAGCCGGTCGGAGGTGCCGAACTTGCGGTACATCCGCTCCTGGTGCTTGGCCACCGTACGCGGCGACAGCAGCAGCCGGTGACCGATCGCCCGAGCGGTCAGACCGTCCGCGAGCAGCCGCAGGATCTGCTGCTCGCGGACGGTCAGCCGGGGCAGCCGCACGGGCGGCACGGCCGCCCCCGGCCGGTCGGTCACCGTACAGCCGGCGGCCGGCTGCGGCCGGCTCCACGACTCGGCAAGGGTCCGGATCGCGGCGAGTTGGCCGGCGGTACGCCGGACCGGCCGCGTACCGGACGACCCGGTCAGCGCGGCGGTACGCGGGCCGGTGGTGCTCCACCGCCAGTGTCCGTCCCGGCGGGCCAGGTCGCCGAGGGCCAGCCCGAGCTGGACCAGGGCACGCAGCAGCACCGGGTCGCCGGCGGCGGCCGCCGTCAGCAGGGTCCGGGTGGTCGGCTCGACCGGCCCGGGAAGCACCAGGTCGAGCAGCCGGTCGGCGGGCTCGGCCCGGTGGGTGGGGTGGTCCGACAAAGGAGAAAGCGTGGTGGTCATCGCAGCGGCTCCTGATGTGATCGGTCGACGTGCGGGTCGGGCACCGGCACATCGCCAGCTTCGCCGCGCCCGGCGGCTGTTCCATCGGGAGAACTACGTAGTCGCACCAGTACGCCATCCATAGATCCGGCCGGCCACCCCTCAGATCTGTACCGGTCGACAATTCGACACCGCTGCTACGCACTATTACGGCAACGGGCTCCGATCGCTTCTTGAGTCAGCGGCACAGCGGATAGTTTTCGACCCGTACGCATGTCGCCGATCACCTTCCACACACCTTTCTGATGATTCGGTGGCTTACCGGAAAGGACAGATACCGATGGCCAGTACGAGCGTGGCTGTCCGGGCCGCAGGCGCGTTGTCCGGGCGTACCGCCGCAGCCGGGCGTACCACCGCAGAAGATCACGTCCGGGACCTCGCCCGACGGGGCATACTGGCGGACCGCGCCAGGGCGGCGTCCGACGCGGAGCGCGGGCTGCTCCGCACGGGTGGGTACGCGCTGGTCTGGCCGGTGGTGTTCCAGCGGCTGACCCGCCGGATCGAACTCGCCAGGGGACACCACACCTGCGCGTCGTCGGTCCACCGGCTGGAGGCTGACTGCCTGGACAAGTTCCACGACGACGTCGAGGCGGTCCTCGACGACCTGCTGGCCAATGTCAAGGTCCCGGTGATCAACCTGGAGGGGTGGATCGCCCGGCGGATCGGCCCGGCCACCGTCGACGCGCATCGCCGCCGACGCGGCGACCGTGGCGCGTTGCAGCGGCCCCGGCTGCCCGGATGGCTCAAACACGACCTCGGCCAAGACCCGTGGCTGCTGGCCCTCGCCGTCGAGGTGCTGGTCTGGGTGGGGATCCCGGCCACCGCCGGGGTACGGGTGTGGCCGTTGGGCGCGTGGGCAGACCGTCGGGCCGCCGTCACCGGACACTGTGGTGGCGGAGAACGGGAAGTGACCTCCGACCTCGACCGGGTGCTCGCCGCGATGCGTAAACGTCCGAAGTGGTACGCGGACTTCGTCGAACGGCCACTTGGCCGCAAGCACGCCCCGGTGCTGCCGGCCGCACGGGCCGGAACCGGTCCGGTTCGCGAGACCGATCACCTGCAGCCGAGGACGCCGGACGAGGTGGACGAGGCCCGGTTGACCGAGTTGGCGTCGGTCGCGGTGACGGCGATCGAGGCACAGCTGCGCCGAGGTGCCGCCCCCCGGTGCGCGGTGGTCGCCGTACTCCGCTCGGTGTTCGACACCGGCACGGGTGCCGAGGAGATGGACCGGCCGCCCGGTCGTGGACCGGCTGCGGACGAGCGGATCGCCGCCCTGCTGGCCGACGCCGCGGCGATCGACCGGATCGCCAGCGCCGTCGTCGAGCTGATCGCCGACCGGTGAAGGCCAGCGCGGACCGGTGCGGACCGGTGCGCAGAAACGCCCGGCCGGTCCTCGCAGACCTGCCGGGCGTTCGACTCGCAGGATGGTCGCCTGCTCAGTGGCGGTGGCGGCGGGATTTGAACCCGCGGAGGGCGTGAACCCTCACACGCTTTCGAGGCGTGCTCCTTAGGCCACTCGGACACACCACCGCCGAGTAGGCTACCTGAAGCTCCGGCCGACCGTCACGGCGGTCCCGCCCGAGCGCAGGCAGCACCGGCCGCACTGGCAGGATCATGGCCATGAGCACGCACATCGGAGCCAAGCCCGGCGACATCGCCGAGCGGGTCCTCATGCCCGGGGACCCGCTGCGCGCCAAGTGGATCGCCGAGAACTTTCTCGAGGACGCCACCTGCTACTCGAACGTGCGCGGCATGTTCGGCTTCACCGGCCGGTACGCCGGGACACGGGTGTCGGTGCAGGGGTCGGGGATGGGCATGCCGTCGGCGTCGATCTACGCCCACGAGCTGATCAACGAGTACGGGGTGCGGACGCTGATCCGGGTCGGCTCCTGCGGCGCGCTGGCGGAGGATCTGCAACTGCGGGACGTCATCGCGGCCAACGGTTCGTCGACCGACTCGAACATGAATCGGGTGCGCTTCGCCGGGCTGGTCGACTACGCCCCGGTGGCGGACTTCGGCCTGCTGCGTACGGCCGTCGACGCGGCCCACCGGCACGGTGTCGACCTGCGGGTCGGCCCGGTCCTGGCCGCCGACGCGTTCTACACCGACCGGCCGGACCTGTACGACACGCTGGCCGACTACGGAGTGCTGGCGGTCGAGATGGAGTCGGCGGCGCTCTACACCATCGCCGCCCGGTTCCGGGCCCGTGCGCTGACCATCCTCACCGTGAGCGACCATATTCGCACCGGCGAGAAGATGAGCGCGGACGACCGAGAGCAGACCTTCAGCGAAATGGTACGCATCGCGCTGGACACCGCGATCGCCTGACGCCGCCAGGATCGGCCGACGATACCGGCGGACCGCCCGGCCGGCGGCGCGACCCAGGTGGTGCGACCCAGCTGGTGCGACCCAGCTGGTGCGACCCAGCTGGTGCGACCCAGCTGGTGCGACCCAGCGACGCGACGCCGGTGGCGCGGCTCAGCGGAAGAATGTCCGCAGCGCGGCGGCGCACTCGTCGGCCAACACCCCGGCGTACACGGTCGGCCGGTGGTTGAGGCGGCGGTCGCGCACGACGTCCCACAGCGATCCGACGGCACCGGTCTTCGGCTCCCATGCGCCGAAGACCACGGTCGAGATCCGGGCCAGCACCAGCGCGCCGGCGCACATGGTGCACGGTTCCAGGGTGACCACCAGAGTGCACCCGTCGAGCCGCCACCGGCCGAGCCGGGCAGCGGCCCGGCGCAGGGCGAGGATCTCGGCGTGCGCCGTCGGGTCGCCGGTCAGTTCGCGTTCGTTGTGGGCGACCGCGAGTTCGCGGCCGGCCGCGTCGTAGACGACCGCACCGACCGGCACGTCGGCCGCACCGGCAGGTACCTCTGCCGCACCGACCGGCACACCTGCCGGGCCGGCAGCGGCGGTCGGCTTGCCGGCCACTGACAACGCCCGCCGCATCCAGGTCTCGTGCAGCGGGTCGCGGTGCCGCCGGGCCGTCGGCACGCCGTCGCCCCGCCCGGTCACGCCGTCGCCCCGCCCGGTCTCATGCCTCGCGCAACTCCTCGATCTCGTCGCCGCAGCCGACCGTCTGGCAGATCTCGGCGGTCACGTCGGCCGGCAGCATGCCGTCACGGGCGCACAGTGCCAGCAGCCGTCGAGCCGACAGGCCGAGATCGGCGAGCAGGTCGGCGTCCCCGACCGGCTCCGCGTCCGGGTCGGCGGCCGGCTCATCGTCGTCGTCCTCCTCGTCGGCCAACGCGTCGACGTCGTCGGAGTCGTCCAACGGGTCGCCGACCAGGTACCCGCCGGCGCTGGAACCGGCCGGCGCGGCAGCGGCAGCGGACATCGAGCCGCCGCCGGCGCCGACCACGACCGGTTCGAGGTCGACCTCGACGGCCGGGGTACGGATGTCGCCGATCAGCAGCGCGCCCAGCCGCGACTCCTCGGCGAACGCGGCGTCCGAACTGAAGATTCGCAGATCCTCGCCCTCGTCGAGGCGCAGGATCACCAGGTAACTATCGTCCGATTCGACGAACAGCAGTGACACCTCGGCGTCGGGATCGACCTCACGGAGCCGGTCGACCACCTCGTCGATGTCGGCGACCCCACCGAGGTCGAGCTCGGCGCCGGACCAACCGGCCGGGCCGCGTACGGCAGCGGCAGCAAAATAGGGCACGGTCCCCCCAATGGTCCCTGCGGTCGCCGGGCGGCGCGGCATCCCCGCCGCCGTCGGTGACCGCCGATTCTGTCGTCAGAATGACGGTATCGGCTCAGGTCGGTCGTTGACCCCACAACGCCCCGAACAGTCACTGACCGGCAGGGACGGGTGCGCGACAGCGCGTCGGGCGTTCGGGTCAGTTGACCAGTCGGCGGGCCGCGATCAGCTCGCGCAGCTGCTGTCCCCGGACCTTACGGGGCCGGACCCGTTCGCGGCCGAGCTTGGCGCCGGCAAGCTCGGCGAGGATCTGCAGTCGGCGCCGATTCCGCTCGGGATCGAGCCGGTGCCCGGTGTTGGCCATGCCGCCGAGCGTGCCGACCGCCGCCGCGTTCGTCAAGCCCGGAATTCGCCCACCGCCGGTCACCACAGTGGCCAGTCGCCGGTCGCCGCCCAGTGTGTGGCGAGCGCCACAGTAGTGATGCTCCAGCCGGCCGACATGGCGAGCGCGATGCCGGTTGCCACGCCTCGGTCGCCGACCCGGGCGAGCAGGATCGCGACAGCCCAGGCGAGCATGCCGCAGAGCAGTGTCGACAGGGCGTACCCGCGCAGGTCCTGGCCGATCAGGCCGGTCAGCAGCAGCCACAGCGCGGTGGCCAGCGCCCCGAGCGCGACGGCTCCCGGGCGTACCGGGTGCGGCTCCCGGTAGGTCGGCCGGGACGGGGCCGGTGGCCGTGCGGGTATGGCCGGAAACATCCCCGGCGGGTACGGGTGCTGGCCGCGCGGTGGACCCCAGCCGGCCACCGGCGGGTGCCAACCGGCCGGCGCACCGGGCCAACCCGGCGGGCTGGTCGGCGCGGGTGACGGCCAGTCGATCGGGCGGTCCGGCATCTCGTCCCTCCCTCCTGCGGCCGAGGCGGCGGCTCGCGGTGGTCCATCGCCGTGCCAGTCAGCGTACCGACGGCGGCTGCCCGATCGCGCCCTGGCTCGATGTGGCAGAGTCACCGCGTGCGAGTGGCGGTGATCGGGCTGGGGCTGATCGGCGGTTCGGCGCTGCGCGCGTTCGCCGCCGCCGGGCACCGGGTTTTCGGGTACGACGCCGATCCCGCTACCCGGGCCACCGCCCGTACCGCCGCTGCCCGGGCGGCGCTCGGCGCGCGCTGGCAGGTCGCCCCGACGGTACGGGACACGGTGGCCGACGCCGATCTGGTGCTGCTGGCGGTGCCGCTGCCGGCGGTGGGTCCGGTGCTCGACGAGATCGCCGCGGTCGGCTACTCCGGGCTGGTCACCGATGTCACCTCGGTCAAGGAGCCGGTGCGGCGGCTGGTCGACCGGCGGCTGCACCGCCAGCACGACCGGACCGCCGGGTTCGTCGGCGGCCATCCGATGGCCGGTCGGGAGACCTCCGGGTTCACCTCCGCCGATCCGAAACTGTTCACCGGCTGTGCCTGGGTGCTCTGTCTGGAGCCGCCGGTAACCTCGGTCGACGACTGGCTGACGGTGGCGACAGCGGTGACCGGGCTGGGTGCCCGGGTGGTACCGGCCACCGCCGAGGAGCACGACCGGGCCGTCGCGGCGATCAGTCACGTACCGCATCTGCTCGCGACCGCGCTGGCCGCCAGCGCGGTGACCGACCCGCTCGCCTGGTCCTTGGCCGCGGGGTCGTTCCGGGACGGCACCCGGGTGGCGGCCAGCCGGCCGGATCTGGTCGCGGCGATGTGCGGCGGCAACGCCGGGGCGGTCCGGGCCGCCCTGGACGAGGTGCTGTCCACCCTGGCGGCGGCCCGGGCGGCGCTGGACGCGGAAGACCCGGTGCAGGCTCTGGTGCCGTGGCTGACCCCGGGCAGTTCGGCCCGGGGCGGCTGGCCACCGCAGCCGGGCCGGCCACTGGAGCTGCCGGCCCGGCCGGACGCGCTGCTGCGGCTGGGGCGGGCCGGCGGTTGGGTCACCGCCGTGGCCGACGACCGACGTACCGTGACGGCGGTCCGGCCGGCACCGGTCGACTGACCGCCAGGTCAGATCTGTTCGCCCAGATCCAGCCGGACCACCCGGCGGTCGGTGACGACGGCGGTCACCAGGTCGGCGGGCGTCACGTCGAAGGCGGGGTTGACCGCGCCGGCCCCGGCCGGTGTGGTCCGGGTCGCGGCGAAGCTGACCACCTCGGCGGACCCCCGGTCCTCGATCTCGACCTGCGCGCCGGTCGCGGTCGCCGGATCGACCGTCGATTCGGGAGCGACCACCACGAACGGCAGCCCGGCCCGCCGTGCGCCGAGCGCATGGGCGTACGTGCCGATCTTGTTGATCGTGTCGCCGTTCGCGCAGATCCGGTCGGCGCCCACGATGACCGCGTCGACCAGGCCACGGGCCATCAGGAACGGCCCGGCCCCGTCGACGGCCACTCGGAAGTCGACCCCGGCCCGGTCGAGTTCCCAGGCGGTCAGCCGGGCACCCTGCAGCAGTGGCCGGGTCTCACTGGCGATCACCGATTCCAGCCCGCCACGCCGGTGCAGTTCGACGACGACCCCGAGCGCGGTTCCTCCGGTGACCGTGGCCAGCGCACCGGTGTTGCAGTGGGTCAGCAGCCGGCACCGGGGCGGGCAGAGCTGCCCGAGCAGGTCGGCCCCGAGCCGGGCCATCGCCACCGACGCCGCCTCCTCCTCGTCGCGCAGGGCCACCGCTTCGGCGAGTACGGCCGACGGGCTCTCCGTGAGCCGGGCCGCCGCCCGGTCGACGCCTCGAGCGAGGTTGACCGCGGTCGGCCGGGCGGTGCGCAGCCGGTCGACGGCGTCGGCCAGCCGGTCCGGCTCGTCGTGGTGCAGCCGCGCGGCCAGGGCCACTCCGAGGGCACCGGCCACGCCGAGCGCCGGCGCGCCGCGTACCGCCAGGGACCGGATCGCGTCGACCACCGCCTCGACGGTGGACAGCCGCAGTACGGTGGTCCGGTCGGGCAGAGCGGTCTGGTCGATGATCTCGATGGCGTCGTCGACCCAGTCGATGGTCCGCATGCGACGACCTTAGTCGGCTCCGGCTGGGCGACAGTACCGCCGAAGGGACCTATGGTGACCGGTGTGAGCAATGCCCGGGACCCGATCGCCGACCTTCGTCGGATCGCCTTCCTGCTGGAGCGGGCCAACGAGGCGACCTACCGGGTACGTGCGTTCCGATCCGCCGCCACGGCACTGGCCGGACTGCCCGCTGCCGAGTTGACCCAGCGGGCCGATGCCGGCACGTTGACCGAGCTCGCCGGGGTAGGCGAGGTGACCGCCCGGTGTGTGGCCGAGTCGCTGGCCGGCGAGGAGCCGGTCTATCTGCGCCGGCTGCTGGCCACCGAGGGCACCGACCTGGACGAGGCGGCGGCGGCACTGCGCGCCGCGCTGCGCGGCGACTGCCACACCCACTCGGACTGGTCCGACGGCGGTTCGCCGATCGAGGAGATGGCGTTGGCCGCGGTCGAGCTGGGCCACGAGTACCTGGTGCTGACCGATCATTCGCCCCGGCTCACGGTCGCCCGCGGGTTGACCGCCTCCCGCTTGCGCCGCCAACTCGACCACGTCGCGGCGCTCAACGCCGCCCTGCCGGAGGGGTTCCGGATCCTGACCGGCATCGAGGTGGACATCCTGCCGGACGGTTCCCTCGACCAGTCCGACGAACTGCTCGACCGGCTCGACGTGGTGGTCGGCTCGGTGCACGCCAATCTGCGTGACGACCGGGCGCGGATGACCCGCCGGATGCTGACCGCGGTCGCCAACCCCCGGCTGGACATCCTCGGTCACTGCACCGGCCGGATGGTGACATCGCGACCGCCGGGGGTGACCGGCCCCGGCGACCGCGGCCACCGGCGGCGGTCCCGGCCGCCAAGTGACTTCGACGCCGAAGCGGTCTTCGCCGCCTGCGCCGAGCACGGCAAGGCCGTCGAGATCAACTCCCGGCCGGAGCGGCAGGACCCGCCGAAGCGGATGATCCGGCTAGCGGTCGAGACCGGCTGCCTGTTCGCCATCAACACCGACGCCCACGCGCCGGGCCAGCTCGACTGGCAGCGGTTCGGCTGCGCCCGGGCCGCGCTCTGCGGTGTTGACGCCGACCGGGTGGTCAACACCTGGTCGGCCCGGAGTCTGATCGACTGGGCCGCCGGACATCACTGAACCGCCGGACGTCACTGAACCGCTGTCCGGAACCGCGTCGTCGGGCAGCGGGCCGCCGGGCAGCAGGCCGGAACGGGCCGGTCGGGGCAGCCCAGTGCCCTGTGCGATGGCCACCCCGGCCAGCACGATCAGCGCCCCGACCGGCTGGTGCCAGACCAGCCGCTCGCCGAGGACCGACACCCCAGCGGCGACCGCGACGAGCGGCACGACATAGGTGACGGTGGCCGCCGTACTGGCACCGACCAGCCGGATGTTGCGCATGTGGATCACGAAGGCCAGACCGGTGCCGACCGCGCCAAGAATCAGCACGCTCACGATCACCGCCGGGGAGAGCCGGGTCGGCGTCGGCGGGGCCCCGGCGACGATCGGTGCGACGATGGCCAACTGGCCGGTGGCCAGGATCAGCTGGGTCGCGGCGAGCGCGACGCCACTGTCTGACCGGCCGGCGACAAACCGCTTCTGGTACGGGATCGTCGCGCCATAGCAGGCGGCCGCGCCGAGACACATCAACTGCCCGGCGAACTGTCCCCCGCCGACGCCCTGCCAGACGCCGAGCACCACCAGCACTCCGACGAAGCCCAACCCGGTGCCGGCCAGCCGGCGGGCCGTCATCGCCTCGGTACGGAACACCAGCGCCGCCAGCGGCAGGGCGATCAGTGGGGTGGTGGCGTTCCAGATGCCGGCGAGCAGCGACGGGATCCGCTGCTCCCCGTACCCGATGAGGGTGAACGGCAACGCGACCCCGATCGCAGCGACGACGCACTGGTGCAGCCACAGCCGCGGGTCCCGGGGCAGCCGGTCGCCGATCAGGGGCAACACGATCAGCAGGGTCAGCGCACCGGCGGCTACCCGGGCCAGGGTCACGTGAATCGGATGCAGCTCGGCGACCCCGATCTTGATCAGCAGGAAACTGGTGCCCCAGATGCCGGCGAGCAGCAGGAAGCCGGGCAGCCAGCTGGCAAGCCGCGGACCGGGTGGTGGGCCGGGCGGGCCGACGGTCTGCATGCCTTACTCCACCTTTCGGCTGCGACGGCCCCGCCGACCTGCCGCGTAGGGTCATCAGCATGGGACGTGTGGATGACATCAGCAACAGCTTTGTCGAGCGGTGGGCGCGGCTGAATCCGATCGGTGCCACCTACGCCGGCATCATCGGGCACGACGACCAGCTCGACGACCTGTCACCGGACGGGTACGCCGAACGCGCCGCCCTGACCCGCGACACGTTGCGGCAGCTCGATGTCGCCGACCCGGAGTCGGAGGCCGAGCGGGTGGCCCGGGACGCGATGGCGGAGCGGCTCGGCCTGGAGCTGGCCCGCTACGAGGCGGGCGAGGAGACCAGCGAGCTGAGTGTCATCACCAGCGGTCTGCACCATCTGCGCCAGGTCTTCGACCTGATGCCGACCGAGGGCACCGAGGCGGTGGCCAACATCGCCGCCCGGTTGGACAACTATCCGCAGGCCCTGGACCAGGTACGGGTCACCCTGCTGGACGCGGCCCGGGCCGGGCATGCGGCGCCTCGGGCGCAGATGCTCAAGGTCGCCGACCAGTGCGACGTCTGGACCGACCCGGAAGCGGACGACTTCTTCCATGCCCTGGTGGGCCGGCTGTCCGCTCCGGCCACCCTCACCGCGGACCTGCGCCGTGCGGCCTCGGCGGCCACCGCGTCGACCATCGCGTTCGGCCGGTTCCTGCGCACCGAGCTGGCCCCGTTGGGGCGGGACACCGAGGCCGCCGGGCGGGACCGCTACGAGCTCGCCTCCCAGTATTTCCTGGGCGCGCGGATCGACCTGGACGAGACGTACGCCTGGGGCTTCTTCGAATTGGACCGCATCGAGCAGGAGATGCGCCGGGTCGCCGTCGAGATCGCCGGGCACGGCGCCAGCATCGATGACGCGGTACGCGCCCTGGACGCCGACCCGGCTCGGACCATCGCCGGTGGCGAGGCGTTCCGCGACTGGATGCAGGCGTTGGCTGACAAAGCCATCGGGGACCTGCACGGCTCCCATTTCGACATTCCGCAGCAGATCCGGCGGATCGAGTGCTGTCTAGCGCCGACCAGCGACGGTGGCATCTACTACACCGGGCCGAGCGAGGACTTCTCCCGACCGGGCCGGATGTGGTGGGCGGTGCCGCAGGGGCTCACCGAGTTCTCGACCTGGCGGGAGGTGACCACGGTCTACCACGAAGGGGTGCCCGGGCATCACCTGCAGATCGGTCAGACGCAGGTCCGCGCCGATCTGCTCAACCGATGGCAGCGGCTGCTCTGCTGGTGTTCCGGACACAGTGAGGGCTGGGCGCTGTACGCGGAACGGCTGATGGACGAGTTGGGTTACCTGGCCGACCCCGGTGACCGGCTCGGCATGCTGGACGGGCAGGCGCTGCGGGCGGCGCGGGTGATCGTGGACATCGGCCTGCACCTGCAGTTGACCATCCCGCCGAACTCGTTCAACTTCCATCCTGGCGAGCGGTGGACTCCGGAGCTGGCGTGGCAGTTCCTGCGGGCACACTGCCAACTGCCGGACGAGATTCTGCGGTTCGAGCTGGACCGCTATCTCGGCTGGCCGGGGCAGGCGGCGGCGTACAAGGTCGGGGAGCGGATCTGGCTGCAGGCCAGAGCCGACGCCCAGGCCCGCAAGGGTGCGGCCTTCGACCTCAAGGAGTTCCATCAGGCGGCGCTGAACCTGGGCGTACTCGGTCTCGACCCGCTGCGGACCGCGCTGGCCCGGATCTGACCGCCCGCCCGGCGGGGCCGGGTTGACGGCAGGGCCGGGCCGACGGCGGGGCGGTGCCGGCTCAGCCGAGCGCGGCCATCAGGTCCCGGCAGGCCTGCTCGCACCGACGGCAGGCCTCGGCGCAGACCTGGCAGTGCTCGTGCTCGCTGGCGTGTGCCTGGCACTCCTCGCCGCATGAACGGCATGCCTGGATGCACGCCTGCAGCATCACCCGGGTGGTGTTCGCGTCGTAGCCGGTGTGTCGGGAAAGTACCCGGCCGGTGGTGGCACAGATGTCGGCGCAGTCGAGATTGGTGCGGATGCACTTGACCAGTTCGGCGACCGTGTCCTCGCTCAGGCACGCGTCGGCGCAGGCGGTGCAGGCCTGAGCGCAGTCGAAGCAGGCGTCGATGCAGTCGGCGAGTGCCCGCTGGTCGACGTGCCCCAGATCGAGCGGATAGGTCTCCAGCATCTCGGTTGCTTGCGTCATCGTGACCTCCACAGGTGTGACCGTTGAGGTCGGGTACCCGCTGCCCGGCTCGACTAACACCTACTCGACTCACACCGGCCCGGCCGGGCGCCGACCGGTCAGTCGGGCAGCCGCAGTGCCGCCCAGACCGTCTTGCCGTCGGCGAATGCGGCGTACCCCCAGTCGCTGGCGAGCGCCTCGATGATGGCCAGTCCTCGGCCACGACCGGGCACCGGCCCGGGCCGGTGCCCGGTGCCCGGCCGGGGCAGCTCGGCAGCGCGGTCACGGACGCTGATCCGGATCGCTCCGGCCTGCCGGGTGGTGGTGACGTCCAACTCGGTGCCGGCATGTTCGACCGCGTTGCTGACCAGCTCGGAACCGATCACCATCGCCTCGTCGACCAGAGTGGTCAGCTGCCACGAGCGGCAGGCACCGGCGATCAGCCGGCGGGCCTGTCCCGGTGAATGCGGGTGCGGGGGCAGGTACTCGTGCCACCGGTACGGGGACCTCGGTGCCGATTCGACCAGTTTGGTGGCGTCGATCACGCTGTCCTGCACGCTCACCAGACCGCTGATGCTGTGCCTGGCGAGCCGACCGGTGGGTGAGTCTGGCCGGGCGCACAGGTGCACCACCGGACGGTGGCCGGCGTCGCCGCCTTGGACGATGGCGAAGACCCGCAGCCCGATCGGGCTGGCCACGGTCACCTCGTCCAGCTCGACGAGCAGCGCCAACGGCTCCTCCAGCAGGCAGCGGCGCAGCACCGGGGCGAGCCGGACCAGTTCGGTGTCGGTCAACGCGCCGGCCAGCCGGACCCGGGTGACACCGCTGGCGAAGTCACGCGCCACCAGCCAGGTGAGGGTGTTCACCCGTGCTTCCCGTTGTCCGGTCTACCACCGTAGACGGTTCCGGTGTGGTCCTGCGGCGTGATGCCCAGCAGCGGCGCGACTCCGGTCACCCGCAGTACCCGGGCGACGATCGGCTGCGGGTTGCGGACTATCAGGATCTGCCCCTGACCGGCGGCCGCATGGTGCGCGTCGACCAGTTCCTTGACCGCGCTCGAATCGATCAGTGTGACGGCATCCAGGTCGACGACGATCCAGGCCGCCTGCTGCCGGTCGACCGCGCGAACGGCGGCGCTGAGCTCTCCGGTGGCGGTCATGTCCAGCTCGCCGGAGGCTTCGATGACGCAGTGCCCGGCTTCGGGTGACGACACCCGGATCTCGTGCATGCTGGTCTCCGTCTGGCGGGTCGCGACTCCGACCTGCGGTGGCGCCCGTGGGCCCGCGCGGCGGAGTTGGGCTGCTCGAAGCGCCCAGCCTACGCGACGCCACCCGCCTGCTGGGGACAGACCGGGAGACCGTCGACCCGCGTTAGCACATAGCCTAGTCGATCATCACACTAAGTGAGAAATCGTTGACTGAGTTTTATATCTGTCGATACGATTCGGGCGCCGTGGGACCAGTGTTCCCAAGTTCACGAGGAGTCCCCATGCCCGTATTCACCCGCTTGCCGGAGATCGTCCCCACGCTGTTCCGCGTGGTGGTCGGTCTGCTGTTCACGCTGCGCGGTGCCGCCTCGATCTTCGGGATCTTCGGCGGTTCCCGCGGCACCGGCGAGGCACTGGAGATCGGCGTCTGGCCCGGCTGGTGGGCCGCGCTGATCCAGCTCGTCGGCGGTCTGTTGGTCCTCACCGGACTCGGCACCCGGGTGGCCGCCGTCATCTGCTCCGGCTCGATGGCGTACGCCTACTTCGTGGTCCATCAACCGGATGCACTGCTCCCGCAGAACAACGGCGGCGAGCTCGCCGCGCTGTTCTGCTGGGCGTTTCTGCTGGTGGCCGTGCTGGGGCCAGGCCGGTACTCGCTCGACGCCATGTTGAGTCGACGCCGTACGGCCGCGCCCACCCCAGAGCCGGCGACCGTCTGACCACACGGCGGTAGCCGGAGCCCGGCAAGACCGGTACGGCCCGGCGGACCAGTCAAGGTCCGCCGGGCCGTACCGTTTCTCAGTGCTGCCGAACCGGGTGGTTCACAGCCGGGCGCACTGCCCGGACACCGGGCCCTGCACCGTGTTCACCCGGTCCTCGTCGACCGGCATCGGGCTGTTGCCCTGACAGTGCAGCGGGCCGCGGATCGTGTTCCCCGCGACGACCACCGGCAGCTCGTCGTGCTTGTTGTTGACCAGCCGGACCGGACCGGAGATGTCAGCGCCGTCCAGCCGCAGACCGCCGTCACCACCAGTCACCTCCAGCGGGCCCCGGATGGTCACCCCGGTCAGGGTCACCGCCCCGGTCGCCCGCAGCAGAGCCAGCGGCCCGGAGACGCTCGTACCGGTGAAGCTGACCGCCGTCGGACGGTTCGCGGTGAGCGGACCGTTGATCGCACCGTCGGTGGCGATCAGCGTCGCCCCCGGGCGGACCGTGACCGGACCGTTGACCGTCGCCGACTCCAGGCAGTAGGTCATCTCCGCCTTGACGATCAGCCCACCGTCGTGCGTGCCGGTGACCGTCACGTCACAGGTCGGTTCGGGCTGGCCGATCGCCGACCGCGACTCGGTGTCCGCAGTGATCGGCGAGTTCTCGGCGAAGTACGCGACCAGCATGGTCAGGTCGTTGTCACCGGTGGTCGAGGTGTCCGTGCCGTCGGCCAGGGTGGTGAAGTTGTCGCCACCCGCGGCCAGGAACGAGTTGACCGTGACCCGGTAGGTCCCGGTCGGCGACACCGGCTGACCGTTGAGGGTCATCGAGGTGATCCGCTCGCCCTGCGGCAGCGTCGGGTCGTACGTGTAGAAGAAGCCCTCCGACACGCCGAGCCACAGCAGCGGACGCGACGCCCCGGCCGGCTGCCACTGCTCCTCCAGCACCTGCTTGACCTGTGCACCCGTGTAGGTCCGGGTGACCATGTCGTTGGCGAACGGCTGGGTCGAGAACGCCTCTGCGAAAGTGATCACGCCGTCCTCGCCGTACAGCAGGTCGGCCCGCAGCCCGCCCGGGTTCATGAAGGCGATCTGCGCACCACCCCGACCCGGCTCCCGGGTCCCGGCGAGCTGCACGTCGGCGATGAAGTTGCCGAGCGCCGACTCCTTGCCCCGGTCCTCGTTGCCGTTGGTGTACGCCCGGCTGATGTCGGCGGTGATCGAGCCCAGCGGCTGCTGGCCGAGCACCTCGGCGTTGGCCTTCGCCGCCGCCACGATGTCGGCGACCTCCTGGTTGACCGGCGCGCCGACCACGTCGACGATCTCGACCGTGTCCGTCTCGACCGTCCCCGCCTCGACGTCCACCTGCAGCACGATCCGGCCGAGCTTCTTGCCGTAGTCCTCGGCCTGCAGCACCGGCCGGGTCTCGTCGGTGCCGGGCACCGGCACCTCGAAGGCGTACGGCTGGTGGGTGTGCCCGCTGAAGATGACGTCGATCTCCGGCACCGTCCGGGTGTACGGCCCGAACACCGGGTCGCTCATCAGCGCCTCGGGCGAGTCGATGTTCTCGGTGGCCGCGCCCTCGTGGGTGAGCAGCACCACCACGTCCGCCTCGCCGTTGCTCTCGTCGCCGTCCTTGAGCTGGGTGGCGACCAGGTCGGCCTCGGCCGCCGCCGGGCGGAAGGTGATCCCGGCGATACCGTCCGGGCTGACCATCACCGCGGTCTGCTCGGTGACCACTCCGATGTAGCCGACCCGGATCCCGCCGATCTCCTGCACGTGGTAAGCCGGCAGCGCCCGCTCGTCGTCGCGGTACACGTTGGCGCCGAGCTGCGGGAAGTCCGAACGCGGGATCACCCGGTCGGTCAGATCCGCCATGCCCTTGTCGAACTCGTGGTTACCGACCGCCGTCACGTCGAGACCGGCGGCGTTGAGCACGTCGAGGGTGGGATTGTCGTCGTCGATCGCCGAGACGAACGTCGACGCACCGATGTTGTCGCCGGCCGAGACGAACACCGTGTTCGGGTTGGTCGCCCGGTACTGGTCGACCAGCCCGGCCACCTGGGCCGCACCGCCGACCGGCTGCCCGTCGAGGGTACCGACGGATTCGAGCCGGCCGTGGAAGTCGTTGATCCCCAGCAGCTGCAGCTCGGTCGGACCGTCGGCACCGGTGTCCAGCCCGATGACCATCGGGTTGTGGTCGCTGGCCCGGAACGGGCCCGGGTCGAAGAAGGTCGGAAAGCCGTTGTACTGGAAGGCGTACGACTCGACCGCGTTGATCTGCCAGACGTCGGCCCCGGTGACCCGGGCGGCCAGCGACGGCGAGGCCAGCGCGTGGTCCAGCGAACCCGACTCACCGGCGAACACGTACGTGCTGCGTCCGGTGTCGTTCAGGTTGACGTAGTCGGCGTCGTAGAGGACCCGCATCGGGTCCTCCTGGGTGTACGAGTTGAAGTCGCCGAGCAGCAGCACCTCGTCGCTGCCGCTGTCGGTCACCAGATCGTCGACGAAGTCGGCCAGCGCGGCGGCCTGCCGGGTCCGGTCACCGTTGTACGCGCCCTGCCCGTCGCCGGCGTCGACGTTGTCGCCGGTCGGCGGCGTCGACGTGCTCTTGGACTTGAAGTGGTTCGCCACCACGGTGAAGGTCAACTCGTCGGCGGTGAACGTCTGCGCGATCGGCTCGCGCGCGTTGAACCACACGCTCTCGTCGTCGACCGACCGGGACGTCCCGACCGGGGTCACCGCAGCCGGCTTGAAGATGATCGCGTTGCTGATGAAGTCCTGCTGGGCGGCGCCCGGCAGGTCAGCCGGGGAGCGGACGTAGTCCCAGGTCCCGGCCCCGTCGGCTGCGTTCAGCGCGCCGACCAGCCGGATCAGTGCCTTCTCCGGCTCGCCCGGCGCGAACCGCACCGAGTTCTCGATCTCCTGCAGTCCGACCACGTGCGCGTCCAGCGCGGTGATCGCCGAGACGATCTTCGCCTCCTGCTTGGCCAGCGCGGCCTCGTCGGCGGCACCACGCGCGTCGCCACCGAAGTGGACGAAGTAGTTCAGCACGTTGAAGCTGGCCACCCGGATGTCACCGCCGACGGCTGCCGGGGCATCGGTACGCGGGTTCGTCACCTTGAACGTGGTCCGCTCGGCGGCCGGGGTGTCCGCACCGACCGGCAGGGTCGGCTGCAGCCGCCACTCGTCGAAGCCGTACGACAGCACGCTCGGCCCGAACGCCTCGACCGAGTCACCGACCCGAAGCGGCTGGTCCGGCGAAACGTACGGCGGGGCGATGCCGGCGTCGGCCAGGTTGGTGGTACGGCCGTCGTCAACCAGGATCCGGTTGAGCCGGTTGTCGGTGGCGATCTGCTCGGCCTGGGCGCTGCCCGGCTGCGCCACGTCGGTCGGGATGACCGCCGGGGTGTCGCCGGCGGTGAGCACGACCTCGCCGTACCGGTTGGTGTTGTAGACCTCGGAGACGGCGTAGTCGCCGACCGGGGCCACCAGCATCGACTCGACCGACTCCCGGTCGCCGGCGGCCAGCGGCAGGGTCAGCGCGACCGGCGCGGGCAGCGGGTTGTCCCGGTCGCAGACCTGCACGTCGGTACGCGCGCCGATGCTCACCTGGGTCAGGCCGAAGTACTCACCGGCGTTGCCGGTGACCCGTACCCGGTCGCCGATGGCGACCCCCGGGTGGTTTGCCGGGTTGCTGGTCAGGTAGACGAAGATGCCGTCGCTGGCGGTGCCGGCGGCAACCGTACGGGACCCGCCGGTGCCGGCGGTCTGCAGGTAGACGCCGTTGTAACCGCCGACGCGGTGGTCGGCGACGACGATGCCCTCGACGGTCACCTCGGTGCCGGCCAGCGGCGTGCTGTCACCGGTGCCCTGCACCTCGGCGATGCTGTTCGTCACCGTGACGTCGCAGCCCAGCTCGGGGTCGGGGTCCGGGTCCGGGTCCGGGTCACCGGTCCCGTTACGGACGCCGAAGGTGTTCGCCGCCGGCTGCCGCCAGTCGCCGTCGACCTTCTGCAACGAGTGCCCGACCGGGGTGTCGGAGGCCTCCGCGACACCGATGTCGACACTGGTCGTGCCGTCGGCGGGGCCTCCGGCCGCAGTCAGGGTGCCTTCGTAGCTGAGGAACTCAACCACGGAGCCGGCCGGGTCGACCAGGGCCACCCCGTCCGGGGATCCGTTCTGGATCCCGTTGGCGGGGTATTCGGCGACGGCGACACCCGCGGCGGCGACGGTGCCGGCCAGTGTACGGGTGTCGTAGACGGTGCCGTTGGATCCGTTGTAGAGGACGATCTGCCAACCGGTCAGGTCGAAGTCGACCGGGGCCTCGATCTCGATCGCCTCGCCGGTGTCGGTGCCGGCGTTGTCGTAGTGGATCTCGCTGATGAACGGGTCACCGGCGGCCGGTGCGGCCATGGCGGCGGCGCTGCCGGGCACGCTGAGCGCGCCGGCCCCCACGACCGCGGTGATGAATTTCCAGGTGGCTATGCGTCTGTGCTGGCGCATGTAGGCGTTCCTCCGGTCAGAGGGTGAGTCCAGTAAATCTAGGAGACGCGGGTTTCGAAGCACAGACGGGTCGGTGGTGACCCGTTAAACATTCGGGTCCCGTTACCCCTTCGTGACAAGGGACGGTTCGGCGACACCCCAGTTCAGGACATCGATCGTTCATCTCGACGTCGCCGCCAGGTCGCACACGCGTTCGCGGGCGGTCCCGGTCCGCTGCATACCGTCCCGGTGCCAGCGATGACGTCCAGCCCGGACCGCCGCTGGCAGATCCGGTCCGCACGCCGCGCACGGTACGGCACCGGACCGGGCGGCCCGCTTCCGACCGAGCGAGGATCGACATGTCAATCGACCATGACAGCCACGTCCACACCGACCCGGACGACATCAGCTCGAACCCTTCCGGCAACCGTCCGTTCCGTGAGGTGCTCGCCGCCCGCGCCGGCCGCCGCGACATCGTCCGCGGCGGTACGGTGATCGCCGCTGCGGCCTTCCTCGGCGCGGCCGGTGGCGCCCTCGGCACCGACCCGCCGGCCAGCGCCGGCGGTCACGGCCACGGGCACGGCCACGGCAAGGGCAGGCCCGGCCGGCGTGGCCTGCTCGGCTTCGAACCGGTGCTGCCGAACACCGACGACGCCATCACCGTCCCGCCGGGCTACACCGCCGACGTGCTCATCCCGTGGGGCACCCCGCTGCGCAGCCGGGGACCGGCCTGGCGCAAAGACGCCACGAACACCGCCGCCGAACAGGCCGAGCAGGTGGGCAGCCACCACGACGGCATGCACTTCTTCCCGCTCGGTCGCGGCCCGCTGGGCAGCCGCCGAGGCCTGCTGGTGCTCAATCACGAGTACGTCGACCGGACCCTGCTCTACCCCGACGGCGACGCGGAGATGACCCGGGAGAAGGTCGACAAGGCGCTCGCCGGTCACGGGGTCAGCGTCGTGGAGGTGGAACTGTCGCGGGGCAGGTGGCGCAACGTCGACTCGCGGTTCAACCGTCGGGTCACCGGCACCACCCCGGTCGCCTTCTCCGGCCCGGTGTCCGGCCGGCACCCGGCGCTGCGCTCGAACAACCCCCCAACGGGTACGTTGAACAACTGCTCGCACGGGGCCACCCCGTGGGGCACCTACGTGGCCTGCGAGGAAAACTGGAATGGGTACTTCGGCACCGAGGACCCGCAGTGGTCGCCGACGCCGGAGCAGGCCCGGTACGGGGTCAACGCCGCCGGGTTCGGCTACCGCTGGCATTTGGCCGACCCGCGCTTCGACGTGGCCCGCAACCCGAACGAGCTGAACCGCTTCGGGTGGCTGGTCGAGATCGACCCGATGAACCCCCGCTCCACCCCGGTGAAGCGGACCGCCCTCGGCCGGTTCAAGCACGAAGGCGCCACCTTCTGGGAGTCGCGCGGTCGGGTCGTCGTCTACAGCGGCGACGACCAGGACGGTGACTACCTCTACAAGTTCGTCGGTGACGGTCCGTGGCGGATGCACCGGGCGCTGGGCCGCAGCCCGCTGGACCACGGCACGCTCTACGTCGCCCGGTTCGACGACGACGGCAAGGGCGTCTGGCTGCCACTCAAGCACGGCAAGGGCCCGCTGACCAGGGCGAACGGCTGGCAGGACCAGGCCGACGTGCTGTTGCGTACCCGGGAGGCGGCCGACGCGGTCGGCGCCACCCCGCTGGACCGCCCGGAGTGGGTGGCGGTCAACCCGAAGAACAACGACGTCTACCTGACCCTGACCAACGGCACCGGCTGGCCCGGTGGGGTCAACCCGCGTACCCCGAACCCGTACGGGCACATCGTCCGCTGGCGCGAACGCGGCCGCGACAACACCGCGACCAGCTTCGAGTGGGACGTGTTCATGCTGGCCGGTGACCCGGCGTACGACCCGCAGGTGCAGCTCGACGAGACGAACATCTTCGGCTCGCCGGACGGAATCTGGTTCGACGGCGACGGACGGCTGTGGATCCAGACCGACGTGTCGAACTCGACGCAGAACCGGGCGGACCGGGGCCACGACAACATCGGCAACAACGCGATGCTGGCCGCCGCCCCGCGTACCGGGGAGATCCGGCGGTTCCTGGTCGGCCCGCGCGGCGCGGAGATCACCGGGGTGGTCACCACCCCGGACCAGCGGACCATGTTCATCAACGTGCAGCATCCGGGCGAGTCCACGACGTACTGGGGCAGCCCGACGCCGGAGGACCCGCGAGCGGTGAGCAACTGGCCCGACTTCGATCCGGCCGGCCGGCCCCGGTCGGCGACCGTGGTCATCCGCAAGACCGACGGCGGCGTCATCGGCAGCTGACCGCCCGCTGTCCACCCCTGCTCATCATCCGAGCCCGACGTACGGGCTCCGGGAGCCGCGGCCGATCTCGCCGACCGGTCGCGGCTCCCGTCGTCGTGCCAGGATCTTCCTCGACCGGGTCGGCCGGCTCAGTCCAGGTCGCGCAGGATCTGGTGGAGCAGGTCCTGGGTACGGGCGGGCGGGTCGGCCTCGACGCAGAGCCGCTCCATCGCGGCGGCGTAGTGGTCGACGTCCTCCCGCTTGTCCAGGTAGATCGCGCTGGTCAGCTGCTCGATGTAGATGATGTCGGGCAGATCCTGGTCGGCGAAGCGCAGGATGGTGAAGGCTCCGCCGGCGGCGGCGTGTCCGCCGGCGTCGAACGGCACGACCTGCAGCCGTACGTTCGGTAGCTTGGTCGCCTCGATCAGGGCGTTGATCTGGTCGCGCATCACGGCGGGGCCGCCGATCGGCCGGCGCAGCACCGCCTCGTCGATAACCGCCCACAGGTTCGGTGGCTGCGGCCGATGGAGCAGTTCCTGACGCTCCATCCGCAGCTCGACCCGGCGTTCCACTTCGTCGGCCGGGGCCCGACCATGTCCGAGCAGGACCACCGCACGGGCGTAGTCGCGGGTCTGCAGCAGGCCGGGTACGAACTGCACCTCGTAGCTGCGGATCATCTTCGCGGCCGCCTCCAGCCCCAGGTAGGACTGGAACCAACTGGGCAGGACGTCGCCGTACCGGTGCCACCAGCCGGGCGTGTTCGCCTGCCGGGCGAGCCCGAGCAGCGCTGTGCGTTCCCGCGAGTCGGTCACCCCGTAGAGGGTGAGCAGGTCGGTGACGTCGCGTTCCTTGAAGCCGACCCGGCCGAGCTCCATCCGGCTGATCTTCGATTCGGAGGCGCGGATGTGCCAGCCGGCCGCCTCCCGGCTCACTCCCTGGCTTTCCCGGAGCCGCCGCAACTGCGCGCCGAGCAGCATCCGCAGCACGGTCGGCCCGGTCGCCGATCCGCCATCTGGCTGGGCCGTCATCGTCACCCACCGACCTCCGGACACCGTCACGTCGTATGGCAGCCACTCTTGGCGAGTAAGCATGCCATGACCTGAGGGTGATCCCTAAGGCCCCGTCGGTACCGGTCCGACCAGTGGACACCGCCAATGCGGTGTTGACGGTCGTCACCGGCAGAGTCCGGACGGCCCACGGCGCAGGCCTCCCGGCAGGATCGATGCTAGCGAATCAGGTCGTCGAAGTCACCGTCCCGGGCGCCGAGGATGAACGCCTCGATCTCGGCACGGGTGTAGATCAGCGCCGGACCGTCCGGGTAGCGGGAGTTACGCAGAGCGATCCCGCTGCCACCGGGCAGCCGGGCAAGCTCGACGCAGTTCCCGCTGGGGTTGCTGCGGCCACTCTTGCGCCAGGTGAGGGTCGGCAGGTCGGTACTTGGAACGTCACTATCCGGCTTATGCATACATACAATCCAAATCGGACATTGTCGCAACAGACGTAGGACTCCAGGGTCGGCCGCGCCTCGTCGCGGAAGGGTCAAATGCACGTGCATCTGCTCTTGCGCCTGCAAGGTATTGCGAGCATGATAGCGCACGTGAACTTGTATCCGGCGGTTTACCCATCGTGATGAATAATCGGACATTCGATGACATTAGCCCCGATAGTGCCGGAGGCGACGTAGACAATGATGTACGCAGAGTCACCGCTCTGCGGGCCGGTCAGCTGCCTCCGGCGTCATCCGACGGCAGCAGCCACGAGACACACCGCGCGCAGCGAGACAGGAGGGCGATGAGCATGCCGGCTCCCATCCTCAACCCCAACCAACGCGATCCCCGGGACGTCTACCCGACCGATCGCTACCAGCCGTCCGACCCGGTCTGGGTCTACCGCGGCGGCACCTGGTGCGCCGGGATCATCGAGACCGCCTCAGCCGGCGCGGCGACCGTCACCTACCGCCCCACCGGCTCGCGTGGCACCGGAGTGGACACCATCACCGCGCCGTACGTGCTGCCTCGGGCCGAGACCGACCCGATGCTGGACCGGGTACCCCGTTGACGGTCGTCCGTCGACCGGAGGGCACCGACCGCTCCCCCGGTCGCCCGACTCAATATCGCGCCGCTGACGTGCACAAAGTCACCACTCAGTAGGCGAAAAACTATACAGGGATTGACAGCCATCAGGGCAGCCGCGAGAATTTGCGAGCATTGTGGATCACCGACGGCGCGGTGAATAAGCCACTCCGTCGGCACGGTATTGCGACACCGTACCCATGCCCGGAAGCCACCAGAAGGGCTGCCCTGTGTCTGATGGCGCACTGTGCCTACCCTATCCGGAGTTGCTGCCAGCCAACCGGCACCGACTCCGCGCGGCGATCGCCGACGGCCCCCACACCTCGGCCCCGGAGCCGCTCGACAGCGCGACGTCGGGCGGCCGGGCCGACCCGGCCTCCGTCGACTACCAGGAAGTCGACTACCAGGAACATGACCGCTACTTCCAGATCCGCCGTACGCGTCACACGCCGGAATCAGCGTTTCTCCACGCCTTGGCAATAGCGCATCTGGCAGTTCGGGAGAACGTCGACGAAAATGGGCTTTCGCAGCTCAGCGACGGCTATGTCGCCCAGCTGTGGCTCGGGCTGGAAAGCCTGTACCGGTACGCGGGCCACGACATCGACAACCAGCCGATCGGCGTTCTCGACCGGCCCGTCCAACACCCGCCGCGCCACCCGCAGTCGGACGGGACGGACCCGGTTGACTCCGACGCCGCCGCCGACCGATGGCTGATCGGTCACCAGTTCTTTTTCACCCTGATGCAGGGGGCGATCACCGGGCTGAACTGCTTCCTCGGTGCCAGCGCCGACGGCGACGAGGCCGAGGCGCGGGCCGCGCTGCGGGTCGCCACGGCGTTCATGCGCAGCTCGGCGGCGGCCTTCCGGTTCACCTCGGACTTCTCACCGGTCGACTACGAGCGACTGATCCGTCCGGCGATGGCACCACCCGCGGTGCGGGCCGGCTTCAGCGGACTGCAGACCCGCGACCACGCCCACCTCATGGCGCTGTTCACCGAGGTCCGCGCGATGCGATCCAAGATCGGCCCGGCCCGATTGGGTAGCGCCTTCGACGAGTTCGTCGAAGCGACCGTCGAGGCGTACGAGGCGCACCAACTGATCTGCGCCCGGTTCGGCGGCGACGTGCTGCCCAGCCTGCGGATGGCCGCCCGATCGGCGGGGCGCAGCACGTCTCCGGGGGTGCAGGTGGTACGGCAGATGATGCGGGCCCGGCTGTTCGCGCTGCACGGCAGCCACCGGGACCGGACCGACGGGGGCGGGGCACCCGGTGCGCCCGAGAGCGGGACGCCGGCCGGCGGTGACCAGTGATGGACGAGCGTACCCAGGTCGGCGTGATCGGCGCCGGACCGGCCGGGATGCTGCTGGCGGTGCTGCTGCGCCGGGCCGGGGTGGACTGCGTGGTGCTGGAGCGCCGGGACCGCGAGTACGTCGCCAACCGCGCCCGGGGCGCCACCGTGGAGCACCGGGTGGTCGACCTGCTCCGCCGGCACGACCTGGCCGGCAACCTGCTGCGGACCGGCGCGGTCGAAGACGCGGTGGAGTTCCGGCTCGGCGGCCGGCGCTACCCGGTCCGCTACGAGCCGCTGGCCGACGGCCGCAGTCACTACATCTACCCGCAGCAGTTCCTGGTCCGCGACCTGGTCGACGCCTACCTCGCCGACGGCGGTGACCTGCGGTTCGAGACCGCGGCGGAGGCGATCGACGACCTGACCGGGCAGCCCCGCATCCGGCTCGCCGACGGCCGTGAGCTGCGCTGCGAGGTGGTGGCCGGCTGCGACGGCGAGTACGGCGTCGCCCGGCGGGCGGTCCCCGCAGGGGCGCTGCGCTGCGCCGACTACCAGTACGACTACGCCTGGCTGTCGGTGCTCGCCGAAGCCCCACCGTCCAGTGACTGCGTGATCAACGCCCTGCACGAGTCCGGGGCCTGCGTACATGTCCGCCGGACGCCGACGGTCAGCCGGTTCTACCTGCAGTGCGGGCGGGACGAGACCCGGGCGGACTGGCCGGACGAGCGGATCTGGAAGGAGGTCCGGATCCGGCTGGCCCTGGACGAGCCGTGGACGCTGCACACCGGGCCGGTCACCGACACCGGCACCGTCCGGATGCGCAGCCTGGTCTGCGACCCGATGCGGTACGGGTCGCTGTTCCTCGCCGGCGACGCCGCGCACATCGTTCCGCCGGTCGGTGGCAAGGGCTTCAACCTGGCCCTGGCCGACGCACAGGAGCTGGCGCTGGGGCTGATCGAGCGATTCACCACCGGCGACCACCGCCGGTCGGACGCCTACTCGCAGCACCGGCTGGCCCGGATCTGGCGGGCCCAGGAGTTCGTGCACTGGATGATGGACCTGGTCAACACCCCCGGGTACGGCACGGCCGACGCGGCGTTCCTGCACCGGGTGCAGGCGGCGCGGCTGACCCGGTTGGTCGACTCACCGGCCTACCTGGCGGCGTTCCTGGAGGACTACGTCGGGTGGTGGTGACTGAGGACGTTCGTCGCCCGCCACGTCGCACCGGTGCCGAAGACCAGCTCCTGCCCCGGGGCGACGTGGCGCGGGCCGGCCAACGGGCTGTACGACTCGCTGGTCCACAGCGGCACTCCGGCGTACCGCAGCTGCTGGGTCCAGATCACCCCGGTCAGCCGCCCGGCGGTGGTCGCGGTGAGCCGTACCCGGTCGGGGAACCCGTCGAACGACGACGCCTGGTAGTCCACCGTCACCCAGTCCTCGGCGGCGGTGAGCAGCCGTACGTCGCTTCGTGGGAAGCGCAGCGCGCCGGACCGGGTCGGCGACCGCCAGGCCGGGGTGACCCCCTTGGTCGGCCGGGCGGCACGCATCGCGACCCCGTCACGGACCGCGTCCACCAGCGGCTGGAAGTCCCAGCCGTACGCGCCCTGCAACGTCTCGGTGGCCTGGGCCAGGTCGGCCAACTCGGTCGGCAGGTCCCAGTCCAGCCGGTCGCAGCCGGTGGCCAGGTAGCGCACCTCGCCGGGCAGCACCCGGCAGTCGGCCGTGCCGAACCGGCGACGCAGCTCGACGACCAGCCGGGACCGCTCCTCATCCAGCAACGGGTTGTTGGTGTGGATCATGCCGAGCAGCACGTCGAACCGGCCACCGAGATCCTCCGGGTCGAGATCGGCGAGGTCGGACTCGACGAAGGCGATCCGGTCGGCGACCCCGTTGTGCCGGGCGATCCGCTCGGCCATGCCGACATGGTGCCGGTCCACCGCGACCACCTCGGCGGCGCCCGCGTCGGCGGCGACCAGCGCCAGCAGCCCGCTGCCGGTGCCGGCGTCGAGCACCCGGTCACCGGGCCGCACCGCGCTGCGGACCGCGCGCTGCACGTTGTGCCCGCGGTCGATGCTCAGTAGCAGTCGCAGGTGCAGCTCCGGCGTGAACGGGATGTCCGTCGGCCCAGCCATCGATGAACTCCCTCTCGCGAAACCGGATCAATCACGATAAATTATCCATTGTCGACTCAAGTGTCAACCGGAAGGTTCCTCGGTGCGCGTCCTGTTCACCAGTCCGCCCGGAGTCGGGCATCTCTTCCCCACCGTGCCGCTGGCCTGGGCGTTGCGGGCCGCCGGCCACGACGTACTGGTCGGCACCGCCGCCGAAGGACTGGTCGGCGCGGCCCAGGCCGGCCTGCCGGCGGTGGACGTCGCCCCCGGTGCCCCGATCGCCGCCGTATTCGGCACCGGCACCGGCACCACCGCCGAACTGGCCGCCCGGATGCGCGAGCGGGGCCGGCGGATCGCCGCCGCCGGCAGCCGTACCGACCCGTTGCTGCTGGAGACCTTCGGGCGGGTCTCCGACCTGATGGCGGACGGGACGCTGACGCTGGCCCGCTGGTGGCGGCCGGACCTGGTGGTGCACTCCCGGCTGCATCCGGCCGGTCTGCTGGCCGCCCGCGCGCTGCGGGTGCCCGCCGTCGAGCACGGGTTCAACCTGTTCCGCGAGGAGGCGCTGGCGGCCCGGTTCCTGCCGTACCTGGCGGCGGCGTACGAGCGCAACGGCGTACCGCTGGAACTGCCCGACCGGGTGGTCCTGCACCTGGCACCGGCCGAGCTGATGACCGGCGACGGTGAAGGATGGTCGATGCGGTACGTACCGTACAACGCCGGCGGTGCACTGCCGGACTGGCTGCGCCTGCCCACTGCGCGCCCCCGGGTGCTGATCACCCTCGGCACCGTGGTGCCGGCGCTGGCCGGGTTGACCGGTCTGCGCCGCACCATCGACGCCGCCGGGCAGACCGACGCGGACTTCGTGCTGGCTCTCGGCGCCGACGCCGACGTGGCCGCCCTCGGGCCGCTGCCGGGCAACGTCCGGCCCGCCGGTTGGCTGCCGCTGCACCAGGTGCTGGCCGGCTGCTCCGCCGTGGTGCACCACGGCGGCTCCGGGACGATGATGGGCGCGATCTGCTCCGGGGTGCGGCAGCTGGTCCTGCCGCACGGCGCCGACCAGTTCGGCAACGCCGACCTGGTCCGACGGCACCGGCTCGGCCTGGGCTGCGCGCCCGAGGAGGTGACCCCGCAGCTGCTCGCCGAACTGCTGGCCGAGGACGGCCCGGCCGGTGGGGTGGCGTACGCCGCCGAGCTGATGTCGAGGCTGCCGGCGCCGGCCGAGATCGCCGCCCGACTCGTACGTCCGGGTGGAATCGGCCGCTACGCCGACGAGCTTCCCGCGCTGACTCCCGCCGCCGGCGGGTCGGCCGCACACTAGACGGATGGGTGACGTCGCCGCGGTGCTACTGGTCGATCCGGCGGGTTCCATCCTGCTGCAGCTACGGGACGGCAACGCGCCGAGCCATCCGCATGCCTGGTGCGTGCCGGGTGGGCACTGCGAACCCGGGGAGACACCGGAGCAGGCGGCGCTACGCGAACTCGCCGAGGAGACCGGGCTGCGGCCCGAGCACGGGCTGCGGTTGTTCTGCCGCCGGCAGCTGAACCCACAGCGTACGGCGCACTACTACTTCGGCTCCACCCGCGCCCGGCAGTGCGACGTCCGACTCGGCGAGGGTGCCGCGATGGAGTTCCTCCGGCCGGACCAGATCAGCGACGGCCGGCCGTTCGCTCCCGGCTCGGCGAGCCTGCTCGCCGAGTTCCTCGCCTCGCCGCACTACGCCTGGCGGGTCACCGCCCCGTATGATCCGCCCCATGATCCGGGCCGGCGCCAGGTCCGCGCGCTCCACCACCAGGGCGGAGGGTAGGTCGTTCCTCAAATGGGCGGGCGGGAAGACCCGGTACGCCGCCAACCTCGTGGCCGCCGCGCCGCCGTTCACCGGCAGCTACCGGGAGCCGTTCCTCGGCAGCGGAGCGGTCTTCTTCGAGCTGGCGCCGCAGCGGGCGGTGCTCAGTGACGCAAACCCGGAGCTGATCGTCTGCTTCCGGGAGGTCGCCCGCGACCCCGAAGCGGTGATGCGGCTGCTGGACGAGCAACCGAACACGCCCGAGCACTTCGCGGCGGTACGTCGCCGGTCGCCGACGGACTGTTCCGATCTGGAACGCGCGGTCCGGGTGATCTACCTGAACAAGACGGCGTTCCGTGGGCTGTGGCGGGTCAACCGGCGGGGCGAGTTCAACGCACCGTACGGCGCCTACGACCGGCCGTACTACAACCGGCGGGTGCTGCTGACCGCCGCGCACGCGCTGGCCGGTGCCGAGCTGCGGGTGGCCGACTTCGCCGAGCAGCTCGACGAGGCCACCGCCGGCGACTGGGTCTACCTGGACCCGCCGTACGTGCCGCTCGGCGGCTGGGCGGACTTCCGGCGGTACACCTCGACACAGTTCGGGCCGGCCGATCACGTGCGGCTGCGGGACGCGATGGTACGGGCCAGCCGGCGTGGCGTCCGGCTGACCCTGACCAACAGCGACACGCCGTTCGTGCGGGAGCTGTTCGGCGCGGATTTCCTGATCGCGCGGATGGCGACCCGCCGGGACATCAACCTGCAGTCGGCGAAGCGGGGCAGCTGGGATCTGCTCGTAACGAACTACGAGCTACCAGTCGCCCGATCAACCGGGTAGGCCGACGAGGGCGGCCCGGACAGCGTCGCCGAGCGACGTGGTGGGCCGGCCGATCAGTCGGGCGAGGTCACCGCTGTCGGTGGTCAGGTCGCCCCGGGAGATACCGACGTCGGATGCGGCCAGCATGCCGGCGAACGCCTCCGGCACCCCTGCGTCGGTCAGCGCCTTGGTGTACACGTCGGCTGGAAGATCCTGGTAGGCGATCTCCCGCCCGCTGTGCCGGCTGATCTCGGCGGCCAGCTCGGCCAGGGTGAAGGGACCGTCGCCGCCGAGCTCGTACACGGTGCCGGTGGCGTCGGTGGGTGCTGGCGCGGTCAGCACCGCGACGGCGGCGGCGGCGAAGTCGGCCCGGGTCGCGGCGGCGACCCGACCCGAACCGGCGGCACCCAGCACGCTGCCGGTGGCGAGCGCCTGCGGCAGCACCGATCCGGTGTAGTTCTCCAGGTACCAGCCGTTGCGCAGCAGCACGAACGGCAGGCCGCTGTCCCGGATCATCTGTTCGGTGGCGAGGTGTTCGGCGGCCAACGGGACGCTGCTGGTGTCCGCCTTGAGGATGCTGGTGTACGCGATCAGGTCGACTCCGGCCGACGTCGCCGCCGCCACCACGTTGCGGTGCTGGTCGATCCGCCGGCCGACCTCACTGCCGCTAATCAGCAGCAGCTTGCGGGCCCCGGCCAGGGCCGGCCCGAGGGTCTGCGGCTGGTCGTAGTCCCCGTGCCGGACCTGTACGCCGCGCGCGGCGAGGTCGCCGGCCTTTTCCGGGTTCCGTACGACGGCGACAATCTGCGCCGGTGGCAGTCCGCTGTCCAGCAACTCGTCGACGACCAACCGGCCCAGTTGGCCGGCGGCACCGGTGACAGTGATCATGTCAGCTCCTACGTCCCTGCGGGGCGGCCCCACGATCGCCCTCACCCACCAGCCTGCACTAACCTTTCGAAAGCGCAAGCGAATCGGAAAGTGCTGTGGTCCATCCGACACAACACTGGGAGATACCCTGGGAACATGGCCAGCCGGTCCGCGCCCGCGCCGCACAGCGACCCCTGCCCGCCGACCGACGACCCGACAGCCGCCCTGGTGACCGACGTCTTCGCCCGCGGTTGCCCGTCACGAGCCACCCTAGACCACATAACAGGCAAATGGGGCACGCTGGCGTTGGCTGCGCTGTTCGCCGGCAACTACCGGTTCAACGCGCTGCGCCGCCGGGTCGACGGCATCAGCGAGAAGATGCTGGCTCAGACCCTGCAAGCGTTGGAACGCGAAGGGATGGTCGTGCGGGACGTTCAGGCCACCATCCCGCCCCGCGTCGAATACAGCCTCACCCCACTCGGCCGCGCCGTCGCCGGCAAGCTGGTCGACCTGATCGAGCTGGTCGAACGCGAGATGCCGACGGTGCTCGCCGCCCGGGACAGCTTCGACCGGACCGCCTGACCACAGTGCCCGCCCACAGCGGATACCACCGGCAGCGGGCCGGCCGGGTACCACCGGCAGCAGCCCGGCCGGGGCGTCACTGCAGCAGGCTGCCCACCGGCGAGAGCAACGCCCAGCCCAGGAAGGCGGTGTGCCGGTCCATCCGCAACCGCTCACTCTCCAGCCTCGTCGGATCGTCCCGCATCGGCCACATCCGGGCCGCGTCCCGCCAGGCGATGTCCCGGGTGAACTCCACCAACCGGTTCTGGTACCAGTCGTCGACCTGCCCGTTGAGCCGGTCGATGCAGATCTGCCAGCTGCTCAGGTAGCTGCGCCGCAGTTGCGGGATCCGGTCGAAGAAGATCTCGTTGATGTAGAGGTAGTCGCGGTGCTGCTCGTCGTTGTCCGGGCCCGACCCGAGCTTGGCCCAAGTGCTCATCAGGGCGAACGGTAGATCGTAGTTGATGTGCGCGTTCACCCCGGCGGCGGCCGACGGCAACGACCGTACGCTCTCGTCGCGCAGCCGGCTGAACAGCACCTCCCAGGCCGCCGGGGTGTCGTCCCGGTTGCCCCAGCAGCGCAGCGCCGCGAAGTACCGCTCCGCGAACTCGATGTCCAGCAGGGTGAGGAAGGCAGGGTCGGCGAACTCACCGGCCTGCAGCCGCTCGTCGATGGTGCTGGTGATGACCCAGTAGAGATGGTTGAAGTCGGCCACCGGATTGTCGCTGTCGTTCGGCGTGGCTGCCTCGAGCAGCTTCTGCAGCGCCGCCAGGTCCTCGACCACGCCGGCGACGTCGGTCGGTCGGTGATTGAGGACCTCGATGATCTGGTCGTGCACGTGACCCCAGCGGAGTTCTGGCATCGGACACCTCCAGTCTGCAGTGCTCCCTCGCCCCGGGCGGGCGGTCGTCACCGAAAACGGTCGGCCCCTACAGTGGCAGCCGCTGCCAACCCGCAGGTATCGGCGCAACGACGGGTGTCTCACTGGCCGATCCCGCCGCCCTGGTGTGCGGTTTTCCGGCGGAGACGTCAACCGGCCGGGGTGGACCGACCGGTCGGCGGCCGCTACGCACCGGACTGGCAGGTTTACAGTCGGGTATCAGGCACGCGGCTGGTTGCGCATGAACACCCGGGTCGCCTCCACCCGCGTCCTGACCTGCAGCTTGTTGAGAATGTTCGACACGTGCACACCGACTGTGCGCTCGCTGATGAACAGCACCTCGGCCGTCGCCCGGTTGGTCCGTCCCTCCGCGACCAACTCGAGCACCTGACGCTCCCGGTCGGTGAGCACCGCAAGCTCGTCCGGACCGCCCGGCGCGAGCACCTGGCCAGCCCGCTCGACCATCGAGGTCCGCTTCGCCCGGTCGTTGACCAACGCCCGGGCCACCCGCTCGCCGACCGTCGGCGGGCTGGTCAGACCGGCCCGCAGGGTGACCGGCTCCTGGCTGTCGACCTCGGGCATCGGCTCCGGCTCACCCGTGCTTAACACCACCCGGGCACGGGAGGCCAGGGCCTGGATCTCCTCAGTGAACGGACGGGCACCGAGCCGCCGGGCGGTCCGGTACGCCGCCTGCAGCGCCCGGGTCGCGTCCGCGTTTCGGGTACGGATCGCGTACAGCGCCTCGGCCTGGCGCAACCGGGCGTACGCCGCCGGGTACGGATGGCATCGCCGTTCCCAGACATCGGCGGCCCGCGACCAGAGCACCGGGTCCGACCGGCCGTCGATCCGGCTGATCTCCGCGGCACAGAGCTCCCGGTATCCGATCACCGCATCGCGTACCGGTGCCGCGGTCTCCGTGTTGCTGCTGCGCTCCATCCGACCGACCACCTTGACCAGGCGCTGCACCGCCTGCGGGTCGACCGGTGTCCCGCTGGACCGGGCCTCCGCCTCGGCGCGCAGCCCGTGCCAGACCAGCGGCGCCTGCAACCAGACGTCACCCGAGTGCCGCTCGGCCAGATCGATGCCCTGCTGTACCGCCTCCCGCGCCTCGGTATGCCGGCCACGCCACATGGCCAGCCCGGCGCGCAACGTCAGCAACGGCAGCATGTGCCGCATCCCACCGCCAGCGGCCAGCAGGGTCTCGATCGCCTCCAGGTCGGACTCCGCACCGTCGAGGTGCCCGAAACCCACATGAATCCGGCAACGGGCCAGCAGCAGCTCGACCGCGTCGGCCCCGGACGGCCGATGCCGCAGCGCAGCCGTGATCACCTCCTCGGCCGCACTCCACCGGCCGAGCCGGAACAGCCCGTTGGCGGCGGCGGAGAGCAACCGGGTGCCGTAGGTACGGGCCAGCCCGACCCGCTCGGCCCGCTCCGCACCGTGGCGGGCGACCGCGACACCCTCCTCCAACTCGTTGAGGTGTCCACTGAGCAGCTCGGCGAGCTGCAGGTCGGCGACGGCGACGTCCGCCGGACCGCCGGACAGCTCGGCGGTACGCCGCGCCTGCCGGACCGCTTCCTTGCCCGCCGCCGGGTCGTTGAGGTACGCCTGGCTGTAGCCGAGGGTCACCCCGGCCAGCACCATCGCCGAGGCACAGTCGGGCACCCCGGCAGCCAGGTCAAGTGCCTCCTGTGCCCGCCGGCCGGCGTCGGCGTACCGGCAGAGTTGCAGCAGTAGATCGGCGGAGTGCGCGGCGGCGGCGACCCGCTCGCCTGCGGTGGCGTCGGTCGCAGCCAGCGTCCGGTCGTACTCGCGCTCCGCCTCGGCCAGCTGACCGACCGCCGTCAGGTACCGCGCCCGCAGCGTGTACAGCCAGGACGGCGGCGGACCGAACAGGTTGGTGGCCAGCTGCTCCAGCAGGGCCAACGCGCGCTCGTGCTCGCCGCTACGGTGCGCCGCCTCAGCCGCGCGTCGGCCCAGCATGGTCGCGTCGAACTCGACCAGCCAGGCCGGCGGGACCTGGTTGGCCAGGTCGACCGCGCTGGCCCAGTGCTCGAACGCCTCGGCGAAGCCGTACAGTCGCTCCGCTTCCTCGGCGGCGGCGACCACGGCCGGCAACGCCCGGGTGGTCTCACCCGCCTCCCGCCAGTGGTACGCCAACCGGGCATGCTGCAGGTCACCGGTGGGGCCGGCGGCGAGCGCCTCGGCGTACCGCCGGTGCCACCGGACCCGCTCCCCCGGCAACAGCCGCGGCTCCAGGACCTCGCGGATCAGCGGGTAGCGGAACCGGTACCCGTCCGGCTCGGACAGCAGCACCCGTTGGCCGACCGCCTCGCGTACCGCCTGCAGCAGCCGGTCCTCGCCGAGCTGGGCGACCCGCGCCAGCAGGTCGTGGGCGACCGGCTCGACGCCGGCGGCGACCGCGTGCGACACGAGCTGGGCATCGGCCGGCAGGGCGTCGACGTGGGCCAGGGTGATCTCGCGCAGGGTCTCCGACAAGCCGACCCGGCCGTCGCGGGCGTCCCGGGCCAGCTCCTCGGCGAGAAACGGCACCCCGCCGCTGCGCCGCCACACCGACTCGGCCAGGTCGGGCTCCGGGTCGCCACCGAGCAGCTCCGCGACGAGTTGCGCGGTCTCCGCCCGGTCCAAGGGCTCCAGCTCCAGCACGTGGACCGCGCCGGAACGCGACCGGGACCGGCGTAGCTCCAACAGCATGCGGCGGATCGGGTCGTCGCCCCGCAGCGTCTCGGTCCGCGCGGCGCCGAGCAGCAGCAGCCGGACGTCACCCAGCCCGGCGAGGAGGTAGAGCAGCAGATGCCGGGTGGTCAGGTCGGCCCACTGCAGATCGTCCATGACCAGCACCAGGGTCCGACCGGCGGCGACCGCTCCGAGTCCACGGGTGAGCCGTTCCAGCAGGTCACCGGCTCCATCGGGATGCCGGGCCTCGCCGTCCAGCACCGAGATCAACTCGTGGGCGGCGGCGCCGGACAGGATGCCGGCCCGGCCGGCCGCCGGCTGATAGCGCCGCAGAGCCTGCCGAAGTGGGTGCAGAGGTGACGAGTCCCCAATGTCTAGACATGCCCCGGACAACACCAGCGCACCGGCAGTACGTAGCCGGTCGCTGGCCGCGCTCAGCAGCCGCGACTTACCGATGCCGCTCTCGCCCATGACGAAGACCGCGGCCGTGTTCCCCCGCTCGACCCTACGTAGCGACTCGTGCAACACCTGCAGCTGAGCCTGCCGCCCGACGAAGGGAACCTCGTCGGAGCTGGGGGCCAGCGACCTGCCATCGCGTGACTGTGTCAATCCGATCACCGACATAAAGGGTGGGAGTATCTGACATACGTCGTTCTACAGATCCTAGGGCTGCGCTGGGCTGCGACCGTTTCAGCCATCCGTCCCGTACGTCGGTCCACACGGACCGGATCAGGTCCACCCGGGAGCGGACTGAAGCACCACCACCGCGCAGGAGGCGATCATGAGGACGCTCCGCCGCAACTACCGCCGCCCCACCGGCCCGACCCACACGGCCGGCCCGATCTGCCGTACAGCCGCGAGGTCGACCCACCGTTACTGTGACAACTGCGGAGCGCGACGGAAACCACCATCTGGCTGGTCCGTTCCGGCCGCTCGGACCCGCCGCCGCACGGTCAGCGTGCTCTTCGTTGACATGGTCGGCTTCACCGCCCTGTCCAGTCGGCTCACCCCAGAGGAGGTCCGCGACGTGCAGCTGCGCTACTTCCACGCGGTACGGACGGTGATTCGACGGTGGGGCGGCGTGGTGGAGAAGTACATCGGGGATGCGGTGATGGCGGTCTTCGGCATCGCCGGGAACAACGATGATCACGACGGTGGCGGCGATGGCGACGGTGGCGCGTACCCGGCGGTGCGAGCCGCTCTCGAGCTCGCCGACGCGGTACGCCGTACCGACTTCGCCGACAGCGCGCGGGTACGGATCCGGGTCGGGGTGGCCACCGGAACGGCGGTTGTCGACACCGCCGGTGCGGTCGACGGTGGAGTCGGATTCCTCACCGGCGACGTGATCAACGTAGCCGCGCGGCTGCAGGCGCATGCCGCCCCGGGTGATGTCGCCGTGACCGCGGAAACCTACCGCGCCGCCGGCACGAGACTCAGGTTCCACCAGCAACCACCGATGTCGATCACCGGCCGCAGCGAGCCGGTACAGGTGTGGCGGCCGGCGCCGGTTCGGCGGCCGCTGCGGGCAGCGGCTGCCGAACCGGCGGATCTGGCGGTACGCGGGGCGCCGACCGGCACCCCGCGTACCGAGCGGCCGGTGTCGGCCGCCCCGGTCATCGCAGACTCAGACTCCGGTCACCGAGCGAATCCAGCTCCGGCTGGACGCCACCGAGGCGTAGTTCTGGTACGTCGACCCGTTGCCGGTCGAGCAGACACCCACCTGCTGCCCGTTGTAGAACTGCGGACCGCCGGAGTCGCCCCGCCAGGCCACGCCGTTCACCCCGGTGCTGCGGATCGCCGGGCCGCCGTACGCGTCGGACGCGCCGTTGGTCGTGGTCCGCACCGAGGCGACCTTCAGCTGCGCCGAGGCGTCACAGTTGCTGCAGGTCCGGCCCCAGCCGTAGATGGTGTTCGTCGAGCCGACCGGTGGGTTGCTGGACGCCAACGTGACGTAGCTGGTGGAGACCGCCGAACTCAGGTAGAGCAGGCCGAGGTCGTACCGGCCGTACGTGGCGCTGACCGTCCTCGTCGCGCCGCTCGAGGAGCGGTAGACGCTACCCACCCGCACCGACATCGACCTGCCGAGACAGTGCCGCGCGGTCAGCACCCACCGTGAGGCGATGATCGAGCCGGAACAGGCGAACGAGCCGTTCTGGAAAACGGCGGCCGCCCACGGTGCCGAGGAAACCGTGCCGCCGCCGATGATCTGTTGCGGTGCCGCAGCCGCGGCGGACGGGGCCACGAACGCGCCGACCAGTGCGGTCGCGGCGATGGCCAGTGTGAGTCGGATACGCAAGGCTGGCTCCTTAACCGAAGGGGTTGCCCCGGGTGATTCCGGGCCGGTCGGGCCGGCGCCCCACGACGGGGTTCCGTCGGTGGGCACCTGCTGTCCGGCGACGCCAGGCAGGCGCCGCACCGGCGACGCGAGTCGCGCATCGGTGATGCCAGAGATTAGGCTTCGGCGGTTTCCACGACAAGACTCCGGGCCGATTATTTCTGATGGCGTCCCACGGAAGCGACCTGCCGTACGAAGGTATGACGTACGCAATATGCATTGTCGTCGGTCACAGTATATACGGTGATCAGGTGGATCCGGGTGGCCTGGTGCTCCCTCGGTGGGCCCGGGTGGGCCGGCTCCCGTCTCGGGCTCCGTCGGCGTCGGCCCGGCGCCCGTGCGGTTGGCCACATCCGGGCCGACGAGCGCACTGTTCGCGCTGCTGTGACGCGCCACACCGTTCGCCGTAACGGGAATGGCAGACCCGACGGCTAGCTTGTGAGATTGGCTGCCCGCCTGCACAGCGGCAGCTCTGGCGTACCAGACGGGTCGCGACGACCCGCGCCCTACCGCGCGCAGACGACGCGCCCACGCGGAAGAGGAACCATGACAGCGCTCGCCCAACGGCCCGGCGGGTCCGCACCAGTCACCGTCGTGGAGCCGACTCCCGGTGAGTTGCTCAGCACATGGCAGCGGATCCGGCTGATCCTGGTGCTCGGCACGCTCATCGCGGTCGGCCCGTTGACCATCGACATGTACCTGCCGGCACTACCGGCGATCAGCGACGACCTGCAGACCACGGCGGCCGGCGTCCAGTTGACGCTGACCGGCACACTCGCCGGGCTGGCCATCGGCCAGTTGATCATCGGGCCGCTGTCGGACGTGTGGGGTCGACGCCGACCGCTGCTGGTCGGCACCGCTCTGCACGTGCTCGCCTCGGTGCTGTGCGCCGTGGCGCCGAACATCGGCGTGCTCGGCACGCTGCGGATCGTCCAGGGCTTCGGAGCCGCCGCTGCGGCGGTGATCGCGATGGCCGTCGTCCGGGACATGTTCAGCGGGATCGCCTTCGCCCGCGTACTGTCCCGACTGCTGCTGGTCATGGGCGTCGCGCCGGTCCTCGCGCCGACCCTCGGCAGCGCGCTGCTCAGCTGGACGCAGTGGCGAGGGGTGTTCGCCGCGCTCGCGGTGCTGGGGCTCGCCCTGATCGCGGTGACCGCCCTCGGGCTGCCCGAGACGCTGCCCCCGCACCGCCGCCGTCCGGCCCGGGTGCTGGACACCCTCCGGGTGTATGGAAGCCTGTTCCGGGACCGGATCTTCGTCGGCCTGGTGCTCGTCGCCGGGTTCTCGATGGCGTCGCTGTTCGCGTACGTCGCGGGCTCGTCGTTCGTCCTGCAGGACCAGTACGGGCTCGACGAGCAGCAGTTCGGTATCGCGTTCGGGGCAGGGGCGGTCGGCATGATCACCGCCACCCAACTCAACGTACGGCTGCTCCGCCGCTACTCGCCGCAGCAGATCCTGCGGACCTCACTGATCGCCGGGCTGGTGTGCGGGCTGGTCCTGCTCGGCTTCGCGGCCACAAACGTCGGCGGGCTACCCGGCGTCCTGATCCCGCTGTGGGCCGTCCTCGCCGCAGCCGGGTTCGCGCTGCCGAACGCTCCCGCGCTGGCCCTGGCCGGCCACGGGGAAGCTGCCGGAACCGCGTCCGCGATGCTCGGGGCGGTGCAGTTCGGTGTCGGCGCACTCGCCGCGCCGGTCGTCGGGCTGCTCGGCACCGGCAGCATCGCGATGGCCACGGTGATCACGGGAGGTGTCCTGGCCGCGCTGATCGTGCTCCTGGTCGTCGTACGGCCCGGCCGCCTGCCGGTACCCGACCGGACGACGCCGGCACCGGTCGCGGCACACTGACGTCGGCTGCGGCCCTGGGAGGTGCTTTGCCCCGGGCGTGGCGTGCCCTGTATCCTCGACCGGCGGTGGCCTGGATCGGCTGCCGGGGAGACTTCGCCTAGTCTGGTCTATGGCGCCGCACTGCTAATGCGGTTGGGGTCTTAAAGCCCCTCCCGGGTTCGAATCCCGGAGTCTCCGCGCTTCGGCGAGGCGTGTATGCTTGCCAGGCACCTGCGCCCGTAGCTCAACGGATAGAGCATCTGACTACGGATCAGAAGGTTAGGGGTTCGAGTCCCTTCGGGCGCGCAAGATCAAAAGGGGTCTGACCTGCCGAAACGGCAGTCAGGCCCTTTTTGCTGTCCGGCCTGTGTGGATGGTGGGTGTCACGTGGGTGCGACGTGGGTGCCACGCTCGCCGGCGACTTCCCCGAGCCTCTCGGCCTGTTGACCTGCGGTTTCGCCGCTGCGACCGGGGCGGTGGGGGTCGGGGCACCTGGTTTCGGCCGGCGGGTGGGCCGGTTGTTCCGGGCCTTGTTCCTGATCTTCCTGCGGGTGCGGCGGGCCGCGTTCAGGACGAGGTTGGCGGTGGCGTCGGCGCAGCGCCGCTGCACCTCGGGTAGGACGCTGGTGTAGGTGTCGGCGGTGACCACGACGCTGGAATGCCCGAGCAGATCCTGCAGGGTCTTCAGGTCGGCGCCGGCCTGGTGCGCCAGGGACGCCGCACCATGACGCAGGTCGTGCAGCCGTACCGGCGGCAGCCCGACCCGGTGGACGAGTTTGCGGAACCGGGTGGTGGCGTAGTTCGGGTTGATCGGCAGCCCGTCGGGGCGGGTAAACACGTACCCAGTGTCGGTCCAGGGCGTGCCGTCGGCGGTGGCCCCGCTGCTCTGGTCGAGTTGACGGCGGCGGTGCGCGCGCAGAACCTGGACAGTGCGTTTGTCCAGGGCGACCGCCCGCCGCCCCGCCGCGGTCTTCGGGTCGCCCTCGACGA
>NZ_JBHMIN010000048.1:0-51148 GCF_048060215.1 Micromonospora sp. LOL_021 | reverse complement strand
GGGGTTCCGTTTCCTCCCCGGCCGCAACGCCGACGTATCCACGGAAGGACTCTGATGACCGCAGTCGGCATTCCGCCCGCCTTCGCACCGGCCAGCAGGCCGACGACGTTGCGCCGGCTCGCCAGCGACTCCCTGTACGTACTCACCAGCCTGCCGCTCGCGCTGGCGAACTTCGTCGTCGGCGTCGTCGGTTTCGCACTCGGCGTCGGCCTGGTGGTCACCGTCGTCGGCCTGCCGGTGCTCAGCGGCACGCTGGCCACCGCCCGCGCGTTCGCCCAACTCGAACGGCACCGGATGGCCGGCGTCCTGGCCGCCGCCCGGGTGCAGCCGCGATACGTGACGCCGGGGCCGGACGCCGGCACCTGGCGACGGGTCCTCGCCCCACTCACCGACCCCCAGTCCTGGCTCGATCTGGCATTCGGTGTGCTGCGCCTGCCGGTGGCCCTGATCGCCGTACCGGTCACCGTCACCTGGTGGACCGGGGCGCTGGCCGGCTCGCTCTACTGGACGTACGACTGGTTGCTGCCCGCCGACCCGGACGGCGGTCTGGCGCCGCTACTCGGCCTCGGCGACGCACCGGGCACCCGGATCGCGTTGTACACCGCGATCGGACTGTTCTTCCTGGTCACCCTGCCGATCGTTGTCCGCGGTTGCGCGTTGCTGCAGGCCGGCTTCGCCCGCGGCCTGCTCACCGGGGTGGCGCAGATGCGCGACCGGATCACCGACCTGGAGGAGCAGCGGCAGGCCGCGGTCAGCGCGGAGGCGACCGCGCTACGCCGGCTGGAACGCGACATCCACGACGGGCCGCAGCAGCGACTCGTCCGGCTCGCGATGGACCTGGGGCGGGCCTGCGAGCAGTTGGCAGCCGACCCGGACGCCGCCCGGCGCACGCTGGACGAGGCGCTGGACCAGACCCGGGAGACGCTGGCCGAGCTACGCGCCCTGTCCCGTGGCATCGCACCGCCGATCCTGGTCGACCGAGGGCTGCCCAGTGCAATCGCCGCCCTGGCCGGACGCGGCGTGATACCGGTCGACCTGTCGGTCGACCCCCGGCTCGGCGCGGCCGCGACGCGGCCCGACCCGGCGGTGGAGAGCAGCGCCTACTTCGTGGTGGCCGAGGCGCTGACCAACATCGCCAAGCACAGCGGGGCGACCAGCTGCAGTGTCGGCGTGCACCGCCGGGACGGCGGGTTGACGATCGTGGTCGCCGACGACGGGACCGGCGGTGCCCACCTCGCCAAAGGGCACGGACTGGCCGGACTCGCCGACCGGGTGCGGGCGCACGGCGGCACCCTCGCGGTGCACAGCCCGCCGGGCGGGCCCACCGAGATCCGTGCCGAACTTCCCGGCTGAGCCGTGATGGTAGACATGGCACCCATGCGAGTGGTGATCGCCGACGACGCCGTACTGCTGCGGGAGGGCCTGGTCCGACTGCTCAGCGAGCACGGCCACCGGGTGGTGGCCGCGGTCGGCGACGGCCCGGCCCTGGTCGAGGCGGTCACCGAACACCGTCCGGACGTCTCGATCGTCGACGTACGCATGCCGCCGACGCACACCGACGAAGGGTTGCGGGCGGCGGTACGGATCCGCGAACTGGTCCCGGGAGCGCCGGTGCTGGTGCTGTCCCAGTACGTCGAGGTGTCGTACGCCGACGATCTGCTCGCCGACCGGGCCGGCGCCGTCGGCTACCTGCTCAAGGACCGGGTCGCCGCGATCGCCGAGTTCCTCGACGCCCTCGCCCGGGTGGCCGCCGGCGGTACGGTGCTCGACCCGGAGGTGGTCGGTCAGCTGCTGGTCCGGCGCCGCCGCGACGACCCGCTGCGCCAGCTCACCCCGCGGGAACGGGAGGTGCTCGGGCTGATGGCCGAGGGGCGGTCCAACACCGCCATCGCCCGGCTGCTGGTGGTCACCGACGGGGCCGTCGAGAAGCACATCCACAACATCTTCAACAAGCTCCAGCTGGCGCCGGACACCGAGCAGCACCGTCGGGTGCTCGCCGTACTGACCTACCTGCGCGGCTGACCGGGCCGAGCCGGCTTGCCGCAGAGCCGACCCGGCTGGGCCGGCTTCCTCAGCGGATCAGTGGTCGGCCGCCAGCCGTACCGCCTCGGTGAGGGACTCCGCGACCGGCACGCCGCGGGCCCGGAGCCGGCCCGGGTCGGTGAAGCCGCCGGTGTACAGGATGCAACTTGCACCTACCGCCTCGGCGGCGTCCGCGTCGTCGATCGAGTCGCCGATCAGCACGGTCCGGGCCGGGTCCACACCCAGCGCGGCCAGGTGCCGGTCGAGATGCCCGGCCTTGCGGTCGCCGCCGACCGCCGTCCGCAGTCCGTCGATGCGCCGGAAGGTACGGGTCAGGCCGTACGTGTCGACCAGCGGGACCAGCTCGTCGTGGAACCACATCGAGAGCAGCGACTGGCTACCCGACCAGCTGAGCAGCGCCCGTTCGGCGTCTTCGGCGAGGGCGCAAGTGGTCAGACCGGCCCGGTACGCGGCGTGGAAGATCTGGTCCAGCCGACCGAACTCCTCAGCGTCGACCGCCCGGCCGAGAACGTCTGCGTAGTAGTCGGCGACCGGCCGGCGGAAGGCCACCCGGTGCTGCTCGGGGGTGAGCACGGGTCCGTCGACGGTGGCGATCGCGTGGTTGGTCGAGGTGACGACCAGCGCCAGGTCATTGAGCAGGGTGCCGTTCCAGTCCCATACCAGATGGGTGTCAAGCGGGTCCACGGCGGCACGATACCGGCCATCGGCACGGCCGGACCAGCAGGTCAGCCGACCGGCCGGCCGCAGCCGCTCGACCGGTCACCAGGTCAGTCGACCGGTCGGCGCAGATCATCGAGCAGCCGCTGCTCCTCGACCCGCCAGTACCCGTGTTCCCGCCCGTCGAGCAGCACCACCGGGAGCCGTTCGCCGTAGTCGCGCTCCAGCTCGATGTCAGCGGTGACGTCCTGCTCCACCCATTCGTCGCCGGTCTGCCCCGCCACCCGGGCGATCGCGACACGGGCGTCGTCGCAGAGGTGGCAGCCAGGGCGGGTGATCAAGGTGATTCTGGGCTGGCGGCGCGACACGCCGGGGAGCTTACCGCTTCCCGACAACCAATGCGTCGGGTAACCGACAGCGGACAGCCAGTGCGACATGGGCACGCCGTCCTGCGGAAATACTTCGTCGTTGTGTAACGGACTCCACACGCGTGGGTGACGTTGGCCCTATCATCGCCTTGGGTCGACTCACCCGTTTTGCCGTGAGTCGCCACCCCTCAGCCCGAGGAGGCCGCCGTGCCCGTTGTCGCACCGCACCAGCACCTCAGGAGGGTGCGCCGGTCCATGGCGCTCACCACCGACCTGCCGGACCGCGCCGGTATCAGCACCCAGCTCACCGACCCAGGTGCCCGGGCCCAGCAACGAGCCGGGTCGCCGCAGGCACGAACGGAGGACGCCCAATGAGTGTCTACTCCCCGCAGATCGTTCTCCCGTCGGCCAGCCGCGAGGTAATTGCCGCCCGGATCGCCCTCGCCGAAGGGTTATCGCTGCTACGCACGTCGATGCATGAGATGCTCAGCATCACGATGCGCGGCGACGGCGGCACCCGAGGAACCAGGCCACGCACCCAGCCCAACGAGGGGCCGAGCCGACGCCAGCCCGGCGCCAACACCAAGCCGATGGGCGGCGCGGTGGCCGCCCCGGCCCGACCCACCATGCCGACCCAGCCGGACGGCAACGAGGCGGAGACCACCGTGCTGCCGGTCATCCCCGACCAGGGCAGCCGGTCCGGCGCACCGCCAGGCGGCTACCCGGACCGGCCGGACCCGTCCGATCCCGCCCGCGAGGTCTGGACGCTGGTGGAACGGGCCCAGGCGGGCGAGACCGAGGCGTTCGGTCTGATCTACGACCGGTACGTGGACACCGTGTTCCGGTTCGTCTATTTCCGGGTGGGCAACCGGCAACTCGCCGAGGACCTCACATCGGACACCTTCCTGCGCGCCCTGAAGCGGATTGGCAGCTTCACCTGGCAGGGCCGTGACCTCGGGGCCTGGCTGGTGACCATCGCCCGCAACCTGGTCGCGGACCACTTCAAGTCGGGGCGGTACCGACTGGAAGTTACTACGGGTGATGTAATGGATGCGGAGCGCGAGGATCGCGGGCCGGAAGGGAGCCCCGAGGCAGCGGTCGTCGACCACATCACCAACGTCGCCCTGCTGACCGCCGTCAAGCAGCTCAACCCGGAGCAGCAGGAGTGCATCGTTCTCCGCTTCCTGCAAGGCTTCTCGGTCGCCGAGACCGCCCGGGCGATGGGCAAGAACGAGGGGGCGATCAAGGCCCTGCAGTACCGGGCAGTACGGGCGCTGGCCCGGCTCCTGCCCGACGGTTTCCAACCGTGATCGCGCCCACACGGACAGCAACAACAGTCACGCGTAGTGATGAATCTCGCCACCGGCCCGTAACCCAACTGACCGCTCAGGCGTTTCTTGGGGTGCGACCGATGGTGCCAGCACCTCGCCAGCCATCAGGCAGCGTGCCAGGACCCGCAACGGGTCACCTCCCCAGCGACCCTGGCCGTGGTCGCACCGGATAGTGGCGACACCCGCCGCTGAAGCCGTGACCTGCGAAGGGAGGTGTCCGCTGATGAGCAAGCTCAATCTCTTCCGCCGACGCGCCGAACGATTCGCACAACTTCTCGACCGTGCCGAGAGCGGAGGGCGGCACCATGTCCGCGATCCGCTGGACGACGAGCTGGCCGGGCTCACGGCACTCGGGCGCCGAATGTCTGAGATGCCGAAGTCACCGGACAGCGGCGTGGACCCGGACTACCGGGCGCACCTGCGCGCTGTGCTGATCGCCACCGCCGAACGGGAAGGCATCGGCGCCAGCGCACCGACAACTCCGTACCGCCGCCTGCCCGAACGGCCCCGGTCCCGCTGGTTCGCCGCCCGGGCGGCGGGGGCCCGCGCGGCGACGGCCGCCGGCCGGGCCCGGACCCGCGCGGTCATCATCGCCACCGTCGCGTTCGGGGCGATCACCGTCTCCGGCATGTCCGCCGCCACCGAGCAGGCGGTGCCGGGCGACACCCTGTACGGAATGAAACGGTCCACCGAACGTGCCCAGCTCGCCCTGGCCCAGTCCGACTCCTCCCGCGGACAGCTGTTCCTCGGCTTCGCGGAGGTACGGATGGGCGAAGCCCTCATCGTGTACGACGAGCCCGCCGCGTTCAGCGCGGTGCTGGACGACATGGACGGCCAGACCCGGGAAGGCGTCCGACTGCTCACCTCCGCCGCCGTTGTCGGCGGTGACGGGGCACCGCTGGACGTGATCGACTCGTTCGTGTCCACGCAGCGTCCCACGTTGCGGCAACTCGCCGACGGGTCGGCGGCGAACCGGGGCCGGATTGGCGAGTCACTCACCCTCCTCGACCGGGTCCGTGCCCGGACCACGGCGTTGCGCAACGAGCTGACCTGCTCGGCTCAGGCCAGCAGCGACAGCGACGAACTCGGCCCGCTGCCGGCCAGCTGCGTATCGGCCGAGCCGGCCGGTAGCATTCGTGTCCCGGGCGGCCTGGTCGGGCCGCCCGCCGGTGAGTCGTCGGTCGACGAGGGGCGCGCCGACGTAGCGCCCGCCCCCGCCGCAGGTGCCGACTCGCCAGTCGACCCGGGGCCCGGCGACCGGCCGTCGACCAGTCCGCAGCAGTCGAGCCTCGCCGAGCCACAGATCGGCGAGGCCACCGAGACGGATCTGCCGGGCCCGCGCCCGGCGGTCAAGGACAACCCGGCCGCTGACCGGTGACCTGACCGGGCCGGTGGCGCCGCCCGACGGGAGAGGTGATGCCGGCGTGCCCCGCACCCGCAAGGTGACCATCAGTACCGACGCTGCCGGTCACACCACGGGTTGGGCGACCACCGGGTTGACCGCCGCGACACCGGCGGACCCCGACCACCGGGCAGCGGCGTTCTTCGACGTCGACAACACCATGCTGCGTGGCGCGTCGATCTACTGGTTGGCGCGCGGCCTGGCCGCCCGCAACTACTTCACCACCACCGACCTTGCCCAGTTCGCCTGGCGGCAGGCACGGTTCCGGCTGCTCGCCGCGGAACACGCCGGGGACATGTCGCACGCCCGGGAGGCGGCCCTGGCGTTCGTCGCCGGCTGGCGGGTCAGCGATGTGGAACGCCTCACCGAGGAAATCTTCGACGAGTTGATGGCGTCGCGGATCTGGCCCGGCAGCCGGGCCCTGGCGCAGGTGCACCTCGATGCCGGACAACGGGTGTGGCTGGTCAGCGCGACTCCGGTCGAGGTCGGCCGGGTGATCGCCCAGCGTCTCGGGTTGACCGGTGCGCTCGGTACCGTCGCCGAGGTCGTCGACGGTACGTACACCGGCCGGCTGGCCGGCGAGCTGATGCACGGCCCGGCGAAGGCGGAGGCAATCGTGCGGCTCGCCGCAGTCGAAGGGCTCGAGCTCGCCTGCTGCAGCGCGTACAGCGACTCCGCCAACGACCTGCCGATGCTCACCGCCGTCGGACACCCGGTCGCGGTCAACCCGGACACCGCGCTGCGCCGCCAGGCACGGGACCAGGGCTGGCAGGTCCGGGACTTCCGGACCGGTCGCAAGGCGGCGCGGATCGCGGTACCGTCGACGGTCGCCGCCGGTTTCCTGGCCGGCGCGGTGGCGGCCGGCCTGGCCATCCGCCGCCGCCGGGCAACCGGCTGACCAGGACAGAGCCATCCGGCTCACCCGGGGGCGGGCAGCCGGCCCACCCGGGGGCGGCAACGCCGGCATCGGATCAGGAAGGCATCGGTGTGACGGTCACCGCACGCCCGGTCGAGTCGACCGGGGCGCCCAGCCACCCACCGGGTCGGCACCGCCGCCACCGTCCGTGGCACCTGGCCGGACTGGCCGGGGCGCTGGCTGCCGCGGTCCTGCTGGTCATGTTGCCGCAGGCCAGCCCGACGACCAGCGCGGACGAGCCGGGCCGGCTGCGTACCGTCGCCGAGGTCTGGCCGGCCGCCGAGATCACCGAGATACCCGCCAACCTCGCCGACGGGCCGGCGTACAGCCCGGTGCTCTTCGTCGACGGCGCCACCTCGGTCGGCACCGCGCCGAGCCCGGACGGCACCGCGCTGCGGCTGGTCGTGCGGGCCGCCGACGGATCGGTACGGGAACTGCGCCGGCTCCCGCTCGGCGCTACCCCGCAGTTCGGTGGGTTCACCACCGACGGGGACACGTTGGCCTGGTCCGAGTCGGTCGCGGACGAGGACGGCCGGGGGCGGACCGAGATGTGGGCCGCCGGCTGGGCCGACGCCGCCGAGCCACACCGGCTCACCACCGACACCGGCGACGTGGTCTTCTTCAACTCCCAGTACGACATGGTGATCAACGAGGGCAGCCTGTACTGGGTCGCCGTGGCACCCGGCACCGAACCGGCGACCGAACTGCGATCGGTCCCGCTGGCCGGCGGCGAGGTGACCGTACGCACCGATCCGGGCGCCTGGGCGTTGTCCCGGTGGCCGACGATGGTCAGCGCCGGCAGCGGCGAGACCGGCCCGATCCGGATCCGTGACCTGGTCGAACGCCGGATCACCGACGTCCCCGCCGGCCCGACCGAACTGGTCACCTGCGGTCCCACCTGGTGCCGGGTGCTGGTGCTGGCGGCGGACGGCCCGGGCCGCATCGACCTGATGCGCCCGGACGGTACGGACCGGCGGCGCATCGGCGACGGCACGGTGACCGCCAGCACCATCGACGTCGCCGTGCTGGACCGGTTCGAGGTGCTGTCGCTGTCGTCGGCACCCACCTCACTGACCAACTCACAGCAGTTGATCATTTACGATCTGCAGCTCGACGAGGCGTTCGTGGTCAGCGACGACGTGGGCATGGTGCTCTGCCGGGGCGGTGTGCTGTGGTGGTCGGTCGGCGACGACAGCTCTGCCGCCTGGCAGGTGCTGGATCTGCGAAGCTTGACGGACTGACCGCTTGCCGGCCGAGCGGCCCGGCTGGCCGGCTCACCGGCCGAACGGGTCCGGCCGGCGCTCCAGCAGCCGGTGCAGGGCCTGCTGGATCGTCTCCCGCACCTGGTCGGCCAGGTTGAACACGACCAGCGGGTCATCGGCGTGGTCGGCGAACTGGGTGGTCGGGATCGGCGGACAGAACTCGATCAGCCACTTGCTCGGCAACGGCACCAGGCCGAGCGGCCCCAGCCACGGAAACGTCGGCGTCACCGGGAAGTACGGCAGGCCGAGGATCCGGGCGAGCGGGGCGATGTTCGCCAGCATCGGATAGGTCTCCTCGGCGCCGACGATCGCCACCGGAACGATCGGCGATCCGGTACGGATGGCCGCCGACACAAACCCACCCCGACCGAACCGTTGCAGTTTGTAGCGCTGCGAGTACGGCTTTCCAACTCCCTTGAAGCCCTCCGGGAAGACCCCGACCAGTTCCCCGCCACCGAGCAACCGCTCGGCGTCCGGGTTGCAGGCGACGGTGCCGCCGAACTTGCGGGTCAGTTCGGACAGGAACGGCAACCGGAAGACCAGGTCGGCGCTGAGCAGCCGCAGGTGCCGGTGCCGCGGATGCTCGTCGTGCAGGATCGCGGTGAGCACGGCCGCGTCCAGCGCGACCGTGCCGGAGTGGTTGCCGACCACGAGTCCGGCACCGTTCACCGGCAGGTGTTCGACCCCGGACACCTCGGTGCGGAACCATTCGCGGTAGAGCGCCCGCAGCACCGGCAGGAACACGCCTTCGGTGAGATCGGGATCGAAGCCGAACTCGTCCACCTCGTACTCGCCGGCCAACCGGCGGCGCAGAAACGACAGGCCGGCGGCCACCCGCTGGTCCCAGACGTCGCCGGGTCGGTCCGGCACGGTCATGCCAGCTCCCGCTGATCGCCGGCGCGGGCAGCGCGGACCCGGCGGATGCCGTCCAGGATCGCCTGTTCGGCGGCGGCCAGTCGGTCGCCGGCGAGCAGCGCCCCGTCCGGGTGGGCGCGCAGGAAATCGTCGAAGGCGGCCTGCGTCGACCGCGGCTCGAACCCGAACTCGCGGACCAACCGGGAGGTGTCGACCACCCGGCCATGGACGAACAGGTCGATCTGGTCGAACCCGTAGCGCCCGACGCCGAAGGCCCGGGTGACGCCGGCGGCACTCGACAGCCCCGGCTCCAGCACCGGTACCGCGACCCGGCCGGCCCGCCGGATCGCCTGGGAGAGGGTGAGCACGCCCGGGCCGGCGACGTTGAACGTGCCGGGACGGTCCTCCACCACGGCCCGGTGCAGCACCTCGAGCGCGTCGTCGACGTGCACGAACTGCAGCCGGGGGTCCCGGCCGAAGACGGTCGGCACCAGCGGCTGGGCGAAGTAGCGGGTCAGACTGGTCTCGGCGGTCGAGCCGATGAACGGGGCGAACCGCAACACGGTGGCAGTGACGTCGGGCCGCCGGCGGCGGAAGCCGCGCACGTACGCCTCGATGTCCAGGATGTCGCGGGCGAACCCGCCGCGCGGCACCTCACGGGGCTCCGTGTCCTCGGTGAAGACCGCCGGATCACGGAACGAGGCACCGTACGCCGCCGTCGACGAGCGCACCACCAGCTTGCGCAGACCGGACGCCCGCTGGCAGGCGGCGAGCAGCTGCATGGTGCCGATGACGTTCTGTTCCTTCATCGCGGCGCGGCCGCCGTACTGCTGGTCCGGTCCGCTGACCACGGCCAGGTGCACGACGGCTGACGCGTCGAGGTCCGCGATGATGCCGCTGGCCGCGGCAGCGTCGGCGCGGACCTGGTCGACGTCGCGCAACAGATCCGCGAAGTCCGGCGCCGGTGTGGCGGTGTCCAGCCCGACGACCCGGCCGACCCGAGGGTCGGCGGCGAGTCGACCGGCGACGCGGGCACCGATGAATCGGCTCGTCCCGGTTACCACCACGGTCGGGGACCTCACCATAGGGCCCTCCAAGTGCCGGCGGGTGACCGGAGCGTTGCTGAGCCGGGCCTGGGCCCGGCCGCGGTCACTTGCCGAGACGTCGACGCTGGACGCGGGTCTTGCGCAGCAGCTTGCGGTGCTTCTTCTTGGCCATACGCTTGCGGCGCTTCTTGACCACCGAGCCCATACGAAAGCCTTTCCAACGAACGTTCGGGTCGGCCCGTGCGCAGCGTGCGGTGTGGCTGACGCGTGGACCGAACTGGACAACCGGCCGGGCCGGCGGGCGGACTCGCCCGCGCATGCGACGGCACGGCCGGCGTCAAGCCTAGCCCGCGCGTGTCATCAGCACCAACGCGGCCCCGGCGCCGGCCGGGGGACGCGTAGGTGCTGGGCGTCTCCGGATACCCGCTAGGCGGTCTCCCGGAAAGCGCCTCGCAGGTACTCGTGCACCGCGTGTTCCGGCACCCGGAACGACCGGCCGACCCGTACCGCGGAGAGTTCACCGGAGTGCACGAGTCGATAGACGGTCATCTTGGACACCCGCATCACCCTCGCCACCTCGGCGACGGTCAGGAACTTGACCTCCGACAGCCTGTCCTCGGACTGTGGTGATCCTGCCATGGTTCACCAATCCATCCCATTTCCCCGGCGCGTGCCGCCCAGCGGGACCCCTTCCGCGCCGCGACGGGCAACGCACGTGTTACCAGTACGGTAACGGGGTCGCTGTGACCGGCGCGATCCGTTCCGTCATTTGATCCCTACAGCGGGGCGGCCGACACCCGTACGGGCTACCGGCACGACGGCTGCGGGTGACGGCTCAGCCGACCGCCCGCCGGACGTAGTCGACGCACGCCGCCTGCAGGCCCTCCCAGGATTCACCGAACTGCGTCTGGGCGGCCTCGTCGAGACCCACACCGTCATGCAGCACGGAACGGAAGAACGCCAGGGTCCGCTCCTCGCCGAACCGGTCGACCAGGTGCCGGACCGCCAGGTAACCCACCCCGTACCCGGCACCGACCTGCCAGTCCTCGGCGTCCGCGGTCGGCTCGACGCTGCTCAGCGGCCCCTGCCAGTCCTGTTCCAGGACCAGCCGGCGGACGTCGTCCAGCCCTTCGTAGCGGACCACCGGCCGGCCGCCGGCCGCCGCGTGCTCCGCCAGTCCTTCGATCAGCCACCAGGCGGCTCGCTCCCGGTTCCCGCCGTCCGGCAGCGACGCGGCGTGGGTCAGCTCGTGACGCAGCAGGTCCGGCCGGACCACGTCGCGCAGGTTCGTGCCGTTGAGCACGACCTCGTAGTGTCCGCCGCCGACCGCCACCGCGTACCCGGCGGTCCAGTCCGGACGGTTCCCGCCGTACCAACTGCCCCATTCGTCGGCGCCGGCGTAGAAGACCCGGTACCGGTCCGGGGCAGTGCCGGAGACCGCGTACCGGTCCGCGACCGCCGCCGCCTCCTCCGCGTCGCGCAGCAGGTCGGGCAGCAGATCCCGGTGCTGCGGGGTGGTTGCCACCAGGGTCCGGTTGCCGGTCGCCACGACCAGTTCGCTGACTTCCCAGGGCCGGGGCCCGTCCTGCAGGGTCAGCGACGGCTCGACCGCGACGAGGCGCAGCCGGCCGCCTTCGGTGCTCCAGCGCTGACCGACCACCACCTCGCTGGTCTCACAGGACGGCACCACGAAGCAGTGCTGATAGCTGACCAGCAGCCGCCATTCGGTGCCGAGCGCCGCCGGGCCGATCGGTGCCGGGCCGGTCGGTGCCGGTGACGGGCTCGCGGTGACCGTCGGCGTGGCAGTCGCCGTCGGCGTGGCAGTCGGCGTGGCAGTCGGGGCGGTGGTGGCCGTCGTCGCCGTCGGCGTGGCCGACCCGGTGGCCGCCGGCGTTGGCGTGGCCGTGGCGGTCGGGTCGAACTCGACCGGCAGCGTACTGACCGACGGGCGCCACGCCGTCACCTGCATCGCGCGCAGGGTCTGGAACTGGCGGGCCAGATCGTCGTGGGCGGCCGAGCCGGGTTCGGCGACCGCGAGGAACCCCCGTTCGTCGCCGGCGATCAGCGCGGCGGCCTGCTGGTCGAGCAGGGCGTTGATCTGAGTACGCAGCCAGGCCTGGGTAGCGGCCGGCGGATCGCCCGGCACCGGGCTGGCCGGCGGGCCGGTCGGCGGGGTGACCGTCGGCTCGATCACCGGCGGTTCCGGGCTGGGCAACCGGTCGATCAGCGCCACCGCACCGACCACCGGCACGGCGCAGAACAACACCGTCGCGACGATGCCGAGCACCGGCCAGAACGACCAGCGCCGCTCCGGCGGCGGGGTCACCGGGACCGGCGCGGGATCCGGCCGCTGCGGCTGGTCCTTCGGCGACGAACCCGGCTGGTCCGATCCGTCGGACTCCGGCCGATCCGCCGAACTGTCCGGCTCTCGCCGATCCGCCGAACTGTCCGGCTCCGGCTGGTCGGTCGGTACGGAGTCCTGCCGGTCGGTCACCCGCCGAATGATACGGGGACCGGAACCATCCCGGTCCAGCCCGGGTTGAGCGGCAGCACAGGGGTGCCGGCGTCAGTCGCGGGAGCGCAGCGCCCGGCCCAGAAACGCCACGTTGGCCGGGCGTTCGGCCAGCCGGCGCATCAGGTAGCCGTACCAGTCGGTGCCGTAGGGCAGATAGACCCGCATGGTGTAGCCCTCCCCCGCGAGCCGGGCCTGTTCGGCCGGTCGGACCCCGTACAGCATCTGGAACTCGAACTCCTCCGGCGCCCGGTCGAACCAACGGGCCCGGTCCTCGGCGATCGCGATCAGACGCGGGTCGTGGGTGGCCAGCATCGGGTAACCGGCGCCGGAGAACAGGATGTTGAGGCACCGCACGAAGGACTTGTCGACGTCGATCGCCGCCTGGTAGGCGACCGACTCCGGCTCGGCGTACGCCCCCTTGCACAGCCGCACCCGGGAACCGGCGGTGGCCAGCTCCCGGCAGTCCGCCTCGGTACGTCGCAGGTACGCCTGCAGCACCGCACCGGTGGACGGATGGTCGGCACGCAACGTCTGCAGGATGTCCAGGGTCGAGTCGGTGGTGGTGTGGTCCTCCATGTCGAGGGTGACGGTGCCGCCGACGGCGGCCGCCGCCGCGCAGATCGCCCGGGCGTGCCCGGTCGCCGCCGGCTCGTCGAACCGCTGTCCGAGCGCGGAGAGCTTCACGCTGACATCGGCGCCGGCGGCGAGACCGGCCCGATCCAGCGCGTCCAGCAGGGCCAGGTACTCCGCCCGCACCGCGCTGGCCTGCTCAGCGGTGGTGGTGTCCTCACCGAGGTGGTCGATGCTGATCACCAGGCCGGTACCGGTGAGCTCGGCCGCGGCGGTCAACGCCTCGTCGATGGTGGTGCCGCCGACGAATCGGCGTACCACGTCACGGCTGAACGGGGCGGCGGCGACCAGCCGTTCGATCGTGGTCGACCGGGACGCGGCGAGGATGACCGAGCGAAGCATGGGGCGAGCGTATCGCCCTTGACCACGACCGGCCCGGCCAGTGGCCGAGGTCCGGTGACGGCCCGGGGCCCGGCCGCTGGCCGAGGTCCGGCGACGCCGGGCGTGCGTCGGTGAGCTACAACAGTGCTGTGGACAAGATCTCCCCGCGCCGGCTCCGGTCGACCAGTGTCCAGCTCGGTGCGCTGACCGCGCTGGCGCTCTCCCTCTCCGGCTGCAACCTGGTTTCGGACGACGACTGCGACGACGACCGGTCGATGGGTGCCGGCTCCGGCGGCGGCACGACGGTGCTGGCGATGGCCGCCGACGGTACCGGGGCGGTCGTCGCCCGTACCGCGCCGGAAGCTCCGGCCGGGACCACCGCGGTCGTGCCTGACCGGGGCGGGTTCGGCACCCACCTCGCCTCCTGCGGCGGCTGACCATGCGACGCGAAACCTGCCGGCCCCGGCCGGACTGGGACGCGACGGTACGGCAGCAGGGCCTGGTGTACGCCGACACCGAACTGCCCAACGGCTCGGTGATGTCCTACTGGGACGAATCCGCCTGCTACGCCTTCGACCTGCCGGAGGTGCTGCGGTTGGAGGAGGCGACCGAGGAGCTGCACCGGATGGCGGTGACGGCGGCCGAGCACGTGGTGACGCACCGGCGGTACGCCGACTTCGGCATCCCAGGATGGGCCGCCGACGCCGTCGCCCGGTCGTTGCGCGAGCGGCCACCGAGTCTGTACGGCCGGTTCGACCTCCGGTACGACGGATCCTGGCCGCCGAAGCTGTTGGAGTACAACGCCGACACCCCCACCGCCCTGGTCGAAGCCGCGATCGTGCAGTGGTACTGGCTGGAGGACACCCGCCCGCAGCTCGACCAGTGGAACAGCCTGCACGAACGGCTGGTGGCGGGCTGGGCGCAGATCAAGGCCGGGATGTACCACCCGACGCTGCACGTCACCTGGTCGAGCGAGGAGGAGACCGGCGAGGATCTGATGACCGCCGGCTACCTCGCCGAGACGGCCCGCCAGGCCGGGCTGACCGCCGAGCTGCTGCCGATGCTTAACGTCGGCTGGGACGGCCGGCGCTTCGTCGACGCCGCCGACCAGCCGATCACCACCTGCTTCAAGCTCTACCCGTGGGAGTGGATGCTGGCCGAGCCGTACGGTCGGTTGGCGCTCGAACCGGGCACCCCGACCACCTGGATCGAGCCGGCGTGGAAGCTGCTGCTGTCGAACAAGGCGCTGCTGGCGGTGCTCTGGGAGCTGTTTCCGGACCACCCGTACCTGCTGCCCGCGTACCTGGACGGACCGCGCGGGATGCCGGAGTACGTCGCCAAGCCGCTGCTCGGCCGGGAAGGCGCGGCGGTGCGGATCGTGACCGCTGCCGGCGAGATCGAGAATTCGGGCGACTACGGCGCCGAAGGCTGGTGTTACCAGGAGTTCCGGGCGTTGCCGGCGTTCGACGGCAACCATCTGGTGCTGGGTAGCTGGGTGGTGGACGGCGAGTCGGCCGGTGCCGGGCTGCGGGAGAGTTCCGGTTTGATAACCGACGGGTACGCCCGGTTTCTACCGCACTACGTGGCCGCCCACCGGGCGATCTGAATCGTCTACGGTTGTCAGGTGGACTTCGACGCCTACGCGCGGACCGCAGTTGATCTGGTCAACTCCCCGTTGGCTGACCTCGACGACCTGAGGGCGCTGTTCCACGGCGACCATGTCTGGATGTGCGACGAGGTCTGTGATCGCGACCTGGCGGTGTTCCGGCGGGCCGGTAGACGCCTGCGGGATGTCTTCGAGTACGGCACCACCGGGCGCGACGCCGAAGCGGTCGCCGAGCTCAACTCGCTGCTCGCGGCGTTTCCGGTGCAGCCGCGAATCTCCGGCCACGACTCCAACGACTGGCACATGCACGTGACCGGCCGGGGCGCCTCGGTCAGCGCCGAGTATCTGGCCGGGGCGGTGTGGGGGCTGTCGGTCTGGCTGTGCGAGTACGGCAGTGCCCGGTTCGGCGTCTGCGCCGACGGCCGCTGCGGCAACGTCTACCTGGACACGTCGTCGAACTGCTGCCGGCGGTTCTGCTCGGAGCGCTGCGCTACCCGCTCGCACGTGGCCGCGCACCGGGCCCGCAAACGCGCCGCGGTCGAGGACAAGCCGCTGCTGCCGGTCAGCTGACCGGTCGTCCCCGGCTCCAGCCGACCGGTCTTTCCTGGCACAGCCGGCCAGTCTTCCCTGGCTCAGCCGGCCGGCTGGTCGGCGGTCGCCGACCGACCAGGGCTGCCGCCGTCGATGGTGGCCAGGTGCCGGCGGGCGAACGCCAACGACTCGCGCAGGTCGGCCTCGCGCACCGTACGGCTGCGGGCGCCCCGGGTGGCGACCTCGACCGCCACCGCACCCTGGAAGCCGCTGCCGGCCAGCGAGCTGAGCAGCTCACCGCACGGCTGGTTGCCCCGGCCGGGGACCAGATGCTCGTCGCGGCCGAGGCCGCTGCCGTCGCCGAGGTGCACGTGCTCCAGCCGGTCGCCCATCGCGTCGGCGAGGGCGAGCGCGTCGGCCCGCGACGCGGCGCAGTGCGACAGGTCAAGGGTGTACGCGTCGTATCCGACCTCGGTTGGATCCCAGCCGGGCTGGTACGGGACGAACTCGCGGCCGGCCATCCGGACCGGGAACATGTTCTCCACCGCGAACCGCACCTGTGGGTGGGCGTCGCGCAGGGTGCGCAGCCCGTCGGCGAAGGTACGGGCGTAGTCGCGTTGCCAGCTGAACGGTGGGTGCACCACGACGGTCGGCGCGCCGAGCGTCTCGGCCAGTACGGCGGAGCGGCGCAGCCGTTCCCACGGGTCGGAGCTCCAGACCCGCTGGGTGACCAGCAGGCAGGGGGCGTGCACAGCGAGTACCGGCACACCGTAGTGCGCGGCGAGCCCGCGCAACGCGCCGGCGTCCTGGCTGACCGCATCGGTCCAGACCATCACCTCGATGCCGTCGTAGCCGAGCGCGGCAGCCAGCTCGAAGGCGGCCGCCGTCGGCTCGGGAAACACCGATGAGCTGGAGAGCAGCACGGGTACCGCGGAGGTCACGTCGCCCAGCCTAGCCCGGCCGGCGCAGACCTGCCGGATCGGTGACCGCGCCCAGGTCACCGGCAGAAGTCAGCTCCAGCTGCGCCATCCGGCGCAGGATCACCCCTTCCCGCAGCGCCCACGGACAGATGTCCAGCGACTCGATGCCCAACTGCCGCATGACCGACTCGGCCACCACCGCCCCCGCCAGCAACTGGTGCCCCCGGCTGGCGCTGACCCCTTCGAGTTCGTGCAACTCGGCGGGCGGGATGTGGCGGATGAACCCGGTCACCTGGCGCAGCCCGCTACGGGTCAGCCGTCGGGGCGCCCACAGCCCGGCGCTGGACGGCGCGGCCCCGGTCAGCCGGGCCAGGGTGCGGAACGTCTTGGAGGTGCCGACCGCCCGGTCCCAGCCCTGCGCCTGCAGCAGCGGGACCATCGTCTGCACCTGGGCGTCGACATACTCCCGCAGGTCGGTGACGAACTGTGCGGCCGGCGGGCTGACGGTGAACGGGGTGACACCGAGCCGTTCCCGGGTCAACCGGCCGGCCCCGAGCGGCAGCGACTGGGCCAGGTGCGGCTCCTCGTCGACCCCGGCGGCCAGCTCCAGGGAGCCGCCCCCGATGTCCAGCACCAGCAGCCGGCCGGCGGACCAGCCGAACCAGCGGCGGACCGCGAGGAAGGTCATCCGGGCCTCGTCGGCGCCGGAGAGCACCTGCAGGTGCACGCCGGTCTCGGCGCGGACCCGGGCCAGCACCGCCGCCGAGTTGGTGGCGTCGCGCACCGCCGAGGTGGCGAACGCGATCAGGTCGCTGGTCTGCCAGTGGTCGGCCGCGGCCCGCGCGGCGGCCACCGCCTCGACCAGGGCGTCCGCCCCGGCCGGGGTGAGCGCGCCGTCCGGTCCGATCTGTTCGGCGAGCCGCAGCAGCGACTTCTCCGAGTGTGCCGGCCACGGGTGGGCGCCGGGGTGTGCGTCCACCACGAGCAGATGCACGGTGTTGGAACCGACGTCGAGCACACCCAGTCGCATGTGATCACCCTAGGCCAACCCGGCGTACCGGCCCGCTTGCCCGGTCCGCCGCAGGTGGCAGGCGTACGCTGGCCGGGTGGCACCCCGTGACGAGCTCCGGATCCTGGTCGAGACCCCGGCCGACCCCCGCGGTCGGGAGGTCGAGCTGGACTTTCCCCGTGAGTGGATCGAGTTCGTCGACCCGGCCGACGCCGCGCATCTGATCCGGGCCGACCTGACCTGGCTGCTGTCCCGCTGGACCTGTGTGTTCGGTGGGTCCTGCCACGGCATCATCGCCGGGCGGGCCGGGGACGGCTGCTGTTCGCACGGTGCCTTCTTCACCGACAGCGACGACGAGAACCGGGTCAAGGCGGCCGCGAAGCGGCTCACCCCGCAGACCTGGCAGCACTACCGGCGCGGGTTCAAGAACTACACCGAGATGGACACCGTCGACGGCAGGAATCCGGCGCGGCGGACCGCCACCCGCAGCGCCGACGGGCCGTGCGTGTTTCACAACGACGCCGACTTCCCTGGCGGCGGCGGCTGTGCGCTGCACGCCCAGGCGCTGCGCGACGGGGTGCATCCGCTGGAGTACAAGCCGGACGTCTGCTGGCAGTTGCCGATCCGCCGGGACCAGGAGTGGACCAAACGCCCGGACGGCAGCAAGGTGCTGGTCTCCACGCTGACCGAGTTCGACCGGCGGGGCTGGGGTGCCGGTGGGCACGACCTGGACTGGTGGTGCACCTCGTCGCCGGAGGCGCACGTCGGGGGCGAGCCGATGTACCGGTCGTACGAGCCGGAGCTGACCGCGCTGGTCGGCAAGGCGGCGTACGCCCGCCTGGCCGAGCTGTGCGCGGCACGGGCCCGGCGCGGCCTGGTGGCGGCCCACCCGGCCACGCCGCGCCGGCGGGCGCCGAACGCCCGCCGGTCGGACTGACACCGACGCGACCGGTGCCACCGGCACCGGCGTAGGCCCCGGCCCCCAACGTTTGGTCAGGACTCGAACTTGTAGCCCAGCCCACGCACGGTAACGATGAAGCGCGGGGCCGACGGCTCCGGTTCGATCTTGGAACGCAGCCGCTTGACGTGTACGTCGAGAGTCTTGGTGTCCCCGACGTAGTCGGCACCCCACACCCGGTCGATCAGTTGCCCCCGGGTGAGCACCCGCCCGGCGTTGCGCAGCAGCAGCTCGAGTAGCTCGAACTCCTTCAGCGGCAGCTGGACCGAGTCACCGTCGACGGTGACCACGTGCCGCTCGACATCCATCCGGACCGGTCCGGCGGTCAGCGTCGCGGTGGACGGCTCGATCACCTCGGTGCTCTGTCGACGCAGCACCGCCCGGATCCGGGCGACCAGTTCCCGCGGCGAGTACGGCTTGGTGACGTAGTCGTCGGCGCCGATCTCCAGACCCACCACCTTGTCGATCTCGCTGTCCCGGGCGGTCACCATGATGATCGGCACCCGGGAGCGTTGCCGCAGTTCACGGCAGACCTCGGTGCCGGACATCTCGGGCAGCATCAGGTCGAGCAGCACGATGTCCGCTCCGGTGCGGTCGAACTCGGTGAGCGCGTCGGTGCCGGTTGGCGCCACCGACACCTCGAACCCCTCTTTGCGCAACATGTAGGAGAGCGCGTCGGAGAAGGACTCCTCGTCCTCCACCACGAGTACCCGGGCCACTTGTCGTTCCTTCCCTGTGTCCGGCCTGATCCGCTCAGACCTGCTCGTGCGCGGCCGGATCGGTATCGATCTCAACCGATTCGGGTAGCGGCAGTGCGGCGTCCGGCGGGCTGGCAGGCAGCCGCAGCGTGAACGTCGACCCTCCACCCAGCGTGCTGGACACCTCGACCCGACCGCCATGGTTGGTGACGATGTGCTTGACGATGGCCAGGCCCAGCCCGGTGCCGCCGGTGCTGCGTGAGCGTGCCTGGTCGGCCCGGTAGAACCGTTCGAAGATCCGGTCGACCTCGTCGGGGGCGATGCCGATGCCCTGGTCCGCGACGGCGATGTCGATGAAACCATCGGCCCGGGAGACGGTCACCGTGACCCGGGTGTCCTCGCCGGAGTAGGCGATCGCGTTCTCCACCAGGTTCGCCAACGCGGTGGCGATCTGGCTGTCGCGACCGTACACGGTCAGCCCGCGTTCGCCCGCCACCGCCACCTCGACCCGGCGGGCCGCTGCCGGGGTACGGGTCCGGTCCACGACCTCGGCGAGCACCCAGTCGACGGCGATCGGGTCGGGGGCCGGCAGCGGCTCGGCCCCTTGCAGCCGGGTGAGTTCGAGCAGCTCGTTGACCAGCCGACCGAGCCGGGTCGACTCGTGCTGGATCCGTTCGGCGAACCGGCGGGCGGCGGCCACGTCCTCGGTCGGGTCGGTGACCGCGCTGTCCGGATCGGTGGCGTCCAGCAACGCCTCGGCGAGCAGCTGCAGGGCACCGATCGGGGTCTTCAGCTCGTGGCTGACGTTGGCGACGAAGTCCCGGCGGACCCGGGCCACCCGGTGCGACTCGGTGACGTCGGCGGCTTCGACCGCCACGTGGTTGTCGCGCAGGCCGACGGCCCGCAGGTGCACCCCGAGCGGGTCCTGGGTGCCGCCTTCGCGGCCCCGGGGCAGGTCGAGCTCCACTTCGCGGCGCACGCCGGTGCGGCGGACCTGCCCGGCCAGGGTACGGATGATCGGGTGCGCGGTGACGCTGCCCGGCGTCGGCCCGGCCCGGAGCATGCCCATCGCCCGGGCCGCCGGGTTGACCAGCACCGGCACGTCGGCGCCGTCGAGCACCACCACGCCGACCCGCAACGAGTCCAGGCTCCGTCGGGCCAGCGACTCGATGAGGCTGCGGTCCGGGGACGGGGGTGCCGCAGCGGCGTCGTTCGCGACGATCGGCGGCCTCCCGTTGCTGGACGTACGCTGCCCGCCCCGGTGTTCGACCGAGGCGGAAGCCAGTTGTCGTGCCCGGGCTCGCGCCAGGAGCAGACCGGCGACGAGCCCGCCGCCAGTGCCGACGGCCGTACCGCCGGCCAGAACCGCCCAATCCACGGGGCGATCGTAGGGTCATTGTTAACCTGGTCAGCCACCCGAACAGGACATATCTCACCGCAATCGCCAGATGTTCATACTGCCGCCCCGCTCTGTTCACCCCTGTTCATCTGGCTGCCGGCAAGCCGCCATACGGTGTGGGCGACACCGGGCGGGACCAGGACCGGAGACCTCCCACCACGACGACGGAAGGCCACCATGCGCGAGGAGTTCCAGGCCGAGCTGCAGGAAATCAGCGAGCTGCTGGTATCGATGGCGGAAGCCGCTCAGACGGCGCTGCGCCGGGCGACCGGCGCGCTGCTCACCGCCGACCGCGAGGCCGGCGAGCTGGTACTGGTCAACGATGCCGAGATCGATGCCCTCTACCGCACGGTGGAGGAGCGGGTGAGCGATCTGCTGGCCCGGCAGGCACCGGTCGCCTCCGACCTGCGGATGGCGATCACCGCGCTGCACGTGGCCTCCGGGTTGGAGCGGATGGGCGACCTCGCCGACCACGTGGCCAAGACCGCGCTGCGGCGACACCCGTCACCGGCGGTCCCGGCCGAGCTACGCGGAGTCTTCTCGGAGATGGCCGAGGTCGCCGACCGTATGATCGCGAAGGTGGTCGGAGTGCTGCGTACCCCGGACGCGAAGACCGCCGCCGAGCTCGACAGCGACGACGACGCGATGGACGAGCTGCACCGCAAGCTGTTCCGGGTGCTGCTGGGCAAGGACTGGCCGTACGGTGCGGAGACCGCCATCGACGGCGCGCTGCTGGGCCGGTTCTACGAGCGGTACGCCGACCACGCGGTCAACGCCGGCCGGCGGGTCGTCTACCACGTGACCGGGGTGAACCCGAACGACTGACCGGCCGCCGGGCAGCGCGGGCCCGGCTTGCCGTGACCAGGGCCAGGGGTACGGGGCGGACAGTGTCCCGTACCCCTGGCCTGCTGACTCAGCGGCCCTGGTTGGCGACCGCGGCGGCGGCTGCCGCGGCGGCGTCCGGGTCCAGGTAGTCACCGCCGACGTTGACCGGCCGCAGCGCGCCGTCCAGGTCGTAGCGCAGCGGGATGCCGGTCGGGATGTTCAGCTTGGCGATCGCCTCGTCGGAAATCCCGTCGAGGTGCTTCACCAGCGCCCGCAGCGAGTTGCCGTGCGCCGCGACCAGTACCTGCTTGCCGGCGAGCAGGTCCGGCACGATCGCGTCGTACCAGTACGGCAGCATCCGCCGCACCACGTCGGCCAGGCATTCGGTCCGGGGCATCAGCTCGGGCGGCAGCTCCCGGTACCGCGGCTCGCCGACCTGCGACCAGTCGTCGTCGTCGGCGATCGGCGGCGGCGGGGTGTCGTAGGATCGGCGCCAGAGCATGAACTGCTCCTCGCCGTACTCCTCCAGGGTCTGCTTCTTGTTCTTGCCCTGCAGCGCGCCGTAGTGGCGCTCGTTGAGCCGCCACGAGCGGCGCACCGGGATCCAGCCCCGGTCCGCGGTGTGCAGCGCCAACTCGCTGGTCCGGATGGCCCGCCGCAGCACGCTGGTGTGCACCACGTCCGGCAGCAGGTTGTGCTGCGCCAGCAGCTCGCCGCCGCGCCGTGCCTCGGCCTCGCCCTTGGCGGTCAGATCCACGTCGACCCAACCGGTGAAGAGGTTCTTCGCGTTCCACTCGCTCTCGCCGTGCCGGAGCAGCACCAGTGTCCCCACAGTCATGTCGTCCATCCTGCCGGACCCGGCGGTCGGAGATTAACCGGCCCGGGGCACCGACCGGCCGGGGTGACGACCACCACGAGGAAATTCACCTGCTCGACACGCCGCCCGACCCCTAGCGTGTAAGGCACCGATCCTGGACTGTTCATTACTGCACGGGGGTGGCCGATGTCGGGCGCGCGGAGATGGCTGCAGCAGACCACCAGCGGCCTGCCCCGGGCCTTCTGGTACCTGTGGACCGGCAGCCTGATCAACCGGCTCGGCTCGTTCGTCGTGATCTTCCTGGCCGTCTACCTGACCGCCGGGCGCGGCCTGTCCGGCTCCCAGGCCGGTCTGGTGCTGGGCGCATGGGGCGCCGGCGGAGCCGTCGGCACCCTGCTCGGCGGGACGCTCGCCGACCGCTGGGGGCGCCGTCCGACGCTGCTCACCGGACAGGTGGGCGCTGCCACCATGCTGATCGTCCTCGGGTTGGCCGACCGGTGGTGGCTGCTGCTGGTGGGTGCCGCACTGCTCGGCATGTTCAACGAGGGCACCCGGCCGGCGTACGGGGCGATGATGATCGACGTGGTCCCGGCCGCCGACCGGCTGCGGGCCTTTTCGCTCAACTACTGGGCCATCAACCTGGGGTACTCGTTCGCGGCGGTGCTCGCCGGACTCGCCGCGCAGGTCGACTACTTCCTGCTGTTCGCGGTGAACGCGAGCACCACCCTGGCCACCGCCGCGCTGGTCTTCGTCAAGGTCGGTGAGACCCGGCCGACGACCCGACCGACGACCCGGACGGCGGCCCAGACGGCGGCACCGCTCGGCCCGACCGCGGTCGCGGCCCGACCGGCCGGGTTGCTGGTTGTCGTCACCGACCGGGTCTTCCTCGGCTTCGTCGGGCTGAACGTGCTGCTGGCCATGGTGTTCATGCAGCACGGCGCGATGTTGCCGATCGCGATGGCCGACGACGGGCTGTCCCCCACCACGTTCGGTGTGGTGATGGCGCTCAACGGCGTCCTCATCGTGGTCGGGCAGCTCTTCGTACCCCGGCTGATCACCGGCCGCAACCGCTCGCACGTGCTGGCTCTGGCGGCGGTGATCGTCGGGGTCGGCTTCGGCCTGACCGCCGTCGCCGACGTGGCCTGGTTGTACGCGGTGACCGTGCTGATCTGGACCGCTGGCGAGATGCTCAACTCGCCGTCGAACGCGACGCTGATCGCCGAGCTGACCCCGGCCGCACTGCGCGGCCGCTACCAGGGTGTCTTCTCGCTGTCCTGGTCGGTCGCCGCCTTCGCCGCGCCGATCACCGGCGGCTTCGTCTGGCAGTACGCGGGAAACACCGCGCTGTGGCTCGGCTGCGCCGCGATCGGCGGGGTGGTCGCGGTGGGTCAGCTGATCGCCGGACCGGCCCGAGAACGGCGGGCCGCCGAGCTGCGGACGGGCGCTTCGGCCATGACCCTGCCGGCCCGGTCCCAGCTGGCGAAGCCGGACGGGTCCCAGCAACCGCTGGCGCGAGCTCATCCGCAGTAGTTGCCAGGCCGGCGGAAACGGATAACCGGCGGCGGGGAGCGACACTCACCCCCGTAAGCGTCGCTCCCCCTCGCCGCCGGTTTCGGGTGGCGCCGTCCCCCAACGGCCCAATGCCACCGGTCCCCCGGCACCCAGCCCGGTCGTTCGGACCGAACCGGTCCGACGGCCCCCAGCCAATCCCGGGCTCGGCGCGTGGCTCAACCGTAGTTCCTGCCACTTCCGATGGACAAGGCGATTCGGTTGTACGCCCAATCACACCATCTGAGGTGCCGGACGGGTTTAAGCCCGCAACAACACCGACGAGTGATGGCGAATACACGCTCAGGCATCCTCGCGGTCGGGAGATTCGAGCCGGAAGAAATTGCTCGGTGTACCGTCCGTGCGCTGTTCCTGGTAGATGAAGTTCAACCGACGCTGGTCAAACGTCCCAAACCACTCGTCCCAGGAGATCTTTCGTAGATTGCCGCCGCCGTAGCCGGGGAAGTCGATCCGCAGCACGCTGGGCCGGCCGTCACGCGGGGCGCTGACGGTCGCCGGTGCACCGCCCCGGGCGTCGGCCCACTGCCGGATCGTCCGGTGATCGGTGGTGACCAGGCTACGCCCGGCACGTTCGGCGTGCTGCTGCGGATCGTCGATACGTTGGGCGTACTTCAGCGACCGGGACGACTTGGCTCCGGACCGGATCTTGGCATCACCGCCGGCCCGTGCGCCGCCGCCCGCGCCAGAGGTGTTCCGCCCCGTCGAACTGGCGCTCTTACTCCTACCGGCCGAACCGGTGCTCCTCCCCGCCGAACCGGTGCTCTTCCTGGCCGAGCTGGCGCTCTTCCGAGCCGAACCGGTGCTCTTGCGGGCGGCACTCGTGCTCTTGCGGGCCGTCGACGATGCGCCGGACCGAGCCGAGCTCGTGCTCTTGCCGGCACTCGTGCTCTTGCCGGCCGGCGATGAACGCCGGGAGGTCGGCGAGCCGGCCTTCGGCCGGGACGCCTGCTTCGCCCGCGCCGGAGTACCCCGCCGCATCGCCCGCGCCAACGACTTGATCAGGTCGGGCTTACGCAGGTTGGACGTGCCGGTCACCCCGTGCTTACGCAGCTGGGCACGCAGTTCGTCGACCCGCAGGTCGGCCAGGTCGCTCTCCCGAACGGTGCCGCCGGCCCGGTCGATGATCGCCGTCGCGCTGCGGGTGCCGGCGCTGCGGTTCGAGCTGCTCCGGGCCGGGCTCGGGTTGCGGGCCGAACCGGACTTGCGGGCCGAGCCGGAGCTACGGGCCGAGGTGGAGCTACGGCCGGCCTTGGACCGTCCGTCCGACGCGGGGCTGCGACGCCGGGTGCTGGTCTGTTGAGGCATGGTCTGCTCACTCCCTTTGACAGTGTCCCTGCGGGGGGCAGCGGGCGACGATTGCGCCACCATGCGAGCAGTACCCTGCTGGCTCCCTACAAACCTGGATCCTCCGGCGTCTTCTCGTCGAAAAGGTGCGCGAAGGCGCGCAGGTTCGCCAGCGATTCACCTCTCTTGACCCGCCATTCCCATTCGCGGCGGATCGCCGAACCGAAGCCGATCTCCAGCATCGCGTCGAATGACTCGTCGGCATAGGTGAGCACCGAGCCGAGTAACCGGTCCAGTTCGTCTTCGGTGATACCGGCCAACCCGACACGACCAGTGAGGTAGATGTCGCCGACCGCGTCGATCGAAAAGGCGACGCCGTACATCCGGGCGTTGCGCCGCAGCAGCCAGGTCCACAACTCGGTACGCCGTTCATCGGGCTGCCGCATCACGAATGCTTCTATTCGCAGCGCCTGCTCGCCGACGATCAGATTGCACACCGTCTTCAGCTTGTGGGTGCCCGGCAAGGTCACCGCGTACGACAGGTCACCGGTTGGTTCCCAGCTCAGCTCACGCTCAGCGCAGACCGCCTCGATCAGCGCCGCCACCTCGGCTCGTCCGCTCATGGCACTCCTGGTCAGCCCACGCTCGCCGACAGGGCGTCGGCGTCCCGGGACATCCCGACGGCGGTCGCCGCCCGGTACGCCCGCACCGCCCCACCGTAAACGTCTAGCAGCCCGGCCGCAGTGCGTGCCCAGGAGAACTGCCGGGCGTGCTCCACCGCGCCCCGACCGAGCCGGTTCCGCAACGCCGGGGCGGCCAGCAGATCGCCGATCGCCCGGCCCCAGTCGTCCGGGTGGTGCCCGTCGACCAGCACTCCGCTGTGCCCGTCGCGGACCGCGGTGACCAGGCCACCGACCGAGGCGGCCAGCACCGGCGTGCCGCAGGCCTGAGCCTCCAGGGCGACCAGACCGAATGATTCGTTGTACGACGGCACCGCGACCAGGTCGGCGGCCCGGAACAGGGCCGGCAGGTCGGTACGGGCCAGCGGCGGCATGAACCGCACCAGGTCGTCCACTCCCAGCGATCTCGCCAGGTCGATCAGTGCTCCCGGCTGGTCAAGGCCGGTTCCGCTGGGGCCACCGGCGACCACCACCGTGAGATCGGCGACCGCATCCGGGTCCCGTCGGCGCAGTGCGGCCACCGCGCGCAGCAGCACGTCGGGTGCCTTCAGCGGCTGGATCCGGCCGACGAATGCCACCAGATGGCCGCGGACCGGCAGGCCGAACCGCCGTCGGGCGGCCGCCCTGGTGGCCTGTTCCCGGCCGGCCGGGCCGGGCCGGAACCGGTCCAGGTCGACGCCCGGTTCGACCACGGACACCCGGTCCGCCCCGGCGCCGTACCAGTCGATCAGCTCGCCGGCCTCGGTCCTGGTGTTCGCCACCAGATGATCCGCCTCGGTGACCACCTGCTCCTCGCCGATGATCCGGGAGGCCGGCTCAGGCCGGTCACCGGCCGCCAGCCGAGCGTTCTTGACCTTGGCGAGAGTGTGCGCGGTGTGCACCAGCGGCACCCCCCAGCGCTCCTTCGCCAGCCACCCGACCTGCCCGGAGAGCCAGTAGTGCGAGTGGATCAGATCGTAGTAGCCAGGGGCCCGGGCGGCCTCCGCCCGCAGCACCCCGGCGGTGAATGCGCAGAGCTGCGCCGGCAGGTCCTCCTTCGGCAGCGGCTCCAGTGGGCCGGAGATCACCTGCCGCACCCGTACACCGGGTGCCATCTCCACCACCGGCGGTACGCCACCCGCTGTCGCCCGGGTGAAGATCTCGACCTCCACGCCGGCCTCGGCCAACCGCCGGGACACCTCGACGATGTAGACGTTCATGCCGCCGGCGTCGCCGGTGCCCGGCGAGTCCAGCGGAGAGGTGTGCACCGACAGTGTCGCGACCCGACGGGGACGCGGCGGCGGCTGGTTGTCACCCGGCCCGGCCTGACCCACCTGCACCACGTCGCTCCCTCCGCTCGCCTGATCGCAGCCAACGCCACCAACCAGGACGACCTGTCACATCTTCCCGGTACCGGCAGCGACGTACCGCACTACAGCCAGTGGAGGTGATCCACCTCTCGCCGGGCGCGACGCCCGGGGCCGACCGGCGGCGACCGTCCCGGGCCGGCAAGCGGCGACAATGGCCTGATGACACCGATCGCCATCGTCACCGGAGCGTCCAGCGGGATCGGCGCGGCCACCGCCCGCCGGCTCGCCGCCGAGGGCTTCCATGTGGTCGCCGCCGCCCGCCGCGCCGACCGGCTCGCCGACCTGGTCGCCTCGATCTCCGACAGTGGCGGTGCCGCCACCGCAGTGACCTGCGACGTCACCGACGACGGGTCGGTGGCCGGGCTGGCGCAGGCGGTCACCGGGCTGGCCGAGCAGGGTGACCCACCCGGACGGGTCACCCTGCTGGTGAACAACGCCGGCGGAGCGCGTGGGCTGGACCCGGTCGAGGCCGCGCCGGTGGCCGACTGGCGGTGGATGTACGAGGTGAACGTGCTCGGCACGCTGCGGGTCACCCAGGCCCTGCTGCCGGCGCTGACCGCCAGCGGGGCCGGCACCGTCGTGGTGATCGGCTCCACCGCCGGGCAGGTCGTCTACGAGGGTGGTGGCGGCTATACCGCCGCCAAGCACGGCCAGGCCGCGCTGACCGAGACGCTGCGGCTGGAGTTGTGCGGCCGGCCGGTCCGGGTGGTCGAGATCGATCCGGGCATGGTGCGTACCGACGAGTTCAGTGTGAACCGGTTCGGCGGGGACACCGCGCGGGCCGACGCGGTCTACGCCGGGGTGGCCGAGCCGCTGGTCGCCGACGACATCGCGGACTGCGTCGTCTGGTGCGCCACCCGGCCGCAGCACGTCAACGTGGACCGGCTGGTGGTCCGCCCGTTGGCCCAGGCCGCGCAGCACAAGGTGCACCGGGTGCTGCCCGGGTGAGCAGGGGTCGGGCGGCCCGGCCGGTCGGAGCACGCGCGCCCGACGCGACCCGGCCGGTCGGCGAGGTCACCCGGGGCACCACCGCGCCGAACCGGCTGCGCCGGGCCGACCGGTGGATCGCGTACCGCTGCGGGTCGGCGCTGACGGACGCGGCCGGGCCACCGCTGGTGGTCGACCTGGGTTTCGGTGCCCACCCGGTGACCACCGTCGAGCTGGCCGCCCGGCTGCGGGCGGTACGGCCGGACGTACGGGTGGTCGGGCTGGAGATCGACCCGGACCGGGTCGCGGCGGCGGCTCCGGCTGCCGCGCCGCCACAACTGGCCTTCGGCCGGGGTGGATTCGAGCTGGCCGGGCTCCGGCCGGTGCTGGTCCGGGCGTTCAACGTGCTGCGCCAGTACGCCGAGTCCGACGTCGCGGCGGCGTGGGCGACGATGCGCGCCGCGCTGGCCCCCGGAGGGTTGCTGGTCGAGGGGACCTGTGACGAACCGGGTCGAATCTGCTCCTGGGTGCTGCTCGACGCCACCGGGCCGCTCTCGCTGACCCTGGCTGGCCGGTTGGCCACGCTGGCCGGCCCGGCCGGTGGTGGGCCGGCGGTGCTCGCCGAACGGCTACCGAAGGCCCTGATCCACCGCAACGTGCCGGGCGAGCGGGTGCACGCCCTGCTGCGGGCGCTCGACGACAGCTGGCGGGCGGCGGCCGGCTACGCGCCGTACGGGCCACGGCAGCGCTGGCTGCGCACGGTGTCGGCGCTGCGGGACGGCGGCTGGCCGGTGCTGGACCGACCGGCGCGGTGGCGGCTCGGCGAGTTGACCGTGCCCTGGTCGGCGGTGGCCCCGCCCGAGGGCTGAGCGGTGGCCCCGCCCGGCGGGTCGGCTAGTCGAACGAACAGTTGACCAGGACCGGCTCCGGGTGCAGGGCGACGCCGAACCGGTCGCGGACCCCGTCCCTGATGGTGCCGGCCAGGTCGAGCAAGGCGGCGGTGCTGCCGCCGCCCCGATGGGTGAGCGCCAGGGTGTGCTTGCCGGAGATGGCGACCGGCGCGTCGCCGCCCGGGTAGCCCTTGCCGTACCCGGCCTTGTCGATCAGCCAGGCTGCGCTGACCTTGACCGCGTCGCCACCGGCGACCGGCCAGGTCGCCGGCTCGCCCGTTCCGGCGGCGGCGACCCGGGCGTGGAACCGCCGCGCGGCGGCGGCGTCCAGCACCGGGTTGGTGAAGAACGAGCCCACCGAGCGGGTGTCCGGGTCAGTGGCGTCGAGCACCATCCCCTTGCCGGCCCGTAGCCGCAGCACCGCGGCACGGGCGTCGGCCAGCGGCACCCGGTCACCGACGGCGACACCGAGGCTGCGGGCCAGCTCGGCGTAACGCACCGGGGTGGACAGCTCGCTGCGGGCCAGTTGGAAGTCCACCGCCAGAACCAGGTAGCGGTCGTTGCGTTTGAACAGGCTGTCCCGGTAGGCGAACCGGCAGTCGGCGGCGGGCAACGCGTACCGCTCGTCGGTGAGCCGGTCGTGCACGTGTACGGCCCGCACGGTCTCGGCAACCTCCTGACCGTAGGCGCCGACGTTCTGGATCGGGGTGGCGCCGGCCGCGCCCGGGATACCGGACAGGCACTCCACGCCGGACCAGCCGGCGGCGACGGTGGCCGCGACCAGATCGTCCCACGGCTCGCCGGCCTCGACCCGGATGGTGACGGTGGCCGGATGGCCGGCCGCCGCCCGTTCCTCGGCAACCACCTGGAACCCGGTGGAGCGGACCAGGATCACCGTGCCGGGGAACCCGTCGTCGCCGATCACCACGTTGCTGCCGCCACTGAGCAGCAAAATCTGTTCCCCGCGCCGACCGGCGTCCCGGACCGCCTCGGTCAACTCGTCGGCGGTGGTCGCGGTGACCAGCCGGTCGGCCGGGCCGCCGAGGGCGAGCGTGGTATAGCGTGCCAACGGCGCAAGGGCCGTCGGGTCTTCAGCAGATGGCGCGTGGGCACTAACGTCAGGCACGCCCCTCACCCTAGGCTGGAATCCACCCGCGCCACGCCACTGGCTGTCGGCTCGACCCGGAGGATCATGATGAGCAGGCTGCACGGCTCCAAGGACTTCTGGCTCGGCGCACTGCGGGCGGACGGTCCGGCGTTCCGGGCCGCGGTCGGCCAGGTGCCGCTGGACGCGCCGGTGCCGTCCTGCCCGGACTGGACGGTCGTCGACCTGGTGCACCATCTCGGCGCGGTGTACGCCTGGGTGCGCGAGCACGTGGTACGCGGAGTGGTCGATCCGCCGACCGTGCGGTCCGAGATGACCGGCCGGCCCGGCGGCGACGAGGCGCTCGTCTGGTGGCAGCAGGAGTTCGACGCGCTGGTCAATCTGCTCGACGGGATCGACCCGGAGCTGCCGGCGTGGAACTGGGCTCCGCAGGCGAAGAAGGCGGCGTTCTGGCCACGCCGGATCGCGCACGAGACCGCGGTGCACCGCTGGGACGCGCAGACGGCGATCGCCGGGGTGGAGCCGGTGGAGGCGAAGCTGGCCGCCGACGGGATCAGCGAGGTGCTGGACTCCTGGCTGCCGGCGGGGCGGCGGCGCAGCCACCAGCTGGCGTACGGGGTGGCGCATCTGGTGGCGACCGACGCCGAGCAGGAGTGGTACGTCCGGTTGCGGGGCGAGGGCCTGGCGCTGCTGGACACCGACACGATCCTCGACTCCGACGATCACCACACTCGGACCCTGGCCACCGGCACCGCGAGCGACCTGCTCCTCGGGCTCTGGGGTCGGGTGCAGTTCGACGTGCTGGACGTCTCCGGCGACGCGGCACTGCTGGACGCGCTGCGGGTCGGCTGACCACTGCCCGCTCTTTCGTCCGTCGGCACCGGTGTAGGTAACGCGCCGGCAACGTTCTGAGAACGCTCTCTTGACAGGGGAGTGATTGACGTCCCACTCTCGTGAGAGCGCTCTCACCAGGCCTTGCCGGACCACCCGGCCAGGTCGTCAGGGTCGACAGGGAGCCAGCCAGCAAACACGCAGTTTCCGCACCCCACCATGCCTGGACCTGAGAGGGGTCAATCCATGGGCGTCAATTCACGCCGTCGGCTGGTCACCGCGACCGCCGCCGCGGTCACCGTACTCGCCGCAGCCACCGGCTGCGGCGGCGACGAAGCCGCCGACGACGGCACCATCACCCTGACCGTCGACGTCTTCGGCCAGTTCGGCTACGAGGAGCTGTACAAGCAGTACGAGGCCGAGAACCCCGGCATCAAGATCGTCGAACGGGGCACCGGTACCAACCTCGACGAGTACTCCCCCAAGCTGACCCAGTGGCTGGCCGCCGGCAAGGGCGCCGGTGACATCGTCGCCATCGAGGAGGGCCTGCTGATCGAGTACAAGGCCAACCCGCAGAACTTCGTGAACCTGCTCGACCACGGCGCCGCCGAGCTCGAAGGCAACTTCATGCCGTGGAAGTGGGACCAGGCGCTGACCGCCGACGGCAGCCAGCTGATCGGGCTCGGCACCGACGTCGGCGGCATGGCTATGTGCTACCGCACCGACCTGTTCGAGGCCGCCGGGCTGCCGACCGACCGCGACGAGGTCTCCGCGCTCTGGCCGACCTGGCAGGACTACATCTCCGTCGGCGAGCAGTTCGTCGAGGCCGACACCGGCGCGTCGTTCCTGGACGCGGCGACCCAGACGTTCAACACGATCGTGCTGCAGACCGCCGGTGCCGCCGAGGGCTACCACTACTACGACCTCGACGACAACCTCGTCGTCGACACCAACCCGGCCGTCAAGCAGGCCTGGGACATCACCATGGACATCATCGACTCCGACCTGAGCGGCAAGTACGGCGCCTGGTCCGACGAGTGGGTGGCCGCGTTCAAGCAGGCCAAGTTCGCCACCATCGCCTGCCCCGCCTGGATGACCGGCGTGATCGAGGGCAACGCCGGCCCGGAGGCGGCCGGCAAGTGGGACATCGCCACGGTGCCCGGCGACGGCGGCAACTGGGGCGGATCGCACCTGGCGGTACCGGCGCAGAGCGAGCACCAGGAGGAAGCCGTCAAGCTGGTCAAGTTCCTGACCAGCCCGGAGGGGCACATCGGGGCGTTCAAGGCCAAGGGGCCGCTGCCGTCGTCGCCGCAGGCGCTCGACGACCCGGCGATCCTGGAGGCGACCAGCGAGTACTTCAACGACGCCCCGATCGGGCAGATCTTCGGTGAAGGCGCCAAGAACCTCAAGCCGGTCTACATGGGGCCGAAAAACCAGGCGGTCCGCACCGAGGTGGAGAACGCCGTCCGTACGGTCGAGCTGGGTCAGCGTACGCCCGACGAGGGCTGGACCGACGCGGTGAACAACGCCAAGACGGCGGCTGAGAAGTGACCGCGGGCCGGGTGGCGCAGGTCGAGCCGGAGCAGCCGGCCGCCGACGCCACCCGGCCGGCCCGGCGACCGCCCGAGCCGCCGCACCGGCGGCCCCGGCTGTGGCTGGCCCGGCTGGACACCAAAGCGTCTCCGTACCTGTACATCGCGCCGTTCTTCGTGCTGTTCGCGATCTTCGGCGCCTACCCGCTGGGCTACACGTTCTGGGTGTCGCTGCACGACTGGGACCTGCTCGCCGCCGAGCACCCGTTCGTCGGCTTCGACAACTACAGCCGGCTGCTCGGCGACGGCGACTTCTGGAACTCGGTGCTCAACACGTTGGGCATCTTCGTCATCTCCACCGTGCCGCAACTGCTGCTGGCGCTCTGGCTGGCCCACCTGCTGAACCGGCAGCTGCGGGCCCGTACGTCGTTCCGGATGAGCATCCTGATCCCGAACATCACCTCGACGGCGGCGGTGGCGATCGTCTTCGGTCAGCTGTTCAGCCGCGAGTTCGGCATGATCAACTGGGCGCTGGACCTGGTCGGCATCGACGCCATCGACTGGCGCAACACCCGGTTCGGCGCCTGGGTGGCCATCTCGACGATGGTCGACTGGCGGTGGACCGGCTACAACGCGCTGATCTTCCTGGCCGCGATGCAGTCCATCCCGAGGGACCTGTACGAATCGGCGGCGATCGACGGTGCCAGCCCGGTCCGGCAGTTCTGGTCGATCACCGTGCCGATGCTGCGGCCGACGATCGTCTTCTGCGTCATCATCTCCACCATCGGTGGACTGCAGCTGTTCACCGAGCCGCTGCTGTTCAACTCCGGACCCAACCCGATCCGGGGCGGGCCGCTGCGCGAGTCGCAGACGATGACCATGTACATGTTCGAGAACGCCTTCGCGCCGCACTTCAACTTCGGCTACGGCTCGGCGATCGCCTGGATGCTGTTCGCCCTGATCGTCGTCATCTCGCTGATCAACGTGCTGGTGATCCGCCGGCTCGGCAACAGCACCCGGAAGCAGGGGTGAGCACCGTGAAAGCCAGTCAGCACCTGTGGAGCGCCAGCAGACTGACCTACGCGACGCTGATCGTCGCCGGGCTGATGTCGATCTTCCCGATCTACTGGATGTTCGTGGTCGCCACCCGGTCCAGCGACGCGATGGGGCAGATCCCGCCGCCGCTCACCCCGGGTGGCAACCTGCCGGGCAACATCGAGCGGCTGTTCAACAACCCGGACGCGTACTTCCTCACCGGCATGATCAACTCGGCGATCGTCGCCGGCACCGTCACCTTCTCGGTGGTGCTGTTCTCGTCGCTGGCCGGGTTCGCCTTCGCCAAACTGCGGTTCAAGGGTTCCAACGCCCTGCTGCTGGTGATCATCGCGACGATGATGGTGCCGACCCAGCTCGGCGTCATCCCGCTGTACATGCTGATGAGCCAGCTGGACTGGAACGACCGGCTCGCCGCGGTCATCGTGCCGGCGCTGGTCACCGGCTTCGGGGTGTTCCTGATGCGCCAGTACGCCAGCCAGGCGGTCAGCACCGAGCTGATCGAGGCGGCCCGGGTCGACGGCTGCTCCACGCTACGGATCTACTGGAACGTGGTATTGCCGGCGTTACGCCCGGCCGCCGCCGTGCTCGGCCTGCTCACCTTCATGACCATGTGGAACGACTTCCTCTGGCCGTACGCGGTGCTCAACGACCCGGAGAACCCGACCGTCCAGCTGTCGCTGAGGGCGCTGTCGAACGGCTACTACAACGACATGTCGCAGGTCTTCACGGGTACGGCGCTCGCTACGCTGCCACTACTGATCGTGTTCATCATTTTCGGCCGTCAGATCATCGGCGGCATCATGGAAGGTGCTGTCAAGGCGTGACGAACTCCAACGAGCCCGTACGGTTCCCCGACTCGTTCATCTGGGGCGCGGCGACCGCCTCGTACCAGATCGAAGGCGCCGCCCGCTCCGACGGTCGCGGCCCGTCGATCTGGGACACGTTCAGCCGTGCGCCGGGCAAGGTGCACGCCGGGCACACCGGGGACGTGGCCTGCGACCACTACCACCGCTACCGCGACGACGTGGCGTTGATGGCCGAACTCGGACTGCACACCTACCGGTTCTCGATCGCCTGGCCGCGCGTGCAGCCGGACGGCACCGGCCCGGTGAACCCGCACGGGCTGGACTTCTACGACCGGCTCGTCGACGAGTTGCGCGGGCGCGGCATCGAGCCGATCATCACCCTCTACCACTGGGATCTGCCGCAGACCCTGGAGGACCGGGGCGGCTGGACCAACCGGGAGACGGCCGAGGCCTTCGCCGAGTACGCGCGGGCCGTCTACGCCCGGCTCGGCGACCGGGTCCAGACCTGGACCACGCTCAACGAGCCGTGGTGCTCGGCGTACCTCGGCTACGGTGCCGGGATACACGCTCCGGGCCGTACCGACCCGGCCGCCACCTTTCAGACCGTGCACCACCTGCTGCTCGGCCACGGGCTGGCCAACCAGGCGCTACGCGCCGCTGGCGCGTCCACCGTCGGGCTCACGGTCAACCCGACGTCGGCGTTCCCCGCCGACCCGGCCAGCGAAGCCGACGCCAAGGCGGTCGAGCTGGTCGAGGACCTGCAGAACCGGATCTTCCTCGACCCGATCCTGCGCGGTGGCTACCCGCAGCGAATTCTCGACCACGTCAGCCGGTTCACCGGGCTGGACCACATCCGCGACGGCGACGAAAAGATCGTCAGCGAACCGATCGACCTGCTCGGCATCAACTACTACTCCCCCACCTACCTGGCCGCTCGCGACGGCGCCCCCGGTGGCGGCGGGGCCTTCCCCGGTACCGAGGGCATCGAGTTCATCGCCCCGGAACCGCCGCTGACCGACATGGGCTGGCAGATCCAGCCGTCCGGGCTGACCGCGCTGCTGAGCAAGCTGGGGCGGGACTACCCGGGCGTACCGATGATCATCACCGAAAACGGCGCCGCCTTCCCCGACCAGCTTGACCCCGACGGCGAACGAGTCGACGACAGCGACCGGGTCGCCTACCTGGACGGGCATCTGCGGGCCGCGCACGCCGCGATCGCCGCCGGGGTCGACCTGCGCGGCTACCTGGTGTGGTCACTGCTGGACAACTTCGAGTGGTCGTACGGCTACGACAAGCGATTTGGCATCGTGTACGTGGACTACCTGACCCAGCGGCGGGTGCCGAAGGCCAGCGCACGGTGGTACCAAGAGGTGATCCGCCGCAACGGCATCGGCTGAGCCGCTGGCGTTTTCCTAGGTGGCGGGAGCTTTTACAGACGGGGAGCGCAGGCGTGAGCATGGCCAGGGAACGTCCGACGCTGGAGGCGGTGGCCCGCCGGGCCGGTGTGTCCCGGGCCACCGTGTCGCGCGTGGTGAACGGCTCCACCACCGTTGCCGAACCGATTCAGGACGCGGTCCGTCGGGCGGTCCAGGAGCTGGGGTACGTCCCCAACCTGGCCGCCCGCAGCCTGGTCACCCAGCGCACCGACTCGATGGGGCTGATCCTGCCGGAGACCGCCACCCGGGTCTTCTCCGACGACCAGGTATTCCCCGGCATCATCCACGGCGTCAGCCAGGAGCTGGAGGCGGCCGACAAGCAGCTGGTGCTGATGATGGCCGGCTCGGCGAGCAGCCATGACCGGGTCGAGCGGTACGCCCTGGGCCGACACGTCGACGGTGTCATGTTCGCCTCGATCCACGGCGTCGACCCGATGCCCGGCACGCTGGCCCGCAGCGGCCTGCCGGTGGTGTGCAGCGGCCGACCGATGGGCCAGGTCAGCGCCGGGGTGCCGTACGTTGACGTGGAGAACGAGGCCGGTGCCGAGCGGGCGGTCCGCTACCTGCTCGAGTCCGGCCGGCAGCGGGTGGCGACGATCGCCGGCCCACAGGACATGATCGCCGGGGTGGACCGGCTGGCCGGCTACCGTACGGTGATCCGGGAGACCGGTGGGCGGTCGCTGGTCGCCGCCGGCGACTTCACCCGCGAGTCGGGTGCGGTCGCGATGCGTCAGCTGCTCGAGGACGACCCGGCGTTGGATGCGGTCTTCGTCGCCTCCGACCTGATGGCCCACGGTGCCATCCGCACGCTGCGGGAAGCCGGCCGCCGGGTGCCCGACGACGTCGCGATCATCGGCTTCGACGACATCGAGATGGCCGGCTACATGGACCCGGCGCTGACCACTGTCCGCCAGCCGATCCAGGAGATCGGCCGGACGCTGGCCCGGCTGCTGCTGCGGCTGGCCGACGGCGAGGCCGTCGAGCCGGCCGTGGTGCTGCCCACCGAGCTCGTCCGGCGCGACTCCGCCTGAAGGCCCGGCTCCCGGTCCCGCTCTGACCCTGACTGACCCTGCCTGACCTCGCCTGACTGGGTACGCGCGGTTTGCGAGATCATGCAGATAAATGCAGTCGGCAAAACCACTGGTCAGCCGCAATTCAATTTCGGCTTTCTGTTATCGCCGCAGGTCGGCACACACTCGCCGGCGCGAGCAAGATATTGACATGGCATTGCTGAGTACGAATGCCGATGTTACGGTGAGATCAAATCCGCAACAGGAAGGGGACATCCGTGCGTACTCTCGCAAGAGTCGCCGTCACCGCGGCGATGGTCATGGGCGCGATGGCCGCCACCGGGACCGCGGCGGTCGCCGCCGAGTCGTCGTCCAACGCCCAGGCCAGCACGTCCGCCAGCACGGCTGCGGTCGACTACTACTATGGCTACGGCAGCGGAAGCAGCGCGAGCAGCGCCACCCTCAGCGCCAGGTTCCAGGCCGAGACGTGGGCGCAGATCGATGGCTACAACCCCTTCATCGACTGCTTTGTCGTCAACTCGTACGTGACCCAGATCAGCGACTACTACTACACCGCCAACGTCACCCTGCTCTGCTACTGACCCGCATTTCCGAGGACCGCAACAAGTGCGCCGGCCCACCTCGAAGTGGGCCGGCGCACCACTGGGTGCAGCGTCCCGCCAGCACCGTCAAGAAGGGTGTTTAACTGGCATTTGCCTTCTAATCTCAATAGTTGGAACGATCTCCCCGAAAAGGAACGGGTCGAGAATCGGCAGGCGGTCGAAGTGCGGTACCGGACGGCTACGAGACGGCCACCGGCGCGAAACCCTTGACGACCGCCCGTAGCGCCGACGCATCCGGTCCGTACACTAGGCTGTAGATTGTGCATAGGTGCTTGGCGGGCGGTGCGGGTCGGGCCCGGTGAGCCGCTGGGACATCCTTGATAGACAGGCACGGTGCCAGCTGGCAACCGCCGCAGGCGAACAGGAGGTCGGGCGATAGCCACGCCAGTCAAGCAACGCAATCAGCCGACCGTCGTGCGGTCGGCAAAGACCGCGCAGTCCTGGGCAACGGATGTGCTTCGCGAGCGGATCCTGTTGGGTCTGATCCAGCCGGGTGACCGGCTGCGCCAGGTCGAGATCGCCGCTGAGCTCGGCCTGTCCACGACACCGGTGCGGGAGTCCTTCCGTTCACTGGCGACCGAGGGGCTGGTCGCGATCGACGAGCATCGTGGCGTCGCGGTCCGGAAACTGACCATCGCCGAGTGCATCGAGATGCAGGAACTGATCGCACTCGTCGAACCGGACAATCTGCGGCATGCGGTGCCGTTGATGGACGAGGCGACGCTGGCCGAGGCTGACGCGTTGTGCCGCAAGATGAGCCGCGCCGACGTCGGAAACAGCTACGCGTTGCTCAACCGCGAGCTCCATCTGACCTTGGCCCGAGCGTCGGGTCGCCACCGGGCGATTGCCCTGTTGGCCGAGCTGCTCACGCTCAGTGCACTGCACGTGCCGTCCGACAGTGCCCGTCTGCCCGGCCGGCGCGCCCAGTCGCAGCGTGAACACCGGGCACTGGTCGACGCCGCTCGCGCCGGTGACGGCGAGGAGGCCGCGCGGCTGGCCTACGAGCACTGCCAGCCGATTCTGCGCCTGCTCCGCAACGATCTGGAGCGTGACCGCGACGGTGACGTCGGTCGGGTCCCAGGCCGGTCATCAGGAACGCATCTGTAAGCATCGTGTTTCGCCCCTTGTCGGATCACCTTCGGGTGGTGGATGCTCAAGATTATGCACAATCTATAGTACGTAGCGCCACCACGCCGACCGGACGAGGGAGACAAAGAGGCACCATGTCGCCGGATTCATCCAATGTAGATGTGGTGTCACGGGTGGGGACACGCGTTGAAATCACGTGAAGTGATCGCACCGCAATCGCAGGTCGATCCCGCATCGGCGGCGACCCGAACCTCGGTGTCGGTGTGGGCGATCGCCCTCATCGTGATCTGCCAGAGCACGCAGGGCTTCTCGCTCGGCGGCATCGCCCTGTTCCTGCCGCTGATCCGAGACGACGTCGGGCTGACCTTCGGCCAGGCCGGCACCCTCGGCGCGGTCTCCCTGCTGGTGTTCGCCGCCATGCAGGTGCCGGCGGGATACCTGGCGGACCGGTTCGGCCCCAAGCGGCTGTTCGTGCTGGGGCTGGTCGGTCTCAACCTCTGCTCCCTCACCTTCGCCCTGGTGGACTCCTTCACCCTCCTTCTCGTCAACCAGGCACTCTCCGGCCTGGCCCGGGCGTTCGTCTTCGCCCCCGGACTGCTGCTCATCACCCATGAGTTCCCGGCGCACCGGCGAGCCACCGCGCTCGGGCTCTACGTGGCCGGCGGCTTTTCCTCGAACATCCTGCTGAGCTTGGCGGGTCCCGCGCTGGTGGGCCACGTCGGGTGGCGATGGATCTTCGTGGGCTTCTCCCTGCTCGGCCTCGGGGTCACCGCGCTGTACTGGCGCGCCGGTAGTCCCGGCCCGACCCGACAACGCGACTCCTACGTACGGCTGCGGGAGTTGCCCGGCCTGCTCGCCCACCCGGTGATGTGGGTAGCCGGCGGGGTGCAGTTCGTCCGCTACTCGGTGGTCAACGGCCTGAGTTTCTGGCTGCCCACGTACCTCATCGCGGAAAAGGGATTCTCCCTGCACACGGCGGGCCTATTGGTTGCCGCGGCGGCGGTCGTGACCGCGCCGTCGAACTTCCTCGGCGGGCACGTCTCGGACCGGTTGCGGCGCCCCGCCCTGGTGATCGGTTTCTCGCTGGCAGTGCTCACCGCGACCATCGTGGCCCTGGTCTCGGCGCGCTCGCTGCCCGTCGTCGTCGTGGTGGTCCTGGTACAGGCGATCTTCCTCCAGTTCTACTTCGGACCACTGTTCGAGATCCCGATCAGGGTGCTCGGCGTGCGCACCGCCGGCCTGACCAGCGGCTGGTCCAACCTCTGCGCCAACATCGGCGGCCTGAGCTTCGCCTTCGGGCTCGGGCAGGTCAAGGACGTGACCGGTTCGTTCGCCATCGGGATGTACGCGATGGTCGGCCTCTGCCTGCTCGGCCTGGTCGGTGCGTACGGGCTGTCGGTCCTGCTCGCCCGGGCCGCCCCTGCGGCGAGAGAACCGGCACTCCCCGCCACCGACCCGAAGCGAACCTGGTGAACTGGCCCGGCCCACGGCTGGTGCTGCCCGGCAGACGGCAGACGGCCCGCACCCAGACGGACAGCGGGCCCGGCCCGTTCGCCGCGCTGTCCGTCCCGGTGTTCCGGGCGCTGTGGCTCGCCGAGTTCGCCGGCGACATGGGCAACTGGATGCACACCGTCGGTGCACAGTGGGTGATCGTCGGACATGCCAACGCCGTACTGCTCGCGGCGCTGGTGGTGGCGGCGGCGCGGATGCCGGTGCTGGTGCTGTCGGTGCCCATCGGCGCGATCGCCGACTTCGTCGACCGGCGCTGGCTCCTGCTCGCGTCCCAGGCGTTCCAGACCCTGGTGGGTCTGGCGCTCGCGGTCACCAGCCTGCTCGGCTGGCTCAGCCCCACCGCCCTACTGGTCTACACCTTGCTGCTCGGTCTCGGATCGGCGCTGTCGACGGTCGCCTTCCAGGCCCTGGTGCCGCAACTCGTCACCCCGCCCCTGCTGCATTCCGCCGTCGCCCTCGCCCAGGTGAACCTCAACATCGCCCGGGTGCTGGGCCCGGTGCTCGGTGGTTTGCTCGTCGCCCTGACCGGACCGTCGACGGTGTTCGTGCTCGACGCGTTCTCCTACCTGGTCTTCGTCGTCGTGCTCTGCTTCTACAAGGTCCCCGGCCAACCGGCCAGAACCCGCCCGGCTCTGCGGCGCGCGCTCGTCGAAGGCATGGTCTTCGTCCGGCGCTCCGCGCTGGTCCGCCGAATCCTGGTGCACTCGTTGCTGATCGGCATCCCGTCGAGCGCCGTCTGGGCGTTGCTGCCCTCGGTGTCGACCCTGCGCCTCGGCGTCGACGCCACCGGGTACGGACTGCTCCTCGCGGCCGCCGGTGCCGGCAGCGTATTCGGCGCCCTGCTCCTGACCGGCATCCGCCGGCGGGCGAGTGACAACACGAGTCTGCTGGTCGGCGGGGCGGCCTCGGCGGGTGCGCTCGGCGCACTGGGACTGGTCCAGGACCTGATCGGCGCCGCGGTGGCTCTGTTCGTCTTCGGCGTCACCTGGATGGTCATACAGACACCACTGGCGGCCACCATGGCCCTGACGGCGCCAGATCCGATCCGAGGGCGGATCATGGCCCTGTACCAGACCGTACGCATGGGCAGCCAGTCGGTCGGCGCCGTCGGCTGGGGCCTCACGGCGACCGGCCTCGGCATCGTGCCGGCCCTCGTGCTCTCCGCCGTGGCCATGGCGCTCGCGGGGCTGGCCACCCTGTGCCTGCCGGTCGGACCGAGGCGACGTACGCCGGGGTGGCCGCCGGTCGCCAGTGACTGACGATCGGCCGTACGCCGAATGGAACTTACCCGCAGACCGCGGTGGTACCGCCGGCCTCCAGGCTGGCGGTCTCGGGCATGACGAGGGTGTCGCGGAGCAGCATCTCGGTGTACGGGTGCTGCGGGCTTTCCAGGACCTGGTCGGCCGAGCCGACCTCGACGACCACACCGTTCTGCAGCACGACGACCGAGTCCGCGATGGCGCGCACGACACCGATGTGGTGTGTGATGAACAGCAGGCTGAGGTTCTCCTCGACCCGCAATCTCACCAGTAGTTCGAGTACCGACGCCTGGATCGAGACGTCCAGGGCGGAGGTGATCTCGTCGCAGATCAACACCCGGGGCCGGGCAGCGAGCGCGCGGGCGATCGCGACGCGCTGCCGCTCACCGCCGCTGAGTTGCGCCGGGTAGCGCGTCTCGTAGTCGGCGGGAAGGGAGACCTGGGCAAGCAGCCGGCGCACCTCCTCGCGCTGTCGCGCCGCCCCCTTGACTATCCCGAAGGTCTCCAGCGGCCGGGTAATGATCCGGCCGATCGTGTGGCGCGGGTTCAGCGAGCCGTACGGGTTCTGGAAGATGTACTGGATCTCGCGGCGGGCGGCCTTCGTCCGGGATCCGGATGGCCACGGCATACGCTGGCCGTCGTAGTGGAGCCGGCCGTCGACAGCTTCCTTGTGCAGGCCGCTGACCGCGCGGGCCAGGGTGGTCTTGCCACTGCCGGACTCGCCCACGAGCGCGACACACTCGCCCTCGCGCACGGTCAGGTCGACACCGAACAGCACCCGGTTCTCGTCGTAGCGCCTGCCGTAGCTGATGTCGACATTGCGGACGAAGAGCAGCCCGGGCTCGCGGCGTTCCGGTGGTGTCCACTGCGGACCAGTGTCCTCGGGGCGGGCGTAGCTGGCCGCCAGCACAACGTCCGACCGCCAGCACCGCGACGTGTGTCGGAGCCCGACCGCTACGGGCTCGGGCGTCGCCACGAGGCATTCGTCGACGACCAAATCGCAGCGGGCCGCGAACGGGCAGCCGGTGCCGCGCTCCTTCGGGTTCAGTGGCGTCCCCGCGATCCCGACCAGCTTGCGGCGCTGGTCGACCGTTGGCGTGGCGAGGATGAGTCGGCGGGCGTAGGGGTGCGCCGAGGCGGTGAGCATCTCGTCCGCCGGGCCGTCCTCGACGACCAGTCCGGAGTACATGACGGCGATCCTGGTGGCGATCGTGCCGACGACCGTGAGGTCGTGCGTCACGTAGACGGCGGCGACCCCCTCCTCAGCGATGACATCGCGGATCGTGTCGAGTACGGCTGCCTGCGTCGTGACGTCGAGGCCCGTGGTCGGTTCGTCGAAGACGATGGCCTTCGGCCGGTTGAGCATCGCCATCGCGATGGTGACCCGCTGCAGCTGTCCGCCGGAGAGTTGGTGTGGAAACCTCCGCAGGAACTCTTTTGTGGCCGGCAGCTTGACCCGCTCGAGCAGGTGCCGGATCCGGTCCCAGTCGGCCGATCTGCGGAGCCAGCGCGACTCGCCCATGGTCTCGGCCAGCTGCGTGCCGATCCGCAGCGCCGGGTTCAGGGCCGACATCGGATCCTGCGGTACGTAGGAGATCACCCGCCCACGGGCGCTTCGCCTCGCCGATTCGGTGGCCGTGACCATCTCGACGCCGGCCACCTTGACCGAGCCGGACAGGATCAGATTGTCCCGTGCGAAGCCGAGTAGCGACAGCGCCAGCGTCGTCTTGCCCGAGCCGGATTCGCCCACCAGGCCGAGAACCTCACCGGCCCGCAGTCCGAAGTCGACTTCCCGCACGATGTCGTACGGCTCGCGGGCGTCGACCGTGACGGTCAGGCCACGGACGTCGAGTACGTGGTCGCCGGTGCCAGCGGGCATCTCGTCGGTCATGGCTTGGCCTTCGCGAACATCGCCAGGAGTTCGAAAGCGGCTACCGCAGCGGCCATCGACGTCAGCTCCGCGTGGTCGTACGCCGGTGACACCTCGACGATGTCGGCGCCGACGATGTTCAGGCCGACCAGCCCGTGGAGGATGAGCTGAAGCTCCCGGGTGGTCAGGCCACCCGGCTCCGGCGTGCCGGTCCCCGGGGCGTGTGCGGGATCCAGGACGTCGATGTCGATGCTGACGTAGACGGGATGGCCGCCTACCCGGTCGCGTACGCGGTCGATCGCGTCGTCGACGCCACGGCGCGCGATGTCCAGCGTCGATACGATGGCGAAGCCCAGCCGCCGATCCTCGCTGAAGTCGTGTGGGCTGTAGACGTAGTTGCGGATTCCCACGTGCGCGGAGCTGTCCAGGGCGAGGATGCCCTCCTCTGCGGCCCGCCGGAACGGTGTGCCGTGCGTGTACCTCGCGCCGAAGTAGCTTTCCCAGGTGTCCAGATGCGCGTCGAAGTGCACCAGCGAGATCGGCCCGTGCTGGGCGTGCGCCGCGCGCAGCAACGGTAGCGCGATCGTGTGGTCGCCACCGATCGTGACGATCTTGGATACCTGGTGGTAGAGCGCCGTCGCAGCGACCTGTACCTCGGCCACGGCCTCCTCGATGTCGAACGGGTTGACCGCCACGTCTCCGGCGTCGGCGAGCTGCAGCACCTTCCACGGTTCGACGTCGAGCGCCGGATGGTAGCTGCGCAGCAACTTGGAGCCCGCACGGATCGCCTGCGGCCCGAAACGGGCGCCGGGACGGTACGAGACGCCGCTGTCGAACGGCACGCCGAGGATCGCCACGTCGGCGCGGGAGACGTCCTGCAGACGAGGCAGCCGGGCGAAGGTGTCCGGTCCGGCGTAGCGCGGGACCCTGGTCGCGTCGGGCGGGCCGATGGGCAGGTCCGACCCGTCGGACCGTGACTCGTCGCTCATTGCCCCACTCCCTTCCACATGCTGCCGCTGGGACTCACTGCTGCATTCCTTTCCACGCGCCGCTCACCGGCCGTCGGCGCCAGCCGCAGCCACCGCGAGGCCGTCGCTCACCAGGTTGGCACCGACGGTGACGACGATGATCGCGATGACCGGCAGCAGCACCGCCATCGGCGTCGTGAGCAGGCCGGCCTGGTTTTCCTGGATCATCAGGCCCCAGTCCGCGGCCGGCGGCTTGACGCCGAGACCGAGGTAGTTCAGGCCGGCGACGGAGCCGAGCGAGAGGGTGTAGCGCTGCCCGGTCTCGACCGACAACGGCACGAGGATGTTCGGCAGGATCTCGGAGAAGAGGATACGGCGGGTGGGTGTGCCCGTCGCCTCGCTGTACCGGACGTAGTCGGACTCGGCGACACCGACCGTCGCGGAGCGCACCACCCGCGCGGTATGCGGGAACAGGCCGACGCCGACGGCGACGACGAGGACCCAGGTCTGGGCACCGGCGACCGTGATGACCAGCAGTGAGAAGGCCAACCCGGGGAAGGCCATCATCAGGTCGACGAAGCGCATCAGGGTCTCGTCGACGACCTTCTTGGTGTAGCCGGCGACAAGTCCGATGATGGTGCCCACGGCGACGCCCAGGAGCGTCGCGAACGCGCTGACGACGAGCAGGTCGCGACCGCCCGAGAGGAAGCGCGTCCAGACGTCGCGGCCGATCCGGTCGGTACCGAAGAGCGCTTCGCCGCCGGGCCCGGAGAACGGTATGCCGACGAACTCGGTGGTCGAGAACGGGGCGAAGTACGGCCCGACGATCGCGAAGAGAACCACCGCGAGTACGGCCGCGATACCTACCCGGGTCCGTCCGAGTTTCAGTGCCCGCCGGATGAATCCGCGCTGGCGTGCTGCCGGCGGTCGCGCATCCACCGCAATTGGGGTAGCGGGCGGATCGACAACTTCTGTCGTCATCGGTTCCTCACATTCTCGTCCTGAGGCGAGGGGTGACGATCATGACGGCCAGGTCCGTCAACAGGTTCAACACGATGGTGAAGAAGGCCAGGATCACGACGAGGGTCTGGATGACCGGAAAGTCGCGCCGGCCGACCCCCTGAATCAGTTCGTACCCGACCCCGGGATACGAGAACACCGTCTCGACGATGATCGTGCCTCCGGAGAGAAACACGAGCGTCAGCCCGAAAGCCTGCACGATCGGGCCGAGGCACATGCGCAGCGCATGCCGGAAGATCACGGTGCGTTCGGGTAGTCCCTTGAGGCGGGCGACCATGACGGCGTCGCTCTCCAGCGCCTCGATCATGGCGGCACGCACCATCCTGATCGGGTACGGGATCAGCCCGAGCACCGAGGCGAGGACGGGAAGCGCGAAGAGTTCGAGCTGACTCCAGACGGAGACGTTAGGGTCGAAGATGCTCGACCCTGGGAATATCCGGAAAACGTTCGTGGCGAGGAAGTAGATCGTCAGAACGGCGATGGCGAATCCTGGCATTGCGGCGAGGCTCAGCGTCAGGAAGGAAGCGACGTTGTCCGCCAGGCGACCGGAGTGTACGGCGCTGTACACTCCGATCACCGTGGCTATCGGAATCACCAGGATCATCACGAAAAACGTGAGCAGCGCGGTGTAGTAGACGGCGCTGCCGAGCAGCTCAGAGATCGGGTACGGCGACATGAGGGAATTGCCCCAGTCGAAGGTGATCAGTCCCTTGAGCCAACTTCCGTACTGGGTGAGCAGCGGCTGATCCAACTGCATCTCGCGCGTCATCGCGTCCCACTGCTCCTGCGTGTACTCGTCGCCGAGCGCGATCAGGCGCGGGTCGCCAGGGAGGACGTGCAGCACCGCGAAGATCACGACGGAGATCAACCAGAGGGTGATCACTCCGCTGATCAGTCGCCGAAGCAGGATCGATCGGATCATGACGCCGCCCGTCAAAGGAGGAGTTCTACTAGCCTTCGAGCCACATGAGGCGGTAGCGCCAGCTGCCGAGGTTCCAGCCGTTCGACTCCATCGGAATCACGCCCTTGAGCTTGTCGGTGGTCAGGTCGACGTTGCTCTTGAAGGAGTGGATGATGTCCGGTCCCGACTCGTAGAGCTTCGACAGCAACTGGCCGGAGTACTCGGCCTGCTTCGCTTCGTCGGTGGTGCTCAGCAGCTGGTTGTAGATCTCGTCGCCCTCCGCGTCCTGCCACAGGCTCTCGTTGGAACGACCGCCCTCGCTCCACCGCTGCGACCAGGACCCGCCGACCAGGCCGGCCGCCCAGTAGTTCTGCTTGAACTGGTCTTCCTTGTGATTGGCGCTCCACGTCGCGGCGTCCTGGATGTTGATGTTCACCGTGACACCGGCGGCCTTGGCCTGCTCGGCGTAGACCTGCGCGGAGTTGACCATGCCGCCGTTCTGGGCGCTCGTGTTGAGCGTGATCGTCAGCCCTTCGTAGCCGGCGTTCTTCAGCAGGCTCTTCGCCTGCTCGATGTCCTGCTCGCGCTGTGGCAGGTCGGGGTAGCCCGGGTCGCCGGGGCAGGGCATGTCGTTGGCGATCTCACCCAGGCCGCTGTACGCCTGCTGCACCATCTGCTCGCGGTCGACGAGCAGCTTCATGGCGAGGCGGACGTTCGGGTCGTTGAACGGCGCGGAGTCCACGCGCATGGTGATCGGTTGGTAGAAGCCCGACTTCGTGATGACCGTGGTGAACCCGGTGGGGGGCAGTTGGGGGATCAGGGTGGAGTCGACACCGTCGATCGCGTCGACCTGGCCGGCGAGAAGCGCGGCCATCCGCGGGGTGTTGTCGGCGAAGTCGATGATCTCGAGTTCGTCGAGGTACGGCTGTCCCTCGCGCCAGTAGTTCGGGAAGGCCTTGTACGTGGAGCGGGCGCCGGCCTGGAAGCTCTGCATGACCCACGGCCCGGTGCCGACCGGCTTGGCCGGGTCGAAGTCGGTGGGGAGGATAGACGTCTGCGACGATCCCCAGCGGGTGGGCAGCAGCGAGTCCGGGGTCTTCAGGGTGAGTTCGACCGTGAGGTTGTCGAGCTTCTTGATGGCGTTGGGGTCGATCGACGCCAGCGAGGACGCCGCCCGGCCCGGGTTGTCCGGGTCCAGGATGCGCTGCAGCGAGAAGATGAGATCGTCGGCGGTCAGCGATTTGCCGTGGTGGAACTCGACCCCGCTGCGCAGCCGGATCGTCGCCACCGTGGCGTCGGCGTTCATCTCGAACGACTCGGCCAACGCCAGCTCGGCGCGGTACGGCAGATCCGGGGCGAGAAGGGCGAGGCTGTCGGCGATCTGCTGGCCACGGCCCTGGTCCGTGTCCGACGACGTGAAGTGCGGGTCGTAGATGTTGCCGGAACTGCCGATCACGCCGACGCGCAGCTTGCCACCCCGTCTGGGCGTCCCCGGCGAGGCGCCCGGGGAGGCCGAGGGCGAGGGCGAGTCGGCACCGCAGGCGGCGGTGGCCGCCAGACCGACCATGCCGACACCCGCTCCCAGTATTGAACGTCGACTGAGTCGTGGACTCATGTGACACCTTCCTATGTGGGTAGTAGTAGGTGAGACCGCAGAAGGTTCGGAGTCAGGCCGGGGCGATCTGTTCTAGAACGTCCAGATTTCGGGCTCCGTCTTCGCCCGTCGCGTAGGCGACGTCCTCGCCCAGGATCGCGGCTGTCACCGTTGCCAGCTGCGCCTGCGCGGAGTGGGGGGTCTCACCGGTGATGTCTTCGGTGCCGCCATCGGCGTGATGCAACACGACCCGGCCCTGCCCGGTCGGGGACGTGTCGGTGGCGACGAGAGCCCCCTGCGTACCGATCACCTCGACGACGGTGGTCGGCTGGTAGTAGCTCGCCGTCGCGGTCAGGGTCGCCAGCACGTCGCCGGAGAACCGGAGCGCCGCGACGGCCAGATCCTCGGTCTCGTACCCACGTTGGGCGGCGGTGAGGCCGATGGCGGACTCGACCTCGCCGAGCATCATCCGGAGCAGGTCGAGGTGGTGGGTACCGATGTCGGCCAGCACCCCCCAGCGGGCGGTCTCCTTGTGTCCGCGCCACGTCTTCGGCGCCGAGTCCCGCCGCATGCCGTAGAGGCTCCGAGCGGTCACGATCCGCCCGATCGCACCGGCGGTAACAAGCTCCCGCATCCTGATGTGGCCGGGGACGTAGCGTGCCTGGTAGCCGGTGGCGAGTTTGACCCCCGAGGCCTGGGCCAGCTTGACCAGCTCCCAGCCCTCGTTGGCGGTGAGTGCCAACGGCTTCTCCAACAGAACGTGTTTGCCGTGCCGGATCGCCCGGGTGGCGTGTTCGAAGTGCAGGTAGCTACTGGAGGCGATCCAGACGGCGTCGAGGTTGGGGTTGGCCAGGAGAGCGTCGATGTCACCGTAGCCGCAAGGAATCCCCGCGTCGGCCGCGAAGGTCGCTGCCCGCTCCTGGCTGCTGCTGGCGACCGCGAGCAGACGCGCGGTCGGAGTCTCGGTGACCGCTGGAACGCAGACCCGCGCGGCGTAGCCGGACGTGCCGACCAGGCCCCACCCGAGGTTCGGCGTTGGTGCTGCCATCTCCGCCTCCAACGTTGTGCATAATCGATTGCGCCGATCCTGGGTGCGTACCAGCACGTCGCGCAAGGCGTGTAACGCACTACTAACCTGGCGGCCAGGTTGTTAACGTGATCGACTTTTTTCACAGCTCCGACACGGAGGCGGACCGGCGGCGGTGGCGTCGACCGCCTCGCCGCTCAGCCGTCGACGCCGCCACCGCCGCCCGTCGAACCACCGGCCAAGTGCCTCGTGACCTGGCACGTCGTCCCTCACCGGGTGCGGCGACGACCGGTCGTCGAGCCCGCCGATCACCCTTGCGCGGCGACACGGCGCCTGTGCATACTGTGCCCACCGATAATGCATAATCGACAAAGGGTCGTCGGCGGCCGCGTTGCTCGCGAGGGAGATCATGCAAGAGGGCGTCTTCACCGAAGATCTATGCAAGCGGTTCGGTGACTTCCGGGCCCTCGACGGCGTCAACCTCGTCGCACCAGCGGGAACCATCGGCTCGATCCTGGGACCCAACGGCGCCGGCAAGACCACCACCATCCGGATCCTCACCACGCTGACCACTGCCGACTCCGGGCGTGCCTTCGTCGGCGGCCACGACGTTCACGCCCGGCCACACCAGGTACGGTCGGTCATCGGGCTCACCGGTCAGTTCGCCGCGATCGACGGCGCCCTCAGCGCACGCGAGAACCTGATCCTGATCGCTCGCCTGCACAGACAACCCCGCCGGGTCGCCAAGGCGAAGGCCGACGAACTCCTGGAACGATTCGAGTTGACCTCGGCCGCCAGTCGACATGCCCGGACCTTCTCCGGTGGGATGCGTCGGCGTCTCGACCTCGCCATGAGCCTGATCACCTCACCGCAGGTGCTCTTCCTCGACGAACCCACCACGGGCCTGGACCCGCCGAGCCGGGAACGCCTGTGGGAAGTGGTCGAAGACCTCCGCGACAACGGCACCTGCGTCATCCTCACCACGCAGTACCTCGAAGAGGCCGACCGTCTCGCCGACAACATCACCGTGATCAACCATGGCAGGACCGTCGCTGTCGGAACCCCGCCCGAACTCAAGCTGGCCTACGGCGGCGAAATCGTGGAGGTCCATGCCGCAAGTGACGCCGACGCGCGTCGGGCCGCGAAGTCCCTCGCCCTCACCGCCGGCCTCGACGACTCAACCGTCACGGTGAACGGCGGCTCCGCCCGGGCCCGGTTCCGGGTCGAGTCCGGCACCTTCACGGTAGCGGCGGCCGTGCGTGCCCTGGACGCCGAAGGGTTGGATTTCATCGACATCAACGTTCACCGCGCGACCCTGGACGAAGTCTTCGACGTCGTCACCGCGGCGGAGCATCCATGAGTCCCGTCCGCAGCCGGTCCACGGACAGCGGCGTCACAATACGGCGCTACGTCACCCTGCCGCACGCGATCGAGAACATCGGAACCATCGCTCGCCGCAACCTGCTGAGCTTCTGGCGGAACCGGCAGCTGATGGCACTGTCACTGATCCAGCCGCTGACGAACATGGTTCTGTTCGCGTACGTCCTCGATCAGGTCGCGACCGTCTCGGGCATGCCCTACCGGCAGTACGTCATCCCGGGAGTGCTCACCCAGGCGGTGATGGTCCAGGCGATGAGGACCGGTGTCGCGGTCTCCCACGACGCGGACGCTGGCATCAACGACCGGTTCCGTACCTTGCCGATCGCGCGATCGGCGGTCCTCCTCGGACGGACGCTGGGTGACACGGCCAAGAGTGCCATTCAGATCACCATCCTCATGATCGTCGCCGTCACGGTCATCGGCTTCCGTTTCGAGACCGGCTTCCTGCGTGGGGTCGCGGCGACCGCGGTCATCGCGCTCTGGGCCCTGGCCGTGACCTCGTTCTCGACCTGGGTCGGGCTGGCGGTACGCGACGGCGAGACAGCGCAGACCTGGCTGATCACTCCGACGTTGCCGCTCGTCTTCGGGAGCTCCGGATTCGCGCCCATCGCCAGCATGCCCGACTGGCTGGCGTCCTTCGCCCGGGTCAATCCGGTGTCGGCCGTCGTCGACACCGCCCGCGCCCTGACCCACGGGGGTCCGCTGCTCCCGTCGTTCCTGCAGTACCTGGCCTGGACCGTGGGACTCACCGTCGTCTTCACGGCCCTGGCGGTGCGACATTTCGCTCGCGACAAGTGAAGCCTTCCGGCTGGGGGAACCGCTCTCCGAAAAGATGCGTGACCCCTGCACCAGTTGCACCGGGTGTCGGACAACCCAAGCCTCCGCAAATTCGACAAGGAGTAGCCGATGCGGCCAAAGATCTTCGTCTCCCAACCGATTCCCCAACCCGCGCTCGACCTGATGGCCGAGGTCGCCGACCTCGAGGTCTTCCCCTGGGCGCATCGAGAAGTGAGCATCGATGAACTGGAAAGCGCCGCACAACGCAGCGACTACTTCTTCATCATGCACACGGTGCCGATCCGGGCCCGGTATTTTGGCCCCGGTAACCGGCTCAAGGGCATCGGCATGCAGTTGGCCCGCGAGGACCTGCACGACCTGGCGGCGATGAAAGCCGCCGGCGTGAAGCAGATTATGTCCACGCCGATCGTGCCGACGAACGATCCGGACGACTACAGCCTGGACGGCTACGGCCTCAATCCTCGCGCCACCGGGCAGTTGATGGTGGCGCTGCTACTCAACTGCGCGTACCGGGTGAACGAGT
>NZ_JBHMIN010000047.1:0-51580 GCF_048060215.1 Micromonospora sp. LOL_021 | reverse complement strand
GTCAGATCGTGGTCATCGACTGCGAGGGCGACCCGGACGACATCGACAAGTCCAAGCTCGTGTTCCAGGGCGCCGACCGGCCGGTCGCCGTACCGGACGCGGTTCCCGCCGACCTCGGCGGTGCCACGGCGGCCGGCTCGGACGAGTAAGACCGGCAGTCGACTGTCAGTGCGGCGCCGACGGCGAAAGCCGTCGGCGCCGCACTGCGTCTGCGGCGTCAGCCGTCAGGCCGGAAGCCGTCAGGCCGCAAAGCCGTCAGTGCCCGGTCGGGCCGCGTCAGCCCGGAGGCCGTCAGCCCTGACCGGCCAGCGTGTACCCGGTCGGCGGCGCGCCGTCGCGGGCCACCGGCTCCACCAGGCCGTCCTCAATCAGACTGGCCAGTGCTCGACGGCGCTGCAGATCGTCGCCCCACACCACGTCCAGCCGCTGCTGCGGCACCGGCCCGGTCGCCTCTCGCAGTACCGCCAGCAGCAGGCCACGGACCTGCCGGTCGGTGCCGGCGTACCGCTGCGGTCGTCGGCTCGGCCCGGTCGGTGCCGGCCGGCCGGCTGCCCGCCACAGGCATCGGTCGGCCACCGGACACACCCCGCAGCGCGGTGACCGGGCCACACAGACCACCGCTCCCAGCTCCATGAACGCGGCGCTGGCCCGAGCCGCCCGGGCCGGCTCGGCCGGCAGCAACGCGGCGGTGGCAACCAGATCGGCCGGGCGGGTCGCCGGCCCGGCGTCGGCCGCACCGTCGACCGCCCGCGCCACGAACCGCCGGACGTTGGTGTCCACCACCGGATGCCGCTGGCCGTAGGCGAACGCGGCGACCGCCCGGGCGGTGTAGGTGCCGACTCCCGGCAGCGCCAGCAATTCGTCCAGACCGGTCGGCACCGTGCCGTCGTACCGTTCGGTCAGCACCGTGGCGCACTCGTGCAGCCGCAACGCACGACGCGGGTAGCCGAGCCGGTTCCACATCCGGATCGCTTCGGCCGGTGTGTCGGCGGCCAGCGCCGTCGGGTCCGGCCACCGGTCCAGCCAGGCGCACCACGCCGGCAGTACCCGGACCACCGGGGTCTGCTGCAGCATCACCTCGCTCACCAGGATCGCCCAGGCACCGACCCCCGGCTCCCGCCAGGGCAGATCACGGGCGTTGTGGTCGAACCATTCGATCGCCGTGTCGGCGAAACTCACGTCACGCATGGCGCCGCCGATCCTGCCATGCCACGGCTGCCGGCCCCGCCCCAGGCGGGTCCCCATGCGATCCCCGCACCGGACACGGGTGCCGGGCCGCCCGGTCGGGCCGGCACCCGGTCGGGCAGACTGCTGGCATGAACGAACTCGCGATCACCGTGATCGGGCGCGACCGGCCCGGCATCGTCGCGGACGTCGCGGAGGTGCTGGCCGGTCTCGGTGCCAACCTGACCGACTCGACGATGACCCGGCTGCGCGGCCACTTCGCGATGACCCTGGTCTGCGCCGGTCCGGCCGAGGCCGCGGTGCAACAGGCACTGCGGCCGCTCACCGCCGACGGCCAGCTGTTGGCCACCGTACGGCCGGTTCCGGCGGACGGTCAGCAGCCGGTGGGCGGCGAACCCTACCTACTCAGTGTGCACGGCGCCGACCGGCTCGGCATCGTCGCGGCGGTGACCCGGGTGGTCGCCGAGGCGGGCGGCAACGTCACCGACCTGACCACCCGGCTGACCGGCCCGCTCTACGTGCTGATCGCCGAGGTCGTACTGCCCGCCGGTACGGCGGCCGAGGTCGGCCGGCGGCTGTCCGAGACGGCCCGGTCACTCGACGTCGAGGTGACCCTCCGGTCGGTCGATTCGGACGTGCTGTGAGCACGGTCAGCCGTCCCCTGGCCGACTGGACCGAGACGACGCTCGGCGTACCGGGGCGGGTGGTTCCGGTGGTCGCCGCGCCCGACCAGGTGCTCAGCCGGGCCGGTGAGCCGGTGGATCCGTGCGCTGCCGGGACGGTCCAGGTCGCCGCCGACCTGGTCGCCACGATGCGGGTCTCGCCCGGCTGTGTCGGCCTGGCCGCGCCGCAGATCGGGATCAGCGCGCAGGTCTTCGCGGTCGACGTGACCGGGCACCCGAAGACGGTCACCGGGCACGGCACGTTCGTGCTGTGCAATGCCCGGCTGATCGAGGCCACCCGGTGGCGGCCGGGCCGGGAGGGCTGCATGTCGGTGCCGGATCTCACCGGTGACGTGAAACGGGCCACCCGGGTCGTGGTGGAGGCGCAACTGCCGGGCTCCGGAGAGCCGGTACGCCTGGTCACCGACGGGTTCGAGGCGCGGGCCGCCCAGCACGAGATCGACCACTGTGCCGGTCTGCTGTTTCTGGACCGGGTGGCCGGGGCACACGCCGTCTTCCCGCGTAAGACATATCTCTGACCGGGTGCTCCCGACCTCGGCGCGTCGCGGCCGATCGGTCCGGTCTTGCCGATACGGTGTGCCATCATGCGACTGACGGTTGGCCCGCTGCCACCCGCCATCTACTGGCGGCGGCGTGCCGTCGTGCTCGGGGCACTGCTGCTCCTGCTGTTCATCGTGGCCTACTCCTGCATCGGCTCGGACCAGACCGGGCGGTCGCAGGCCGATCCCACCCCGACCCCGTCCGGTGAGGTGCTCACCCCGACCACCTCCTCCCCGCAGCCGCAGGACGGTGTCGGCACCGACGATGGCGACGACCCCGACACCATCGGCGACGCGGGCGACGCCGGTGGTGGCAGCACCGGCGGCGGTACGGGCGACGACGGCACGACCGGCGGCGGGCAGCCCGGTGCCGGCGACCAGAGCGCCCCCGGCGGCCCGGTCGGTCCGGCCGCCGGCACCTGTACCGACGACGAGATCCTGCTCACCGCGGCAGCCTCGCAGGCCACCGCCCAGAAGGGTGTCACCCTGGCCCTGCAGTTGCGGGTGCAGAACGTCTCCAGCCGTACCTGCGACCGGGATGTAGGCGCCGACCCGCAGGAGCTGTACCTCAAGCGGGGCGCGGAGCTGATCTGGTCGTCGGATACCTGCGGAGCCGCCCGGGGCACCGACGTGCGCACCTTCGGGCCCGGCACCGCCCGCGACTATCAGGTGGCCTGGAACGGTCGGGCGGCGAGCGAATGCGCCAACAACGTCGCGGCCGGTGACCATCCGGCGGCCGGCGAGTACCAGCTATTCGCCCGACTCGGCTCGAAGGTCAGCGAGCCGTTCGTCATCACCATCACCGGCTGACGACCCGGGGTACGTCCCTTGCTTGAGCTATCCCGGTTGCGGCACGACTGCCCCGTAGCGCATCAGACGTAGCGCTCCAGGATCGACGCTTCGGCCAGCCGGGACAGGCCTTCCCGTACGCTACGCGCCCGGGCGTCGCCGACACCGTCGACGGCCTGCAGGTCCTCCACCGTCGCCCCGAGCAGCCGTTGCAGACTGCCGAAGTGGTTGACCAGCCGGTCCACCACCGACACCGGCAGCCGGGGCACCTTCGCCAGCAGCCGGAAACCGCGCGGGCTGACCGCCGCGTCGAGCGCCTCGGTGGAGGCGGCGTACCCGATCGCCTTGGCCACCGCGACCAGGTCGATCAGCTCGGTGGCGGTCAGCAGGTCCAACTCGACCAGGGCCTCGTCCAGGGTCCGCGCCTTGCGTACGGTGGGCAGGTAGTCGCGGATCACCAGGGTCCGGTCGGCGTCCACGCCGGCCATCAGCTCGTCGAGCTGCAGCGCCAGTAGGCGGCCGTCGGTGCCCAGCTCGACGACGTACCCGGCGATCTCGTCGGCGATCCGGCGGACCATCTCCAGCCGCTGCACCACCGCGACCGCGTCGCGGACGGTGACCAGGTCCTCGATCTCCAGGGCGGAGAGCGTGCCGGACACCTCGTCCAGCCGCAGCTTGTACCGCTCCAGGGTGGCCAACGCCTGGTTGGCCCGGGACAGGATGGCGGCCGAGTCGTCCAGCACGTGCCGCTGACCGTTGACGTAGAGGCTGATGATCCGCATCGACTGGCTGACCGAGATCACCGGGTAGCCGGTCTGTCGGGCGACCCGTTCGGCGGTGCGGTGCCGGGTGCCGGACTCCTCGGTCGGAATGGACGGATCCGGCATCAGATGCACGGCGGCCCGGACGATCCGGGTGCCGTCGCTGGACAGCACCACCGCGCCGTCCATCTTGCACAGCTCGCGGACCCGGGTAGAGGAGAACTCGACATCGAGCGGGAAGCCCCCGGTGCACAGCGACTCGACCTGCTTGTCGTAGCCGAGCACGATCAGCGCCCCGGTCCGGCCGCGCAGAATGCGTTCCAGCCCGTCGCGCAGCGCGGTGCCGGGCGCCATCAGCGCCAGGTTGGCCCGCAGCGGATCCCCGGTGGCCGCCGGGCTGGTCAGCGCCGAGGTGCCGGCGCTGATGGTGCGTGCCGGGGTGCCGACGGTGCCGGTGCGTGCCGGCGTACCGACGGCACCGACCCGGCCGGCCGCGCCAGCACCGGCGCCGGCAGTCTTGTTCGCATCGCGGTCGATCGCCACGGGCAACAGTCTACGGACCGCCGTGCGGTGGGTGCTCTCGCGGTTACTGCCACACCGGTTCAGCCGGCCGAGGCGCGCGCGGCGGCCTGCAGCGCCGCCCGTACGTCGTTGACCTCGGTGACCTGCATGTTCGGCGGCAGCGGGTCGGTGCCGGAACTCGCCGCACCGGGTGGTACCAGTGCGTAGCGGAAGCCGAGCCGGGCGGCTTCGGCGAGCCGCCGGGCGACCGCGCCGACCCGGCGTACCTCACCGGTGAGCCCGACCTCGCCGATCGCCACCAGCTGCGGGGAGACCGCCAGGTTGAGCCCGCCGGAGGCGACCGCCAGCGCCACCGCGAGGTCGGCGGCCGGCTCCACCACTCGGATGCCGCCGACCGTCGCCGCGAACACCTCCCGGTCGTGCAGGGTGAGCCGTTCGGTACGCCGTTGCAGCACCGCCAGCACCATCGCCAGCCGGGCACCGTCGAGCCCGGACACGGTGCGCCGGGGCGAGCCGGCGACGGTCGCCCCGATCAGCGCCTGGACCTCGGTGACCAGGGCCCGCCGGCCCTCCATCGCCACTGTGGCGCAGGTGCCGGGCACCGGTTCGGTGTAGCGGGTGAGGAACAGCCCGGACGGGTCGGGCAGGCTGCTGATGCCGCCTTCGTGCATCTCGAAGCAGCCGACCTCGTCGGCCGCGCCGAACCGGTTCTTCATGCCGCGTACCATCCGCAGCGACGAGTGCTTGTCGCCCTCGAAGTGCAGCACCACGTCGACCAGGTGCTCCAGCACCCGGGGGCCGGCGACCTGGCCGTCCTTGGTGACGTGGCCGACCAGCACGGTGGCGATGTTGCGTTCCTTGGCCGCCGCGACCAGCGCGGCGGTGACCGCTCGGACCTGGGTGACGCCGCCGGGGATACCGTCCGAGCCGGGCATCGAGATGGTCTGCACCGAGTCGAGCACCAGTAGACCCGGCCGGACCGCGTCGAGGTGGCCGAGGACCACCCCGAGGTCGCTCTCCGCCGCCAGGTAGAGCCGTTCGTGCAGCGCGCCGATTCGCTCGGCGCGCAGCCGGACCTGGCTGGTCGACTCCTCGCCGCTGACCACCAGCGACGGACTGCCGGCGGTGGCCGCCCACTGCTGGGCGACGTCGAGCAGCAGGGTCGACTTGCCGACACCGGGCTCGCCGGCCAGCAGCACCACCGCGCCGGGCACCAGGCCGCCGCCGAGCACCCGGTCGAGTTCGCCGACGCCGGTCGGCCGGGCCTTGGCGGGCGCGGCGCTGATGGTGGCGATCGGCCGGGCCGGTTCGGTCGGCATCCGGGTGCTGACCACCCGGCCGGAGACCACCGGACCGGTGACCACCGATTCGATCACCGATCCCCATTCGCCGCATTCCGGGCACCGGCCCACCCATTTGGGCGGCTGGTGCCCGCACGCGTCGCACTCGTACGCGGGCCGGGGTTCCCGGGTGGCCGCCCGGCTGCGCGGCGCGGCACCGCCGCGCCCCGCCCCGGTGCCGCCGGCGCCCCGGGGAATCGACCGCGAGCTCAGTGCTCTGCCTCGTCGTGCTCGGCCGGCTCGCGGGGAGCCGGGGTGAGCGGCATGTCGACCGGGGCGGCCACCACCAGCGGCGCGCCGCCGGTGCTGAACTCGAAGGCCAGGTTGACCGAGTACCCGGCGGCGAGCCGGTCGGCCAGCCCGGTGACCCGCAGCGGTTCGGTGTCGTCGGTGCTGAACAGCGCCCACCCGTTGGCCGGCAGCTGGACGATCGCGTCCCGGCCCGGGTCCGGCTGCGGGACCTCGTCGGTGCCCGGCTCCGGCGACGGGGGCGGCCCGGTCTGCTCGGAACCGCCGATCACCACCGTCTCGGCCCCGACCACCGTCGCCCAGTCCTCGTCGGTGACCGGGGCGGCGCTGACCCGTACGGTGACCGGGTCGTTGGTGTTGTTGAACAGCCCGACCTCGACCGGTGCGCTGCCGCCGGCCGGGTAGCCCTCGACCCCGGGGTACGGCACCGAGAGGTCGCGCACCGACACCGCGCCGTCCGGCGACTCGAGGTTGACTCCGTTGATCGCCGTCGCCTTGGTCGCGGTTTCCGCGAGCTGGCCGGTGCCGCAGCCGCTGAGCAGCAGGCCGCTGGCCACGGCAGCGCCGGCGAACAGCACCGCGACTCGGCGGTGTCCCCTGGTCGAGGGCGTCACGTCGGTCCTCCTTGTCACGGCGCGGCGACGAGCCCCGCGCAGGCCGGCTCCAGGGTAGTTGGCGGTGATCCGCGCCCCGCCACGGACCCGATAATCCGTGACCGGCGGCGCTCACCGGACCGGGCCGGCCCGGCGGCGCTCACCCGACGGGGCCGCTGGCCACCAACAGCACCACGTCGATCACCGCGACCACCAGCACCGCCCGGAAGACGCCGTCCGACCGGCCGGCCCGCCGGGCGGCCCGGCGGGCCGCGTACCAGCCGGTCGGCAGAATGACCGCGGTGCCGGCGACCGCGACGAGGCCGGCCCACGACGGCGGCCCGGGCGGGCCGACGACCAGCGTCACGGTGGCGGCGAAGAGCAACCCGGCCGCCGCGACCCCCGAACCGGTGGCCCCGAGCCGGTGCGGCAGACCGCGCACGCCGGTGCGGGCGTCGTCGGCCAGATCCGGCAGTACGTTGGCGAAGTGCGCGCCGGCGCCGAGCAGTCCGGCGGCGGTGACCAGCCAGGCCGGTGGCGCGGGCGCGCCCGGCAGGGCGAGCACGATGAACGCGGGCAGCGCTCCGAAGGAGAACGCGTACGGCAGCACCGACACGGCGGTGGACTTCAACGGCCAGTTGTAGGCCAGCGCGCTGAGCAGCGCGGCGGTGATGCACAACGTCGCCGCCAGCCCGGTCGGCGCGGCCAGCAACGGGGTGACCAGCGCGGCGGCCAGCCCGGCGACGCCCACCGTACGCCGGCTGACCACGCCGGTCGCGACCGGCTTGTCGGCCCGTCCGGCGTGCCGGTCGCGACCGGCGTCCAGCCAGTCGTTGGTCCAGCCGACGGCGAGCTGAGTGGCCGCGACGGTGGCGGCGACCAGCACGATCCCGGCCGGACGGTGACCGACGCCCCAGGCCAGCAGCGCGGTCACCGTGGTGACCGCGACCGCCGGTTCGGGGTGGCTGGCCTTGATCAATGCGGACACGCGGCGCGACATATCCGCCAAGTGTGGCCGTTACCGGCTGGTCATGCCACGCTCAGTCAATGCCGGATCTGCCGCCGAACGACCCCCGCCAGTACGACGTGCTGGCCGACGAGTGGTGGCGGCCGGCCGGCGCGTTCGAGATGCTGCACTGGATCGCCGAGGCACGGGCCCGGCTGGTCCCGCCGGCGGCCCGACCGGGGGCGGTGCTGGTCGACATCGGCTGCGGGGCCGGCCTGCTCGCCCCCCATCTGCACGGCAAGGGCTACCGGCACGTCGGGGTCGACCTGGTCGGGTCGGCGCTGCGGCAGGCGGCCCGGCACGGCGTCGATCCGGTCCGCGGTGACGCGACCCGGCTGCCGTTGGCCGACCGGGTGGCCGACGTGGTTTCCGCCGGGGAGCTGCTGGAGCACGTGCCGGACCTGTCGGCGGCGGTCGCCGAGGCGTGCCGGGTGCTACGGCCGGGCGGGCTGCTGGTGCTGGACACCCTGAACGCCACGTTGGCCTGCCGGCTGATCGCGGTCGAGCTGGGCGAACGCCTGCCGGTCGCGCCGCGCGGCATTCACGACCCCGCGCTGTTCGTCCGTCCGCAGCGGCTGGTCGCCGAGTGTGCCCGGCACGGCGTACGGCTGGCGGTGCGTGGCCTCCGGCCGAGCGTTTTCAGCCTGATCGATTGGCTGGTGCGCGCGCCGTTGCGCCGATCGGCTTCCGACCGGGCACTCTGGAAACCCCGGCGGCGGATGGTGCCGACCTGGTCCACCTCGGTGCTCTACCAAGGCAGGGGGGTCAAGGTGGGCTGAGCGGACGAGCAGGTGGGTAGGTCGACGGCGGAAGGGGCAGCGATGGTTGCGGATGCACTGGCGGCGGCGCGGCGGGTGGTGCCACGGTTGGCGGCGCGGGCGGGTGAACACGACCGGTCCGGCACCTTCCCAGTGGCGGACTTCGCCGATTTGCGGCAGGAACAGCTGTTCGGGTTGATGGTCCCGCAGCGGCTGGGCGGGCGGGGCGCCGGCTTCGCCGACTACGCCGAGGTGGCGTACGAGCTGGCCCGGGGCAACGGCGCCACCGCACTGGTGTTCAACATGCACGCCTCGGTGACCGGCGCGCTGGGCGCGGTCGACGACAACCTCGCCGAGGCGATGGGGCTGCCGGACGAGGCGTTGGCGGCCCGGGACCAACTGCTTGCCGACGCGGCGGCCGGCGCCTGGTACGCGGTGGCGATGAGCGAACGGGGTGCCGGCTCCCGGCTCTCCCAGTTGTCCACCGTCTACCACCCGGTGGACGGTGGATACCAGATCAAGGGGGCCAAGGCGTTCTGTTCCGGGGCCGGTCACGCCTCCGGGTACCTGGTCGCCGCCCGGCACGCCGACGACCAGTCGGTGGTGTCGCAGTTCCTGGTCCCGGCGGACACACCCGGCCTGCGGGTGGAGCAGAGCTGGGATTCGCTCGGGATGCGGGCCACCTGCTCGCACGACCTGCATCTGGACGTGACCGTTGACCAGCGGAGCCTGCTCGGTGGGGTGGAAGGGCTGGCCCTGGTGGTGGCCCAGTTGATGCCGCACTGGATGGTGGCCAGCTACGCGGCGGTCTACGCCGGGGTGGCGCGGGCGGCGGTGGACGCCGCGGTGGAGCATCTCACCGAGCGGGGGTTGACCCACCTGCCGGCGGTCCGGGCCCGGGTCGGCCGAGCGGACGCGGCCGCCGCCGCTGCGCTGCTGACGGTGCGGGAGGCGGCCCGCCGGGTGGACGCCGACCCGGGCGACCCGGCGACCAACCAGTGGGTGTGGCGGGCGAAACTGGTCGCCGGCAACACGGCGGCCGAGGTGGCGTCGTCGATGCTGGAAGCGGCCGGGACATCGGCGACCCGCCGGGGGCATCCGCTGGAACGGCTGTACCGGGACGCCCGCTGCGGTGCGCTGCATCCGCCGACGTCGGACGTCTGCGCCGACTGGCTCGGCGTGGCGACGATCGGCGGGGACCCGGACCGCGACGGATCGGCACCCCGGTGGTGAGCCGGTCGCCGGAGCCGCTGGCGGGCCGGTCGTCGGCTGCGGTGGTCGGGCTCGGGCTGGCGTTGCCGCCGTCGGCCAGCCAGGACGAGCTGTGGCGGGACTTCTTCGCGGCGCGGTACGACGGCGGCACCCGGGCGCTCGCGGAGCGGATCTTCGCCAATTCCGGGGTACGGACCCGGCAGGCGGCGGTGAGCCCGTTGCTGGAGGACGTCGCGGACTGGCCGACCGAGCGCCGGATGCGCCGCTACCAGATCGAGGCGTTGCCGCTGGGCAAGGAGGCGGTGAACCGGGCGTTGACCCAGGCCGGGCTGACCGCCGGGGAAATCGGGCTGTTCGTGGTCTGCTCGTGCACCGGGTACGCCACGCCCGGCCTGGACATCATCCTGGCCCGGGACGTCGGCATGGCCGCCGACACCCAGCGGCTGTTCGTCGGGCACATGGGCTGCTACGCGGCGCTGCCCGGGCTGGGCGCGGCGGCCGACTTCGTCACCGCCCGGGGCCGGCCGGCACTGCTGCTCTGCGCCGAGCTGACCAGCCTGCACATCCAGCCGCCGGCCCGCCGGGTGGACACCCAGCAGATCGTGGCGCACGCGTTGTTCTCCGACGCGGCGGCGGCGGTGGTGCTGACACCGAACGACGGGGTCGGCGGCCCACCGCCCGGCGGCTACGCCGTACGGGAGGTCGTGTCGGCCACCGACGCCTCCACCGCCGACCACATGACCTGGGAGGTGACCGACCTGGGCTTCCGGATGGGTCTGTCGCCCCGGGTGCCGCAGGTGCTGTCGGTGCACGTGCGGGCGCTGGTCGGTGATCTGCTGGCCCGGCACGGACTGACCGTGTCGCAGGTGGACGGTTGGGCGGTGCATCCGGGTGGGCCGCGCATTCTCAACGTGGTGCAGCGGGAGCTGGGGTTGTCCGACGGGGCGATGTCGGCGTCCCGGGCGACATTGGCGGCGTACGGCAACTGCTCGTCGCCGACCGTACTGCTGATCCTGGACCGACTGCGGCGGGCGGGGCCGCCGCCGCGTCAGGTGGTGATGCTGGCGTTCGGTCCGGGCCTGACGCTCTACGCCGCGCTACTCAGCCGCTGACCTGCCGCGCCCGGTGGCGGGCGGGCTCAGGGACCGACCAGCAGGGCCAGGTCGGCGCGGTACGTCTCGACCGAGTCGGCCTGCGGCACCAACCGGATGACCTCGCCGGTCTCGGTGACCAGCAGGGCGGTGGCGGTACCGGCGGTTGCCGGAACGTCGACGAAGTTGCGGATCCCGGCGGCCGGGTCGGCCAGCAGATGGGTGCCGAGGCTGTCGGCGAGCACCGGTGGCAGGGCGCCGGGGCTGGTGGCGCCGCTGGTGACCACGACGACCGAGACCCCGGCCGGGGCGGCGGCGGCCGCTGCGGTGACCTGGTTGGCGCAGTCACAGCCCTCGACGAGCAGGATCGCCGCCGGCAGCAACGACCGGACCGGGACCGAGGCGCCGGAGTCGTCGATCAGGTCGAGCGCGGGCAGCGGCCGGTCGGGCAGGGCGGCGGGGGCCGACGGCGCCGGGCTGGCGGTGGGCTGGGGGCGGTCGGACCAGGCGACGGTGAACATGCTGATCATCGCGGCGAGGACGGCCACCAGCATGATGATCAACGGCAGCCGGAGGGCGGCGATCTCGTGCGGCCGGTGCCCGCTGCCGCCGACCCGGCCGGTGTCGCCGGGGTGGATGCCGAACCGCCGGTGCCAGCGGTCCCGCCGGCGGGTGCGGTGCAGCTCCCGGCGGACCTGCGCCGCTTCTTCGGCGAGCGCCCCGGGATCGTCGGGGATGACGATCGGGCCCCACTCGGGCGGGATCTCGGGCAGGTCGTCGGGCGCCCCGGCGCCGTCCGACCACCCATCACCGTTGTTGCCTGTCCTGCCCACAGCACCCCCAGCCGCTCGCCCACCGGGTCGATCGGGGTCTAGGTATCAGGGTCCCGCAACGAACCTGGTTCCGCCAGTGCCGGGGCGTGGGAAGCGGCCGGACGATATGCTGGAAGTGCCGAAACGCGTCCCATCTGGCACGTCCAACCAGTTAGCTGACTGCTGATCTGGTTGTTACTTAGCGTGTTCAAAACCAACTGGCGGTTGCGTGTCAAGCTCGAGAAAGACCTCTCACAGCCCCTCTGACCTGCGCTTACGGCTCAGACTGTGACGGGACATCGGTGCCTGAGCGTGTTACCCTAGACACAGCGAAAGGGGCTTCGAACCTATGGTTTTCAGTGTCGGCGAGACCGTTGTTTACCCCCACCACGGGGCCGCACTCATCGAGGCAATCGAGACTCGTGTCATCAAGGGCGAGGAGAAGCAGTACCTCGTCCTCAGGGTTGCGCAGGGTGACCTGACGGTGCGAGTTCCCGCCGAGAACGCCGAGATCGTCGGCGTGCGTGAAGTGGTTGGCGAAGAAGGCCTCGGCAAGGTCTTCGATGTCCTCCGCGCCCCGCACACCGAGGAGCCGACCAACTGGTCGCGGCGATACAAGGCCAACCTCGAAAAGCTGGCATCCGGAAACCCACTCAAGGTCGCCGAGGTCGTTCGTGACCTGTGGCGTCGGGAGCGGGAGCGGGGGCTGTCCGCAGGCGAGAAGCGCATGCTCGCCAAGGCCAGGGACATCCTGGTCGGTGAGGTCGCGCTTGCGGAGAAGAGCACCAAGGACGAGGCAGAGACCTTGCTCGACAAGGTGCTCACCGACGCGTAGGCAACTCTCCACCCATAGATAGTCTGTTGCCACCTGCACCGAGGACCGCGACGTGACCGCGCACTTCCAGCAACGCGGTGACGTCGCGGTCCTCGTTCCTGCGGCGGGTGCCGGGGTACGGCTGGGACCCGGCGCGCCAAAAGCCCTCCGGCCACTCGGCGGCGTACCGCTGCTGGTGCACGCGGTGCGTCGACTGGCCGCCGCCTCCTCGGTCGCGGTGATCGTGGTCGCCGCCCCACCCGCCGACGTCGACGACGTCCGCGACCTGCTCACCCCCGCCACGGCCGGGCTGCCGCTGATCGTGGTGCCGGGTGGCGCACACCGCCAGGCCTCCGTGGCCGCCGCGCTCGCCGCCGTCCCCGCCGGCCCGCGGATCGTCCTGGTACACGACGCGGCCCGCGCCCTCACCCCACCCGACCTGGTCGACTCGGTCGCCGCCGCGGTCCGGGCCGGCGCCGACGCCGTTATCCCGGTGCTCCCGGTCGTCGACACCATCAAGTCGGTGGACGCCGACGAGACCGTCCTGGCCACCGTCGACCGGTCGACGCTGCGGGCCGTGCAGACCCCGCAGGGGTTCCGGCGTGACGTGCTGGCCGCCGCGCACGCCGACGCCGTCGATCCGCACACCGACGACGCCGGTCTGGTGGAGAAGATCGGCGTACCGGTACTCTGCGTGCCCGGTTCGGAGCGGGCGCTCAAGATCACCCGTCCGTTCGATCTGGTGATCGCCGAGCACCTGCTCGCCACCGAACCGGCGACCCGTACCCTGCCTTCATGATCGTCCTTCGGACCGAGCCGGCCATGAACGCTCTCCAGGCCGGGCCGGCGCGATGATCGTTCCCCGGGTCGGTGTCGGCACCGACGTGCACGCCTTCGCCGCCGACCGGCCCTGCTGGGTCGCCGGCCTGCACTGGCCGGGCGAGACCGGGCTGGCCGGGCACTCCGACGGCGACGTCGCCGCGCACGCCGCCTGCGACGCGCTGTTCTCCGCCGCCGGCCTCGGCGACCTCGGTGCCAACTTCGGCGTCGCCGAACCCCGCTGGGCCGGGGCCGCCGGGGTCGATCTGCTCGCCGAGGCGGCCCGCCGGGTCGTCGCCGCCGGCTTCGTGATCGGCAACGTCTCGATCCAGGTCATCGGCGTACGGCCGAAGATCGGTCCCCGGCGGGCCGAGGCGCAGCAGCTGCTCAGCGCCGCCTCCGGCGCACCGGTGACCGTCTCCGGCACCACCACGGACGGGCTCGGCCTGACCGGCCGGGGCGAAGGGCTCGCCGGCCTGGCGGTCGCGCTCGTCTATCCGTCCGGGCCGCCTGGATAGGCTCGACAGGTGCCGAGCGAGTCTTCCCCCGAGCCGCCCACCGACGTCGACGGCTACCTGCAGCGCGCCGGGCTGTTGGCCGACCTGGGCCGCTACGACGAGGCGGCCGGTGAGATCGGGTTCGCGGTGGCCCTCGACCCGGACAGCGTGGCAGCCCGGATCATGCTGGCCCGGGTGCATCTCGCCGCCGACCGCCCGGAGCAGGCCCTCGCCGCGATCGACGCGTGGGCGGACGACGTGCCGAACCCGTGGTCGGCCGAGGCAGCGGCGACGACCACACCGGCCGACACCGACACAGCCGGCAGCGGCGCTCGGACCGGCCCGTCGGACCGGGTCGCCCTGCTGGTGGTACGCGGGCTGGCGCTGATCGATCTGCGGCGGTACGCCGACGCCGCCCGGCTCGCCACCGACCTGCTGGCGACGTACCCGGACGACGCGTACGCCCAGCGCAGCGGTGCGGCGATCCTGGCCGGCTCGCGCAACGGCCAGCCGGCGCTCAACGCGGCCTGGCGGGGGGTGGAGCTGGCCCCGCAGGACGCCCAGGCGCATCTGGTGCTGGGGCTGGTCGGGGCCCGGCTGGAGCTGTTCGACCTGGCGCACCGGGCCTACGGGGAGGCGCTGCGGCTGGACCCGCTGATCGGTGAGGCGCAGCATGACGTCGGGGTGATCCACCTGGAACAGCGGCGGTACGCCGCCGAGCTGGCGGTGCTCGCCGAACGGGCCACCGCGATGGCACCGCCGCCACCGCCGCCCGCGCCGGCCCGATCCCCTCGGTGGGCACCGCAGTCGCCCGGGTCGGTGCCGATGGACCCCCGGCTGGAGCGGCCGCCGACGCCCGAGGAGGAGCTGCGCCGGCTGGTGCTGATCGGTGCCGGCTACAGCATGATCGCGGCGGTGACGGTGGCCTGCCTGGCCGGCAGCGCGGCGTCGCGCGGCTGGGCGGTGGTCGCCGCGCTCGGCGGGTTCGTACTGATCTGGATCCTGGCCCGGCGGGTGCCGGGCGGCCGGGTCCTCGAGGTGGTGTCGCAGTTGGCGGACCGCCGGCTGGCGACCGCGGTGTACGCGGCGGCCGCCGCCCCGGTGCTGATCTTCTGCTACGCGGCGATCGCCACCCCGTGGCTGCTGGTGTCGGCGATCGTGGCGGCCGCCGTCGCCCAGTTCATGGTGCTGCGTCAGGCCACCGCCCGACCGCCGGACCAGCGGTAGTCGGCCAGCGGTAGCGTGCCGGATCAGCAGCCGGGCAGGCCCGCGCCGGGTCAGTGGCAGGGCCGGTCAGCGGGCGTTGCCGGCCCAGGTCCAGGCGTACCCGGTGTCCTCGACGGACAGTGCGGCGTCGCAGAGGTCCAGCGGACGGAAGGTGTCGACCATGACGGCGAGCTCGTCGAAGTGCTCGGCACCGAGCGCCTGCTCGACCGCGCCGGGCTGCGGGCCGTGGGTGAACCCGGCCGGGTGCAGCGAGATCGAGCCCTGCTCGATGCCGGAGCCGCGCCGCGCCTCGTAGTTGCCGCCGGTGTAGAACAGCATCTCGTCGGAGTCGACGTTGTGGTGGTTGTACGGCACCGGGACCGCCTGCGGGTGGTAGTCGACCAGGCGCGGCACGAACGAGCAGATCACGAAGTTGGGGCCGGCGAACGTCTGGTGCACCGGCGGCGGCTGGTGCAGCCGACCGGTGATCGGCTCGAAGTCGTAGATGCTGAACGCCCACGGGTAGAGGTGCCCGTCCCAGCCGACCACGTCGAACGGGTGGTGGGCGTACACGTGGCGGGTCCAGCCCTGCCGGTGCCGCACGTAGACCTCGACGTCGGTGCCGTCGACCAGCAGCGGTTTGCCCGGCCCGCGAACATCGCGTTCGCAGTACGGCGAGTGTTCCAGGAACTGGCCGCGCGCCGACAGGTAGCGCTTGGGTGGTCCGATGTGGCCGGTGGCTTCGACGGTGAGCAGCCGCAGCGGCACGTCGTCGACGGGCACGATCCGGTGCACCACCGACGTCGGGATGATCACGTAGTCGCCGGAGGTGACGCCGAGCACCCCGAAGCTGGACTCGACGCGGGCGGCGCCGGACTCGACGTACAGGCACTCGTCGCCGGTGGCGTTGCGGTACAGCGGGGACGGCCGGTCGGCGACGACGTACGAGATGCGTACGTCGTCGTTGGCGAGCAGTGGTTGCCGGCCGAGGACGGCGTCGGTGTGGCCGGTGTCCAGCTTGTGGGTGCGCAGGTGCCGTGGGGTGAGCGGGCGGTTCGGCAGCCGGCGGGTCGGCGGCGGGTCGTACGACTCGGCGGCGACGATGGCGGTCGGCAGGTGCCGGTGGTAGAGCAGGGAGGAGTCGGCGGAGAAGCCCTCCTGGCCCATCAGCTCCTCGGCGTACAGGCTGCCGTCGGGCTGGCGGAACTGGGTGTGGCGCTTGCGGGGGATCTCGCCAACGCTGCGGTAGTAGGGCATCATTACCCTCCGTATCTCCCCGTTGACCGGCCGGTAGCGTCCGATAATCGGACGCTGTTGTCCGTTAATCGTAGAATCCACTAGGTTCGAAGGCGTGTCAATGCAGGTACCCAGGATCTTCACCGGCCTTGTCGACGACGCCGCGGTCTTCCCGCCGGGCAACGCCGACCTGCCCGACGCGATCACCGCGCACCGCGGCCACCGCACCGCCTGGTACACCGACCTGGTCGGCCCGTTCCTGCTGCCCGCGTCCGAGATCGACGCGGCCCGGCGACTGGTCGGGCCTGGCGACGAGCTGGAGATCGGCCTGATCGGCGACACCGGCGTGGCCGCGCTGCCGGCCGCCGTCGAAGCGCTGCCGACCGACCGGATCCGGCCCCGGCAGGTCGAGGTCGCCGTCGCCAAACGCGGCGAGGACCCGCAGCCCGGCCTGCGTGCGCTGCTCACCGCCCTGGCCGGCTGGCCCAAGATCAGCGGGTACGCGGAGGTGCCGCTCACCTGGGGGCTGCTCGCCGCCCTGGACAGCCTCGCCGAGGCGCGGGCCGGCGGCGTCGACGTCGCCGCCAAGTTCCGCACCGGCGGGCTGGCCGCCGAACTGTTCCCCACCCCGGTCGAGCTGGCCGCCGTCATCTGCGCCTGCCGCGACCGGGCGCTGCCGTTCAAACTGACCGCCGGCCTGCACCACGCCATCCGCGACACCGACCCGGAGACCGGCTTCACCCACCACGGCTTCCTCAACGTGCTCGCCGCCACGATCACCGCCGCCGAGGGCGCGGAGGTCGCCGAGGTCGCCGAACTGCTCGCCACCACCGACGCCGCCCGGCTGATCGAGCCGGCCCGTACGCGCGGCGGTGCCGACCGGCCGCTGTGGGTAGGTTTCGGGTCGTGCAGCATCACCGACCCACTGACCGACCTGGTCCGGCTGGGGCTGATCAACGGAGGATTCGCGTGACGACCTGCTGGGTGCCCGGTGCCGACGGCTCACCGTACGGGGTGCAGACCCTGCCGTACGGTGCCTTCCGCCGCGGTGGTGGTGGTGAGCGGCGGCTCGGCGTACGGATCGCCGATTTCGTGCTCGACCTGCGCGGCGCGGAAGATGCCGACCTGATCCTCGCCGGCGGCGCCCTGTGCGAGCCGACCCTCAACGCCTTCCTGGCCCTCGGCCGGGCACAGTGGACGACAGTGCGGCGGCGGATCGTCGAGCTGCTCACCGAGACCGAACACCGGTCCACCGTCGAGCCACTGCTGATCCCGCTGTCCGAGGTGGACCTGGTGCTGCCGTTCGCGGTCGGCGACTACGTCGACTTCTACTCCTCCGAGCAGCACGCCAGCAACGTCGGGCAGATCTTCCGCCCCGGGCAGCCGCTGCTCACCCCCAACTGGCGGCACCTGCCGATCGGCTACCACGGCCGGGCCGGCACCGTCGTCGTCTCCGGTACGCCGATCGTGCGCCCCAGCGGCCAGCGGCGCAGCTCCGACGGCCCGGTCTTCGGCCCGTCCCGCCGGCTCGACATCGAAGCCGAGGTCGGCTTCGTCGTCGGGGTGCCGACCGCGCTCGGCGACCCGGTGCCGACCGACCGGTTCGCCGACCACGTGTTCGGGGTGACCCTGGTCAACGACTGGTCGGCCCGCGACATCCAGGCCTGGGAGTACCAGCCGCTCGGCCCGTTCCTGGGCAAGTCGTTCGCCACCTCGGTCGGCCCGTGGGTGGTGCCGCTGGAAGCACTCGACCACGCCTGGGTGCCGGCCCCGGCGCAGGACCCGCCGGTGCTGGACTATCTGCGCGAGTCGTCACGGCGCGGCCTGGACCTGTCGATCGTCGTCGAGTGGAACGGCACCCGGGTCAGCGAGCCGCCGTTCGCCGGCATGTACTGGACCCCGGCGCAGCAGCTGGCGCACCTGACCGTCAACGGCGCGTCGCTGCGCGCCGGCGACCTCTACGCCTCCGGCACCGTCTCCGGTGAACGGCGTGACCAGGTCGGCTCGTTCCTGGAGTTGACCTGGGGCGGCACCGAGCCAATCAAACTGGACGACGGGTCCGAGCGCACCTTCCTCGAAGACGGCGACACCGTCGTCATCACCGCCACCGCCCCCGGCCCGGCCGGCACGACGATCGGCTTCGGCGAGGTCACCGGCACCGTGGTGTCCACTCTGCCCAACCGGTAGGTTGTAACGGTGTCGCGGATCATCTGGTCGCAGATCATCCGTCGATGGACCCGGTCGGTCGCGCTGCTGGTCGGGCTTCTCGTCGCGGTCACCAGTTTCACGGTGCTCACCGGCACGGCCGAGACGGCACGACTCGACGTCATCGGCACGGTGGAGGCGAACGCCCGCACCGCGTACGACATCCTCGTCCGCCCTGCGGAATCGATTTCCGACCAGGAGACGGCGACCGGGGTCGTTCGCCCCAATTTCCTCACCGAGGCACCCGGCGGCATCAGCCTGGAACAGGTCGACACGATCCGCAGCCTGTCCGGCGTGGAGGTGGCGGCACCGATCGCCCTCATCGGTATGGCCGTCCCGGAGCTTCGTGTCCCGGTGGACCTGGCCGATGTCGTGCCGGACGGAGAACGATCGGCCTTCCGGCTCACCGTCGACTGGCGCATGGACCGTGGCTTGAGCACGATCGGGCCGGACGAAGCCTACGTCTACTTCACTCCGAATCCGGTCGCGCACCGGGACATCGTCAGGGTCACCGACGAGGACCCGTTCGGCAGCTTTCTGGACGAGATCCTTCCGTCCGGCGCGCGGGTCAACATCTGCGGCAAGGCGCTCGACCTCCAGGCCGGATCGTCGTATGAATCGACGGTGAGCGAAAGCGTGCAGTGTTACTCCCTGAACGAGGACAGCCGTGAGTACGCCAACCAGGCGTTCCTGCTCGACTGGCGCATTCCGTACGTCCTGGCCGCCATCGACCCAGCGGCCGAGGCGGAGCTGATCGGTCTGGACGACGCGATGGTCTCCGGGAGTTATCTGCCGGACAGCCGGGCTGCGGTGGCGGGGGAGGACGACGATTGGACCCGGACGATCCCGGTGATCGCGGCCAGCGACAGCTACGTCGACCAGCAGGCGATCGTGGAAGTCGAGCAACTGCCGCGCGATGTCGCGGAACAGTTCGTCGGAACGAGGGAAAGCATCACCGCTGCGGACAGTTTCGCCGCCAGCGCCGCCGGGGTCCCGGTCAAATCGATTGAGGTCGACGGTGGTGCTGCTGACGCGTTCCTGCTTCGCGACCTCGGACATACGTTCGGCAACACGGTGGGAACCTACTGGACGGCTGGACCGGTCGAGTGGGACACCGGGCCCGACGGCACGCTGATCCCTCGGGACCAGGAGGTCGCCAGCGAGGTGTGGCAGGGGCCATTCGGCGGTCGGAGCGGTACCGAGCCGGTCGCGGCCGACGACCGGAGTTTTCGTGAGCTGCAACGGCACGCACGCGCCCTAGGCCGACAGGTGATCGACCCCAAGCTCACGTTGACCGGGCGGTTCGATCCGGAGCTGATCGACACCTTTTCGGCCCTGTCCGAGGTGCCACTGGGCGCCTACCAGTCGCCCGGTCTGGAAGGCGCGGATGAGACCTCGCAGCGGCTGCTGGGCGGAGCGCCGCTGCTGCCGTCCAGTAACCCGGCCGGCTATCTGCAGCAGCCGCCGCTGCTGCTGACCACCCTGGATTCGGCCGAGTCCTTCTACGGCAGCTTCGACCGGTCTTCCGGGCCGGGGCCGGTGGCGGCGGTCCGGGTGCGGGTCGCCGGCGTGACCGGCATCGACGAGGTGTCCCGGGAACGGGTGCGGGTCGTAGCGGAGCGGATCGCGCAGGAGACCGGCCTGCACGTCGACATCACCGTCGGCTCGTCGCCGACCAAGCGGACCGTGGCGCTACCGGCCGGCGAGTTCGGCCGACCCGACCTGTCACTCACCGAATGGTGGTCGAAGAAGGGCGTCGGGGTGGTGATCAGCGAAGCGGTGGAGCGCAAGTCGCTGATCCTGTTCGTCCTGGTCCTCGTGGTCTGTGCGCTGTTCATCGGCAACTCGTCCGCCGCAGCGGTGCGCGCCCGGCGTACCGAACTCGGCGTACTCGCCTGCCTGGGTTGGCCGCGCCGGTCGTTGTTCGCCGTGATTCTGGGCGAGCTGCTGTTCATCGGGCTGGTCGCCGGTGCCCTGGGTGCAGTGGCGGCGTGGCTGGTCGCCGTTCCGGTCGGTGCCGACGTGTCGTGGTCCCGGGCGGTGCTTGCCGTCCCGGCGGCGATCCTGGTGTCCCTTGCCGCCGGCTTGATCCCGGCGGTGCAGGCGTCGCGGGCCGATCCCATGGCAGCGGTCCGGCCACCCGTGGTCACTGGCCGCCGCGCCCGGCTGTTCCTCGGACTCACCGGCCTCGCGGTGGTCAACCTCCGTCGGACACCGGGCCGTACGGCGTTGGGCTGCGCCGCGTTGGCCGTCGCGGTGACCGCGCTGACGCTGCTGGTCGCCATCACCTGGGCGTTCCAGGGTGTCCTGGTCGGCAGCCTGCTCGGTGACGCGATCGCCGTCCAGGTGCGTGGGCCGGATCTGGCCGCCGTGGTGGCGATGCTGGTCCTTGCCACGGTCGCGATCGCCGACGTGGTGTTCCTGAACGTGCGGGAGCGGGCCGCCGAGTTCGCCGCCCTGCAGGCAACCGGCTGGACGCATGCTTCGACAGCCCGGCTGGTTCTCACCGAGGGCGTGCTGCTGGGCCTGCTCGGAGCCGTCCCGGGAGCTGTCCTCGGCCTCGGTCTCGCGGTACTGCTGGCCGGTGGCGCGCCGGAGGCCAGTCTGGCCCGGCTGCTACCGGTGGCCGCCATCGTGGCGGGTGTCGGCGTGCTCGCGGCGGCCGTCGCAACCATCCCACCGATCCAGTCGCTGCGGCGCCACCCGGTGACCCGCCTGCTGGTGGAGGAGTAGACCGATGGCTTCACCCGTCGTTGAACCGGGCAGCTCGAGCCCTGGGAAGAGCCAGCCGATGGTCCGGGTGACCGGCCTGTCGAAGCGCTACCGTACGGAGGCGAGCGAGCCGATCCACGCGTGCCGCGACATCGACTTCGAGATGGACGGCGGGGAGATCGTCGCCGTGATGGGGCCGTCCGGGTCGGGAAAGTCGACGCTGCTGCACCTGATCGGGGCGCTGGACACGCCCGACTCCGGCACGATCGAGGTCGCCGGTGAGCCGGTCACCGGGGTCAAGGGACGCCGGCTGGCGGAGCACCGGCGGCGCATCGGATTCGTGTTTCAGCGGTTCCATCTCCTGCCCACCCTGACCGCCGCGGACAACGTCATCGCGCCGCTGCTGCCGTACAAGGTCGGTTTCGACAAGCGGGCCAAGGCGAAGCAGCTCCTCGGCGCGGTCGGGCTCACCGGCCGGGAGGACTCGTTGCCGTCGAAGTTGTCCGGTGGGCAGCAGCAGCGCGTCGCGATCGCCCGCGCACTGGTCAACGATCCGATGCTGGTGCTGGCCGACGAACCCACCGGCAACCTGGACAGCCAGACCGGAAACGAGATCATCGACCTGCTCTTCGGCCTGCGGGACCGGCTCGGCACCTCGCTGATGATCGCGACCCACGATCCAGGGCTGGCCGCCCGCTGTGGCCGCGTCGTCCAGGTCCGCGACGGGCGGATAACCGAGGACACCGGGGCGTGAGCCAGCGCCGGCGGTGTTCGCCGGGCGTGGCCAGGGCGGTGCTCGGCCAGGATGGCGCGGGTCAGGGCGGTGCGGGTCAGGGCGGGGTGAGGCCGGCGTACTGCAGGACGGCCCGGATCCGTCGGGCGGCGGCCGGGTCGCGTCGGTCCAGCACCGCGAGCGCCTCCAGGAACAGTTCGCAGTACGTGCCTCCGCAGTGCCGGCAGCCGCCGGTCCGGTCCGGCATGTGCCGCTCGGCCATCCGCTTGGCGATCTTGGCGACGAGCGCCAGGTCGCCGTCCGGCGGCGGCTCGTCGTGGGCGTGACCGTGCCCGTCGTCGACCCGGTCGGGCCCGTCGTCGATCCGGTCGTGCCCGCCGTCGCGGGGTGCCGGGGTGACGCCGCGCGCCCCGACCAGGTTGAATCGCGGGTCGGTGTCGATGTCGGTCTCGCCGGGCACCCGGCTCGGCAGCGGCGGGCGGCCCGCTGTGGGCCGTCGGTTGATCTGTTCCGACGGCTGCGGCCGGCGGGTGAACCGGTCGGGCTTGTCATTGCGGTACGCCATGATTCTCCTCGCGTCAGTATTGCCGTCCGAGATAGTCGTCCGAGATTGCTGGTCTGTTGTTTCACCGGCCGCCATGGAAATTGCACGCAGGTCGGCGGTGCTGCGGCGTTGGGGTCTACGTCGGCGGGGGTGGCGGCTGCGGGTAGGTCATCGCTCCGCAGTCCGGACACCAGCGACTCTTCACCTTGAAGCTCAGCAGACCGGCGAGAAATCCGATCATGGCGGAGCTGATCATGGCGATCCCGAAGCCGATCGACGACATCGCTTCACCCTCTCGCGTAAGCGTGGTGAGCTGGGGTTTCTCCGGCGGCGTGGCGGCCGGACGGCTCGGGGGTGCCGTGCCGGCCGCCACGCCTGATTGGGGAGAACGGCGCTGACCGTTCGGATGGTTTGCCGGCCCACCGATCGGTCATGCCGTATTCGTCGACGAAAGGTCAGCGCCGATTTGCGGCGCTTCGATCCCGTTCCCGAACGAAGAAGAGTCTGTCGGCCAATCTGCGCCAACGCAACAGTGTCGGGGCCATGTGGTAGAGATATGGCCAGTCAGTCGAATAGACCTCGGTCGACCGAGAGTTGACCTGCCAGACGTGCATGATCAATCCGCAGGTGATCAATTCCAGGAGGTGGCACCAATGTCCTCGGCTCTGTTGAACTCGTCGGTCCCGCGACGCCAGCTCGGTCGGGAGCTGCGTCGGCTGCGTGAGCGGCTGGCCCGGGTCCCGCAGACCACGGCGGCCCGGGAGCTGGACTGGTCGGCGACCAAGCTGCTGCGGATGGAGCGCGGCGAGGTGCCGATCCGCGCCGAGGACGTGGTGCTGCTCTGCGAGCTGTACGGCGCGGACCTGCAGACCGTCGAGGCGCTGGCCGCGCTGGCCCCGAAGACCAAGGAGAAGGGCTGGTGGCACGACTACGCCAGCATCCCGTCATGGTTCGAGCTGTTCATCGGCCTGGAGGAGGCCGCCTCCCACCTCCGCGAGTACCACGTCGACCTCATCTCCGGCCCATTGCAGACCCGCGAGTACGCGACCGAGGTGTTCACGCGCAACCCGCTGCGCCTGTCGCCCGAGGTCATCGAGCAGCGGGTGGCGGCACGGCTGCAGCGCGCAAAGCTGCTCACCCGAATGGAGCCGCATCTACCCCGGTTCGACATCCTGCTGGACGAGGCAGCAATCCGTCGCCCGGTCGGCTCCGGGGCGGTGATGGCCGCCCAGCTGCGCCGGCTGATCCAGGTCGACGAACTGCCGAACGTCTCGATCCGGCTGATCCCGTTCAGCGCCGGTGTCCACAGCGGATCTCTGACTGGCAGCTTCGTGATGCTCGACTTTCCAGCCGAGCTGGAGCCGACCACCGTCTACGTCGAGGGCCTCACCGGCGCGCTCTATTTGGACCGCCCTAATGAAGCCGATTCTTATACGATGGCCTTCGATGACCTGACGACCGCCGCGCTGGGTCAGGCCGCGACACGTGACCTCCTCGCCCGGACCGCAAAGGAGTACGAGTCATGATCGACCTGTCCACCGCCACCTGGCGGAAGAGCAGCCGCTCCAACGCTCAGGGTCACTGCGTCGAGGTGGCCGACACGACGTGGCGCAAAAGTACCCGTTCCAACGACCAAGGTCACTGCGTCGAGGTGGCCGACGAGTTGGGCGGGGTGGTCGGCGTGCGGGACTCCAAGGACCCGGCCGGGCCGGTGCTGGTGATCTCCCCGACGAGCTGGTCCGCCTTCATCACCGCCACCAGGACCAGCACCTTCAGCGCCTGACCGTGCGGCACTGCGTTGACGTCACGATGTGAGGCTGAGATACCTAACCAGCTCGTTGATAGGTATCTCAGCCTCACATCGTCGACGATGTCGCAGGCGTCAGACGGCCGAGCCGAACCCGGCGACGTCCTTGGGGTCGGGGCCGAAACGGTTCGAGCCGGGCGTGCCGCCCTGCACGTAGAACACCAGCAGGACGATCCAGCCGATGATCGGGATCAGCCCGATCAGGATCCACCAGCCGGACCGGTCGGTGTCGTGCAGCCGGCGTACGGCGACCGCCAACGACGGCAGCAACAGCGCCAGGCTGACGAGCAGGCCGATGACGCCGTTCGTGGAGTCCTCGAAGTTGGTGCCCAGCGCGGTGTCGAGGATCGAGGTCACGATGCCGACGAGGAGAGAGAAGAGGGCGAACCACCAGTACTCGGAGCGGCGGGCCCGTCCGCTGAACCCGACGTACTGGGTAAAAACAGAACGAACTGCGTCGGTAAACGACATGACGCCTCCAGCGTCTCAAGCGGAGCGAACCGTGACACTCAGGGTAGGAGGCTGTCACAAGTGGATCTTGCCCGCCTGAGCGCACGACGCCCGTGAGGCCTGCGCCTCTACGAACGGCGCTTCAACTCACCGAGGACCTCGTCCATCGGAAACGTGTCGCCCGAGGCGAAGTCCTCCCGGGACTGGCGGAGATCCGCGAGGGCTTCGGCGTCGGAGAGCAGTTCCAGCGTTTGTCGCATCGACTCGTACTCGGCCACTGAGATCAGCATGACGTCCGCGTGGCCGTTGTGAATGATCGTGAAGCGGTCGTGCTGCCGGGAGACCCGATCGGCGAGTTCAGTGATCCGAGCCTTGGCCTCAGTGATCGAGATGGTCTCCACGGCAGCCATTCTGGCGACCGGTCAGAGTTTTGACTATCAGCTACAACCCGCCACGGGTCCGTACTATGAGCGCAGCGCATTTTTGATCTTGCTGGCGGCTTTGTCCATGCCCTGCATCACCTTCTGTGCCGTACCGCTGCTGAGCTGCAGGAGCATGCTTGCGCTCAACGCCTTCTCGACCTCGGACAGGCCCTCCTGCGCCGACCCGCTGAGCCGGGTGGCCGCCGCCTGCATCACCTGCTTGGCCTGGCCGTCGCCGGCCTTCTCGGCGCAGTTCGTCAGCGACTGCGCGTTGAGTACGTCGAGTGACAGGGTGGCGAACGCGGCGTTGAGCCCGGCCGTCTCGAAGGTCAGCTCGTCACCGGAGCCGTTCAGCAGGAACGACGCGATGATCTTCTCGTCCATGCCGCCGGTCATCCGGGCGGTCGGGCTGACGTACTTGGGCATGCCGCCCAGCTCGCCGATCAGCGCCTCCCAGGTCTGCACCCGTTCGGTGGCCGAGGTCCTGAGCCGGCCGTACAGTCCCGCCAGGATCGGGTTGGGGGTGCGCCGGGCCAGCATGCCGAACAGGCAGGCCCCCATCAGGTCGTGGGTCATCCATGCGGAGAGCTGGTCGGCCAGGAACGGGCCGTTCAGGCCGCTGCCGGCGGCGAAGGCGGCCAACTGCTCGTCGTCCACCGCCCGCTCCGGCGTGACCGCCACCATCGGGCCCGGCTTGATCATCGCGTCGGTCTCGGTGCGTACGGCACTGCGCGTCATCGCACGACCTCCTCTCGAACCTTCTCGCGGGCGTACTGCTCGGCCGGGTACGGGCCGTCGGTGATATTGCGGTACTCGCGGCCGTTGCGCTGCGCGTTCTCGTCGATGACCTGCTCGCTCGGGGCGCCACCGGCGTTGACCGTCGCCATGTGCTTGATGTAGCGCTCCGGCCACTCGGCGACAAAGCCGGTGCCGAACGTGGTGATGTCCACCTGTTCGGCGATCACCTCGCGGATGAAGTCCTTGTTCGGCTGGAACTTCGTCGGCTGGGGCATCTCGGCGGGGAGGATCTGCTCCGGCTCCCGGCCGTCGTAGCGGCGCAGCAGGTCGGCCGCCACCTTGAGCTGCTCGATCTCCATCGCCAGGTTCAGCTCCCAGACCTGTTTGATCCGGCGGTCGTCCTCGTCCTGGGCGAACGACCAGTACATGTAGCACTCGTTGTACTCGTGGTGGACGAGCTGCTCCAGCCAGCTTTCCGCCGGGTCGAGCATTGATTCGTACTGCGTGACGTGCTCCTCCTCCACCATCGCGATCTCCAGGTAGAGGCCGCGGGCGATCGGCTCGACGAACTCCGGCCCCACGTTCATGTAGTAGTTCATCGTCTGCTGCTCGGCGGCCGTGATCGTGATCGCGTGCATCCGAGACAGCGGGTCGACGGTGTGCTTGTCGTAGTGCTTGCGGATGTTGTCCTCGGGGTGGCGGTGGTGGTGCGCCGTCGGCCGTCCCGGCATGACCTCGGTCAGGTAGTCGACGATCGCCTCCGCCTTCTTGCCCTGGGTCAGCTCGTAGAGGTTGGAGTAGCGGTAGAGGTGGTCGAAGTCCTCCAGCAGCCCGAATTTGTAGTTCTGCCGCAGGTACGGGTCGGGCTCGTTGCGGGCGACCCAGGCGGTGATGTCGGTCGCCACCTGCTCGTACCCGAGCACGACCTCCAGCACCGACTCCTGGCCGGGGATCAGCCAGTTGATGGCCTTCTGCTGCTGTTGCTCGATGTAGCGGAGGTAGGCGAGCTTCTGCCGGAGGTCGAGGTCGTCGACGTGTCGGTTCATCTGGTGGCTGAACATGATCGCCTCCACCTCGATCCCGTTCATCACGATGACCCGGCACCGGGTGTACGGATCGACCCCGTGCGGCTCGTACGGCTCGACGTTGAGTTCGGACCAGCTCCGCAGCTGCCTCTCCAGCGGGATACCGGCTTCTTCGAGCGGGTTGAAACGCATCGCCTCTCCTCGTGAGGACCATCCGACACATCGCCGGCTGCCTACTGAGCCGGCTACGGAACGAAGGCCGCCGACCCACACAAATCACACCATTTCCTGCGAGCTGTCTGCAGCGGAACGGCCGAACGTCAACGGCGGTCGAACGTCAACGGCGGTCGAACATCGACGGCGGCGGACCGTCAGCTGCCCGGGTTCGCGCCGACCCGGCGGGCGGTGGCGGCGGCAGCGGACAGCGACTCGTCGACCGTGCCGGCCCGTTGCCGTACCGCCGCCAGCGTCTCTTTGACAGTGCCGAGCGCACCGAGCAGCTGGGCCGGGTCGCCGCCGGCGAGCACCCGCGCCACCAGCGCCGCCGCCTCGTCGGCCTTCGCGGTGGCCGCGCCGATCCCATCCTGGACGGCGCGCAGCTTGTCGCCGGCCCGACCCAGCGTGGCCAGCACCTCCGCCGGTGACGGCTCCCTCGGCACCGGCACCACCGTGGCCGCCGCCTCGTCGAGCGTGCCGGTGACCCCGGTCAGCCCGGCCTGCAACTCCTTCAGCGTGTTGCGTACCTGGATCATGCCGGCCACGATGCCGCTGAAGCCGCCGGCCGCCGCCTGACCGGCGACCCGCTCGGCCTCCTCCTGCGCCGCCGCGGCGGCCGACCGGGCCCGTTCGACGCCCGCCCGCATCGCCTGCAGATCCTTGCCGACGCTGTCCACCGGTGCTGCCACGATCGCTCTCCTCACCCCGTTCGACCTGCTGTTTCCCATGGTGCGGGGTGGCCGCTGGAAAAGCCGGCAGACTAGCCCTCGGCTGCGGTCGTGTCCGCTGCCTGGCCGTGGTACCAGGCGAGCTTCTCACCGAGGCGGGCCCGCCAGCGGTGCAGCTGTTCGATCTGCTGCTCGACCGCGTCCGCGTGCTCGCGCAGCAGCGCGATCCGCTCCGGGATGGTCTGCGGGTCACGGCACAACTCGCCGTAGCGGCGGAGCCGTTCGATCGGCATCCCGGTGTCCCGCAGGCAGCGCAGGAAGTCGAGCATGCCCAGGTCGTCGTCGCTGTAGACGCGGCGCCCGCTGGAGTTGCGGGCGACCGGCGACAGGATGCCCTCCCGTTCGTAGTAGCGCAGCGTGTCGATCGAGAAGCCGGACCGGGCCGCCGCCTCGGCGGGTGAGTAGGCCGTCATACCGCCGACGGTACCGCTTGACCTGGAGCGCGCTCCAGGTCGCAGGGTGGACCCATGACGTACGAAAACAGCACGCCGGCACCGGCCTCGCCGCTGGTCCTGGGCGCGATGATGTTCGGCACCCGGATCGACGAGGAGACCTCCTTCGCCCTGCTCGACCGGTTCGTCGAGCGGGGCGGCGAGTGGATCGACACCGCCGACTGTTACGCGTTCTGGGCCAGCAAGGACGGCCGGGGCGGCGACAGCGAGCGGATCATCGGGCGGTGGCTCGCCGCCCGCCCCGGCGTACGGCAGCGGGTGCGCATCGCGACCAAGGTCGGTGCCGAGCCGCTGTGGGCCGGATCGTGGCCGCGGGTGCGGGCCGGGCTGAGCCGCCGCGCCGTCGCCGACGCCTTCGCCGGCAGCCTGGACCGGCTTGGCGTGGACAGCGTCGACCTGCTCTGGCTGCACCAGGAGGACCGGGCCACCCCCATCGAGGAGACCGTCGACACGGTCGCCGGGCTGGTCGCGTCCGGTGCCGTACGTCGGGTCGGCGCGTCCAACCACCCGGCCTGGCGCATCGAGCGGGCCCGCGCCCACGCCGCCGCCACCGGCACCCGGCCGATCGACGCCCTGCAACTCAACGCCACCTACCTACGGGCCCGCCCCGGCACGCTGCCCGAGGGGGTGGAGCATCCGTTCGGCCTGCTCAGCGACGAGCAGCGGGACATCGCGCAGGCGTACCGGATGGAGGTGTGGGCGTACACGCCGCTGCTGACCGGTGCCTACGACGACCCGGCCAAGCCGATCCCGCCGGTGTACGACCATCCCGGCAGTACGCGGCGGCTCGCGGCGCTCGACGACGTCGCCCGGGACACCGGCGCGACCCGCGGCCAGGTGGTGCTGGCCTGGCTGGTGGCGCAGGGCATCCGCCCGATCCTCGGCGGCAGCAAGCTGTACCAGTTGGAAGCGGCGCTCGACGGCGTCACTCTCGCCCTCACCGACGAGCACCTTGCCCGCCTGGCCGTCGCCGGCTGACAATGCTGACAGGTTCCTGACGGTTGGCCGGAATTCTGGCTCGCATGAGCAGATATCGACAGATGCGTCCGGTGAGCCGGCTGGCCGAACTGTTGCTGGCCGCGCTCGCCGTGACGGCGATCGGGCTGTCGGCCGGGTGCGGCGGCGGTGACGGGAACACGAGCGCTACCGGTGCCCGAGGGCCGGCTGGTGACACCGGCGACAGTGGTGTCGCCTCGATCGTGGGCAGCGCTGGGCCGGACGGCTCGCCATCGCCGCAGGTCGAGCGTCCGTTGATCCGCCCGGACACGTCCGCTGAGGAACAGGAGCGGCTGATGAACCTCTGGCTGCAGTGCTTCGAGGACAACGGGGTGTCGGAGATGGAGCGGAAGACGAGAGCGGACACTCCGCAGGTACGGCAGGTCGCCGAGGACTGCGCACCGCTGGAACCTGAACGGCTGTGGCAGCGTTCCCTGCGCCTCGACCCCGAGTATCCGGACAAGCTGCTGGCCTGGGCGGAATGTCTGCAGGACCGGGGCATTGACGCGTTCGTCGACGGAGACTTCCTGTCACTCGCCGATGGACTGCCGGCCGGCACCGAGGTCGAGGAGTGCGAAGCGGAGGCGTTCAGCGGGAGCTGACCGGGTCGCAGCGCCGGGCCGGGAGGCGTACGGTGACGTGCGTGCCCCGGCCCGGCTCGCTGGTCACGGTGATGTCACCGCCGTGTGCGCGGGCCAGCTGCCGGGCGATCGGCAGACCCAGCCCGCTGCCGCCGGTGCGCCGGCTGCGCGAGGCGTCGGCCCGCCAGAACCGGTCGAACAACTTCGGCAGGTCGGTGGCGGCGATCCCGATCCCGGTGTCGACCACCTCGATGGCCAGCCAGTCGTCGCGTACCGCGCAGCCGACGGTGACCGAACCCCCGGCCGGGGTGTGCCGGACGGCGTTGCCCACCAGGTTGCCGACGAGTTGCCGCAGCCGTACCGCGTCGAGGACGACCTCCGGATCGCCGTGCACCGCCCCGGTCAGGGTGACCCCGGCGGTGGCAGCGGCCCCGCGGTTGGCCTCGACGACCTGGCTGAGTACGTCGCCGACGAAGGTCGGCTCCGGATGCACCGCGAAGGTGCCGTCGTCAGCCGCAGCCAGGTCCCGCAGGTCGTCGATGACATGCTGCAACAGGGTCGCCTCCTCGGTGAGCAGTTCGAGGGTGTGGGTGTCGGCCGGTGCCAGCCCGTCCTGGGCGGCCTCCAGCCAGGCCCGGATGTTGGTCAGCGGCGACCGCAGCTCGTGGGCGACGTCGCTGACCATCGCCCGGCGTTGCCGCTCCAGCTGGTCCCGCCGGCGTGCCAGGTCGTTGAAGGCGGTGGCGAGACTGCCGATCTCGTCCCGGGTGGTGACCGGCACCGGGCGTTGCCTGTCCACCGGCGCACGGGCCGCTGCGGCCAGTGCCCGCAACGGCCGGACCAGCCGCATTCCGACTCCGACGGTGATCGCCACGGTGAGCAGCAGGACCAGTCCGGCGACACCGGCGATCCGCAGCAGGTTCCCGGTGGACAGGTTGACGGTCGGCGACCCGGCGTCGGTGGCCGTCGCGTCGGTGACGTACAGCAGCACCGGCGGTGCGACGTACGCCCGGAGCTGGCTGCGGAGGCCTGTCTCGGCGCAGGCGCGGGCATCGGCCTCGGACGGCGCGCCTGGGGAGGCCCGCAGGACCCGGACGTCCAGCGTCGGAGTGACGGCCAGGTCGATGTTGGCCGCCTCGGGCCCGAGACATGCCTCGGTGAGGTCGAGCAGCTCGGCCAGGGGTGCGACCTCGCTGCGGGCCGGCTCGCGCAGCAGCGCCGGTTCCGGGCAGGCCAGCGGCCGGCCACGGTCGATACCGGCGTCGAGGATCGTCACCGTCGCCCGGCCGCCCGGCAGCTCGACGACTTCGGCGGCGAGCCCCGCCCCGTCGACCAGGCAGCTTCGGTGGTCCTCGGCCGCCTTGTGGATGCCGGCGCGTTCGTCGTCGCTCAGCCGGTACGGCCCGACGACCCGGCTGTCGATGCTGGACCCGTGACGGCTGGCGGTGAGCGCCGGGTCGAGGTCGAGCGGGTCGACGATCGCCGACGGGCGGGCGTCGCGCAGCGCCGGCCCGGGTGCCGACTCGGCGACCGGGTCGCGGGTCACCGGGTCGAGCAGCACGATCCGCCGGCCGGTACGCGATGCGAGGTCGTCGACGACCGGCGTGACCGCAGACCAGTCGCGGTGGTCGATCGCGTACGTGATCATCTCGTCGTAGACGCTGACGTCGTCGGCGAGGGACCGGCCCTGCTCCTGCTCGATCGCCCGGGTGGTCGACGCCACGGTCAGCCAGGCCGTGGCGACGACCGCGCAGACCGTCACCAGCACCGACGCGCCGAGCAGCCGCAGCATCAGGCTGTGCCGCAGCGGTACCCGCGCGGCCGGGGCCGGGCCTGGGGCCGGAGCCGGGCCGGTGGCCGGACCGCCGGTGGCCGGCTCACCCACCGGCGGGGTCGCGCAGCTTGTAGCCGACGCCGTACACCGTCACCAGGTGCGCTGGCCGGCGTACGTCCGGTTCGATCTTGCGGCGCAGGTTGACCAGATGGGTGTCGATGGCCCGCTCGGTCGAGTCCCGGTCCACGCCCCGGGTGTGCTCCAGCAGCTGGGCCCGGGTGAAGGCGCGTTCCGGCTGCTCGACCATGGCGGCGAGGATCGCGAACTCGCCCGGCGTGCAGTTGACCGGTCGTCCGTCGACGGTGACCTCCCGGCGGACCGGGTCGACGGCGAGTGCACCGACCCGTCGTACCCCGTCGATGGTGCGCGGCACCCGGTCGACCCGGCGCAGCAACGTCCGGACCCGGGCCATCAGCTCCCGCGGCGAGTACGGCTTCGTCAGGTAGTCGTCCGCACCCAGATCGAGCCCGCGCAGCAGGTCGTCCTCGTCGGCGCGGGCGGTGAGCATCAGCACCAGCAGGTCCGATTCGCGACGCAGGATCCGGCACACGTTCAGCCCGTCCAGGCCGGGCATCATCACGTCGAGCACCAGCAGCTGCGGCCGGTGCCGGCGGGCCTGGTCGAGCGCGTCGCGCCCGTCGTGGACCACTGTGGTCCGGTGTCCGTCGGACTCGACGTAGCGGCGCAGCACCTCGGCCTGCCGCCGGTCGTCCTCGGCGATCAGCACATGGGCAACCACGGGGCGAACCATACTGCGTGTCAGCGTCGGCGCGGCGGTGGGAAATCGCACCGTACCGGCCTGACAGGTTCCTCACAATTGCCGGCGACGCTGGCCGGCATGGTGTTCTTCCTGCGAACGTTCGCCGGTCGTCGGTGGCGTCGGCCGCTGGCGTACGGCCTACCGGCCGCGGTCGTGGTGGCCGGGCTGGTGTTGACCGGAACCGTAGCCGGCTGGGGCTGGCCGGGCCGGGGCGCGACGGCCGAGGCGGACGCCGCGACGGCGGATCCGCTCTGGGTGGCGACCACCGAGGTCGTGCGAATGGACATCTCCGACGCCCGGGAGCTGGTCGGCACCCTCGGCTACGGTGCCGCCCGACCGGTGCGGGGCTCCGGCGACGGGGTGCTGACCTGGTTGCCGGAGCAGGGATCCGTCATCGAACGTGGCGAGCAACTGTACCGTGTGGATGATCAGCCGGTACTGCTGTTCTACGGCGGTACGCCGCTGTTCCGGACCCTCGACCGGCCGAACCTGGTCGGCCGCGACGTGCGGGTGGTCGCCGACAACCTGAAGGCGTTGGGCTACCGGATCGGTTGGCAGCCGCCGGTCGGCGCCGTCGTCGCGGTGCCGGCGGCGGCACCGCCGCCGGACCCCGACGAGGCGGCGGGGCCGACGGGGGAGAGCGACGCGGCGGAGTCGTCGGAGCGGGAGGTGGCACCGACACCGACCGGCGGTACGGTCATCGTCCGGTCCGGCGACGCCGTTCTCACCCCGGAGCTGATCTCGGCCATCGAACGCTGGCAGCGGGACCGCGACGCGCCGGCCACCGGGGTCGTCCGGGCCGGGGACGTCGCCGTACTGCGGGGCAAGGTCCGGGTCGGCTCGGTCGCCGCGCTGCCCGGCGACAGTGCCGCGACGGACATCATGTCGGTCACCCCCACCGACAAGGTCATCACGGTACGGGTGGAAGCCGGCGAGGCGACCGGGATGGCGCCCGACGTGTCGGTGACGATCACCCTGCCCGACGGCGCGACCGCCCCCGGCACGGTGACCGCGGTCGGCACCGTCGCCGAGGAGTCAGAAGGTCCGCCGGGGCAGGGTCCGACGGTGGACGTCACCGTCGTGCCCGACGACCCGGCGGTGCTCGGCGGGCTGGAGTCCGCGCCGGTCCGGGTGCAGTTCCGTACCGAGCTGCGGGAGCAGGTCCTCGCGGTGCCGGTCGGTGCGCTGCTCGCGCTCGCCGAGGGCGGGTACGCGGTGCAGCTGACCGACGGTGCTCTGGTCGCCGTCGAGATCGGGCTGTTCACCAGGGGCATGGTCGAGGTCACCGGGGCCGGTCTCGACGCGGGCATGACGGTGGTGACCACCTCGTGAGCGCGCCGGTGCTGTCGGTCGTGCGGGCCGGGATGCGCTACCCCGGCGGTGTCGCCGCGTTGACCGACGTCGACCTCGACATCCACGCCGGTGAGCTGGTCGCCATCGTCGGCCCGTCCGGCTCCGGCAAGTCGACCCTGCTCAACATCATGGGCACTTTGGACCGTCCGACCAGCGGTACGGTCCGGCTCGGCGGGCACGATGTGACCACCCTGTCCGACCGGCAGCTGTCGGCGCTGCGTGGGCGCTGGCTCGGCTTCGTGTTCCAGCAGTTCCACCTTACCGACGGGTTGACCGCGGCGGAGAACGTCGCCACCGGGCTGCTGTACGCGGGCGTACCGCGCCGTCGCCGCCGGCCGCTGGCCGCCGAGGCGCTGGCCCGGGTCGGTCTCGCGCACCGGGTCGGTCACCTGCCCCGGCAGCTGTCCGGCGGGGAACGCCAGCGGGTCGCGATCGCCCGTGCCTTGGTCAACGGGCCGGCGCTGGTGCTGGCCGACGAGCCGACCGGTGCGTTGGACACCGCCACCGGTCGTGCCGTGCTCGATTTGCTCACCACGCTCAACGCCGACGGCACCACCATCGCGGTGATCACCCATGACCGGGACGTCGCGGCGCGGCTGCCGCGCCGGGTGGAGATCCGCGACGGTCGGCTGGTCGGCGACGTCCGCCAGCAGCCGGTGGCCGTGCCGTGAGCCGGGTGGAATCTCCCCAACTGGTCGGAGCTGCCCCGGTGCAGCTGCCGCGCCCGGTGCGGCTGGCCCCGCTGGACCTGCTCCGAATCGGGCTGGTCGGGATCCGGACCCGCCGACTGCGGGCGGCGCTGTCGGCGCTGGGCATCTCGATCGGTATCGCCACGATGATCGTGGTCACCGGCATCCCGGCGGCCAGTGAACGGGCGTTGCTGGCCGAGTTGTCGGCCCTCGGGGTGAACCTGCTGCAGGCGACGGCCCAGCCTGACGAGGACGGCGTCACCCGGCTGCCCGTGGAGGCCCCGGCGATGGTGGCCCGGATCGGGCCGGTGACCGCGACCAGCGCGGTCGCCAACACCAACACGGTGATCCGCCGATCCGACTGGATCGACCCGCGCGACGGTTCCGGGTTGACCGTGCTGGCCAGCGAGCCGGCCCTGCCGGCGACGCTCGACGCGCGGCTGCGGACCGGCCGTTACCTCGACGCCGGCACCGAACGGTTGCCGACGGTGGTACTCGGCGCGGTCGCCGCGACCCGGCTGGGCGTCGTCGACCTGGGCCCGGTGGACTCGCCGACGCAGGTACTCGTCGGCGACGTCTGGTTCACCGTGATCGGCATCCTGGAGCCGCTGCCGTTGGCTCCGGAGATCGACCGGTCGGCCCTGGTGGGGTGGCCGGCGGCCGAGTCAGAGCTGGGCTTCGGTGGGCACCCGACGGTCATCTACCTGCGGGTACACGAGCCGTCGGTCGAGGCGGTGCGGGCGGTGCTGCCGGCGACGATCGACCCGCAGCGGCCCAGCAAGGTGCAGGTGACCCGGCCGTCGGACGCGCTGGCCGCCAAACGCGCCACCGAGAGCAGCTTCGCGTCGCTGTTCCTGGCCCTGGCCGGGGTGGCGCTGCTGGTCGGCGGGATCGGGGTGGCGAACACGATGGTGATCTCGGTGCTGGAACGTCGATCGGAGATTGGGCTGCGCCGGGCGCTCGGCGCGAGCCGGGGTCAGATCCGGGCGCAGTTCCTCACCGAGTCGGTGGCGTTGTCGCTGCTCGGCGGCCTCGCCGGTACGGCGCTCGGCCTGCTCGCCTCCGCTGGCTACGCGATCGTCAACGGCTGGCCGGTGGTGGTGCCGCCGGGCGCGACCCTCGCCGGCCTCGGCGCGGCGCTGCTGGTCGGTGTCGTCGCCGGCAGCTATCCGGCGTTGCAGGCCGCCGGGCTGCCGCCGACCCGGGCCCTGGCCGCCGCCTGACCGCCCGTTCCCGGTCCGGCACTGGTAGTTCTCCTCCGTGAGGTGTTCACCCTTCGAACACGGGTACGCGCTGCAGGTCCATCCGACCCGGATGGAGTCGAAGGGGGTGTCCGGATGCAGGCGCAACACACTACGGAGTCGTCGTCACCCGGCGGGGCCGGTCCGCACCAGTTGCGGGAACAGGCAGGTCAGGTGGGTCACGAAGCGGCGCAGGAGGGTAGCCAGCTGGCCAGCCAGGCGACCGAGCAGGGCAAGAAGGTGGTGACCGAGACAGGACGGCAGGCACGGAACCTCGTCGGCGAGGCCACCTCGCAGCTGCGGGAGCAGGCCAGCACCCAGCAGCATCGAGCCGCCGACGGGCTGCGGACGATCGGCAACGAACTGCAGGAGATGGCGAGCAAGAGCGAATCGGACGGCCTGGCGGGCGAGCTGGCACGCCGTGCCTCCGACGCCGCCCAGCAGGCGGCCGGCTGGCTGGAGAACCGGCAGCCGGGTGAGCTGGTCGACGAGGTCCGGCAGTACGCCCGACGGCACCCGGGGACCTTCCTCGCCGGGGCGGCCTTCGCCGGGCTGCTCGTTGGTCGGCTCACCCGCAGTCTCAGCGGCGGCCAGACCGGCTCGAGCCAGCAGGACTCGGGCGGCGACGGGCACCGGCCGGACCTCGGCGACAGGTTGGGCGCGCCGCCGCCGATCGCACCGATCGGCGGCGAGTACGGGCAACCGCTGACCGCGGAACGCTACCCGAACGTCGGGTACGGCGATGGCCGCTATCCCGACGGCGACGGCTATCCGGGCTCTCCCGGAGGTGGGGTGAACCGATGAAGTCGATGCAGCGGGATCAGGCTGTAGCCGGGGACGGACGCGCGCAGGCCTCCCTCGGTGAGCTGCTGGGCGAGGTTTCCAGCGACCTGTCCACCTTGTTGCGCCAGGAGGTCGAGCTGGCAAAGGCGGAGCTGCGGCAGGACGCGGGCAAGGTCGGCCAGGCCGGGGGGATGTTCGCCGGCGCGGCGATCGCCGGCCTGCTGACCCTGTTCTTCCTCTCGTACGCGCTCTGGTGGGGGCTGTCGAACGTGATGGACCAGAGCTGGGCCGCGCTGATCGTGGCGGCCGTGTGGGCGGTGATCTCGGTGATCCTGCTGACCATGGCGCGGGGCCGGGCCCGGGAGATCCGTGGAATGCCCCGCACCATGCAGACCGCCCGGGAGATACCCGACGCGGTCCGAGGCCACTAGGTCCGGGAACCACCAGCGGGACCGTCGAGCACAACAGGTGAATGGAGTCTGACATGTACGACGAACCAGAGCGGATCCGCCAGCGGATCGAGGCGACCCGTGGCGAACTGAGCGAGGATGTCGACGCGTTGGCGTACCGGGCCCGGCCCGGGCAGATCGCCAGCGACCAGATGGACCGGGTCCGCGGCCGGGTCCGGGGCCGGATCGCCCAGCTGCGGGACCGGGTGATGGGCACTGCGGTCGACGTCCGCGACACCACCACCCACCGGGCGTCCGACCTTGGCCATCAGGTCGCCGGGCAGGCGCAGCACGCCGGCTCGGCGACCAAGGGCATGGCGCAGCACGCCGGTTCGGAGACCAGGAACATGGCGCACCAGGCCGCGGAGGGCCTCTCGCACACCGCCGAGGCGGCGGCAGACCGGGTCCGGCATGTGCCGCAGATGACCCGGGAACGGACCGAAGGCAGTCCGTTGGCGGCCGGGCTGGTGGCGTTCGGGGTCGGGGCGCTAGCTGCCGCGTTGCTGCCCGCCAGCGGCAAGGAACGGCAGCTGGCCCAGCAGGCGAACCAGCAGGCGATGGAGCACTCCGGGCAGGTCAAGCAGAAGTTCGGCGAGATGGCGCATCAGATGGGGGACAATCTGCGGGAACCGGCCCAGCAGGCGGCCGAATCGGTCCGTTCAACGGCTACCCAGGGTGCGTCGTCGGTGCGGGACCAGGGCATGGCCGCCGCGCAGCACGTGCAGGGCCAGGTGCGCCACGGCGGCGACGGTCACCAGTGAGGGGTGGCTGCCGGCAGGTCGGCCAAGGGTGTTGCGCGGGAGGCCGGTGACCGTTGTCCGGTTCGGTAGGGTGCGGGGGGAGGTGCCCGATGGCCGAGCCGGCGAGCAACACCCAGCACCCAGCGGACGCAGCGGACCCGTCGGCGCATCCCGCCGACGGGCAGCCCCATCCCGACGAGACGCAGCCCGGCGGGCGGCGCCCTTGGTGGCGGTCCCGGCCGCGCTGGCAGCTGATCACCGCCGGGGTGCTGGCCGGGGTGGTCGTCCTCACCGCTGTGACGGTCGTCGCCTGGCGGGTGCTGGCCCCGGCCGAGGTGGTCACCCCGGCCGGCTACCAGCCGTCCCCGCCGACCGCCGAACCCGGCCCGGTGGCCGAGCTCCCCGCCGCGCCGCTGCTGGTCGACGGGCGGTTCCGGGTGTACGCCACCACCCGTCAGGTGCGCGCCGACGGCCCGATCGACATGCGTACCCAGGTCACCCCGGCCTGGTCGTTCCGGCGCTGGCCGGAGCAGCTGACCGGCGTCGTCGTCACCGGCACGACCGTGGTGAGCCGCTGGACGGACGGCGAACTCGTGGCGATCGACGCGGGCAGCGGCAAGGTGGCCTGGCGGTCCGCCGGCCCACAGCCGGCCGACCCCGGGTACGCCGGTCGGCGTACCGGGGCGCAGACCGTCTACGCGCCGTCCGGGCTGCACACCGCGGTCAGCGGCACCGACGGCCGGTCGGTGGTGGTGGCGCACGGTGAGTCTCAGCTGGCCGGGTTCGACACCGCGACCGGTCGGGAACTGTGGCGGACCATGCTGCCCGGCCAGGGCGACGCCTGCCGCGACGCCGGCTTCAGCACCACTGGCGGCCGGTTCGCCCTGGTCAACAGCTGCGCGGCCCCGCCGACGGTGGAGTTCTACGACGTCGCGACCGGGCAGCTGACGGCCACCTGGCAGCCGGAGGGCGCCGGCCCGGGACTGGCCGTGGAGCCGATCGGCTGCGCGGCCGCCCGATCGACCTGCGGTGCGCTGCGTACCACCGGGGCGGGACAGTCCCGGGGGTGGCTGGTCGACGGTCCGGAGCCGGTGCCGGCGCCGCCGCTCGACCCGGTCGACGCGATGCTGGTCGACGGGATGGCGATCCGGTTGGACACCACCGGGGACAATCCGGCGGTGGTGGCCGAGGCGGTACGGACCGGTGAGCAGGTGTGGCGGCGGCCGATTCCGTCGGCGGCGGCGCCCGGTCCGGGCGGCACCGGTGACCGGTTGCTCGCGGTGCAGCCGGGTCGGGCGCACCTGCTGACCGCCACCCGGGAGTTGATCACCCTTGACGCGGCGACCGGTGCCGAGTTGTCCAGCTTCGTTTTGATTCTGCTGGGCGAGTTGTCGACCGACTGGGCACCCGGCTACGTCTCCGCGCAGGACGGCTTCGTGGCGGTCGAGCGGCTGCGCCTACCGGTTGACCCGGACGCCGACGACGGCCGCTACTACCGGCTGCAGGAGGCGGTGATCGTCGCCCGTACCTGAGCCGCCGACACCCGCAACGTCAGAGCGCCGCCTCGGCGGCCGCCAGGAACGCGTCGTTCTCGGCCGGCGTACCGATGGTGACCCGGACCCCGTCGCCAGCGAACGGGCGCACGATCACTCCGCGTGACTCGCAGGCCGCGCCGAACGGCACCGCCCGCTCGGCCAACGGCAGCCAGACGAAGTTGGCCTGACTGTCCGGCACGTCCGGCACCAGCTTGCGCACCGCGTCGGTGACCCGGGTCCGCTCGGCGATCACCAGATCGCACCGGCGGCGTACCTCGTCGGCCTGGTCGAGCGCGGCCAGCGCCGCCGCCTGCGCCAGGGCGTTGGTGCCGAACGGGGTGGCCACCTTGCGTACCGCCGATGCCACCTCGGGATGCGCGACCAGGTAGCCGACCCGCAGCCCGGCCAGGCCCCACGCCTTGGACAACGTGCGCAGCACCACCACGTTCGGCCGGTCACCGTAGGCGGCCAGGCCGTCGGGCACCTCGGCGTCGGTGACGAACTCCTTGTACGCCTCGTCCAGCACCACCAGCACGTCGTCCGGCACCGCGTCGAGGAACCGGTCCAGCTCGGCCCGGCGCACGCTGGTGCCGGTCGGGTTGTTCGGGTTGCAGACCAGCACCAGCCGGGTCTGTCCGGTCACCGCCGCCGCCATCGCCGACAAATCGTGGGCGTGCGTCGGGGTGTTCGGCACCCGCCGGCTGCTCGCCGCCGTGGTCGCCGCGATGATCGGGTACGCCTCGAACGAACGCCACGAGTAGACGACCTCGTCACCAGGCAGGCAGGTGGCCCGGACCAGATGCTCGCAGAGCGCCACCGACCCGCAGCCGGTGACGATCCGGTCCGCCGCCACCCCGAGCCGTTCGGCGAGCGCGGCCCGCAGCGCCAGCACCCCCATGTCCGGGTAGCGGTGCGTCGACACCGCCGCCTGCGCCACCGCCTCGACGACGCCGGGCAGCGGCCCGTACGGCACCTCGTTGCTGGCCAGCTTGATCGCCTCCGGCAGGCCAAGCTCCCGGGCCAGGTCCACCGGGCTGCGCCCCGGCACGTAGCTGGGCAGCGCGTCGAGGTCGGCGCGGGTCAGACCGAGCGAGGGGGGCATCGGGGGGCCTCCTGTCATGCGGAGCTTCCGGGGGTGTCGCGGTCCGTGCCCGGACCGCCGGTCCGGCCACCTCCGGGGCCGGCGGTGGCCGCCGGTACGCCGGGCGGCAGCTGCACCACGACGGTCTGCGCCGACTTGTCGTGCAACGCCTGCCGCAGCGGGCGGTCGAACAGCAGGTAGACGCAGTCGATCAGCTGAAGGATGAAGCCGACGCAGCAGATCCACAACAGGGTGGGCAAACCGAGGGTGTTCCACCGGCGGAACGACCGGGCGAAACCGAGCTGCCCGCCCGGCTCGACCGGCACCACCTTGAGCCGGGCCAGCCGCTTGCCGAGAGTCTGGCCGGTGTTCGCGACCGCCGGAACCTCGTACGCCCACCAGATTGCCGCCGCCAGCAGGATGATCACCATCTGCAGTCCGGAGGCCCGCTCGGTGACCTGCGGCAGCCCTTCGGTGGACCGGTCACCGGCCAGCGACCGTCGCCAGATCTCGCTGAACGTCGGCCAGGTCTCCACCACGTACTGCCAGACGAACCAGCCGTTGATGAGGATGTTGAGCAACAGCACCGCGCCGATGTCGATCAGCCGGGCGGCCAGCCGGGCACCGAGCGGCGCCAACGCCATCCCCTGCGGCCGTGGCTCCGGCGGCGGCAGCTGGTAGCCCGCCCAACCGGGCGGCGGCGCTGCCGGGTAGCCGGGCGGCGGAGGTGGGTAGCTCTGCGCCGGGTGGCCCGGCGGTGGTGGATGGCCCGGCGGTTGCGCCTCCGGCTCGGCCGGTGCCGCCGACGACGTCGGTTCGCCAGCGGTGGGCGGTTGCCCGGCCGGCGGCGGCCCGTCCGGCGGGGTGGCGTCGGCCGGCAACGGCGCACCGATCCACCCGCCGCCGTCCCAGTAACGCTGGGTAGTCGGATCTGCGGGGTCCTTGTACCAGCCGGGCGAGATCGACGTCACCGGGCGGACCCCGCGGTGCGGCCGGCCGGCCGGGGCGGACTGTGCATGCTCACCCTGGCACCTTAACGACCGGCCCGGTCGGCACCGCAGCCTGTCGACCGTTCACCGGCCGCCCATCCGGGTTCCTGGGTCGCCGGCTCGGTTCAGAGGTTGCCCCGGCTCTCCTGCTCCCGTTCGATCGCCTCGAACAACGCCTTGAAGTTGCCCTTGCCGAAGCCGAGCGACCCGTGCCGTTCGATGAGTTCGAAGAAGACCGTCGGCCGGTCCTGCACCGGCTTGGTGAAGATCTGCAGCAGGTAGCCGTCCTCGTCCCGGTCGACCAGGATCCGACGGGCCTTCAGCTGCTCGATCGGGGCGCGAACCTCCCCGATGCGGGCCCGCAGCGCCGGGTCGTCGTAGTACGAGTCCGGGGTGTCCAGGAACTCCACCCCGGCGGCCCGCATCGCGTCCACCGACGCCAGGATGTCGTTGGTGGCCAGGGCGATGTGCTGCACCCCGGGCCCGCCGTAGAACTCCAGGTACTCGTCGATCTGCGAGCGACGACGGGCAACCGCCGGCTCGTTGAGCGGGAACTTCACCTTGCGGCTGCCGTTGGCGACGACCTTGCTCATCAACGCCGAGTAGTCGGTGGCGATGTCGTCGCCGATGAACTCGGCCATGTTGGTGAAGCCCATCACCCGGTGGTAGAATGCCACCCACTCGTCCATCCGGCCCAGCTCGACGTTGCCGACCACATGGTCGACCGCCTGGAAGAACCGCTTCGGCTGCAGGCCGGCGTCGACCAACGGGGTCCGGTCGACGATCGCCGGCCGGGCCACGAAGCCGGGCAGGAACGGGCCGTCGTACCCGGACCGGTCGACCAGGGTGTGCCGGGTGTCGCCGTACGCGGCGATGCTGGCCATCCGTACGGTGCCGGCGCCGTCGGTGAGGTCGGCCGGGGCGGCCAGCCCGGTCGCGCCCTGCGCCAGGGCGTGCGCGTACGCGGCGTCCACGTCCGGTACGGCGAGCGCGATGTCGGCCACCCCGTCGCTGTGTCGGGCGACGTGTGCGGCGGCTGACGCGTCGGCGTGCACCGCCCCGCGCAGCACGAACCGGGCGGCGCCGCTGGTCAGTACGTACTCGGCGTGGTCACGGAAACCCTGCTCCGGGCCCCGGTACGCGACGCAGGTCATGCCGAACGCGGTGGAGTAGAAGTGCGCCGCCTGCTTGGCGTTGCCGACCAGGAAGGTCAGGTGGTCGACGCCATGCACTGGAAACGGGTCGCGGCTCTCAGGGGCAACGGTGGCGGCGGTGTCACCGGTCGTGGCGGTGTCACCGGTCGCGGCGGAGGTGGCGTCGCGGGAACCGGTCAGGTAGGTCATGATCGTCCTCCCTTGGAGCCGGCCGATCGGGTCGCCACGGCCGGTAACGGCAGGATGGGCGATTCATCCCCACTGGGCAACCGCCTCGTCGACGGCTGGGCAGGCTGACCACTCGGTAGGGTCGATGCCCATGGACACTGAACAGAATGTCCAGCTCGATCAGTTGGACGCTGAGCTGATCGCCCTACTGACCACCGAGCCGCGGATCGGGGTGCTGGAATGCTCCCGGCGGCTGCGGGTGGCCCGCGGCACCGTGCAGGCCCGGCTCGACAAGCTGATCGACCGAGGGGTGATCAACGGCTTCGCCCCGCAGGTGTCACCGGCCGCGATCGGTTTCGTGGTGACGTCGTTCGTCACCCTGGAGATCGGCCAGCGGCACGGGCACGACCCGGTCGCCGAGCACCTGCGCGCCATCCCGGAGGTGCTGGAGGCGCACACCATCAGCGGCTCCGGTGATCTGATGTGCCGGATCGTGGCCAGGTCCAACGCCGACCTGCAGCGGGTGCTGGACCAGATCCTGGCGTACGACGGGATCCGCCGGGCGTCGACGATCATCGCCCTGGCCGAGCAGATCCCGTACCGCGTCCTGCCGTTGGTGCAGGCGGCGGCCGACGTCACGGCTCGGCGCTGAGCGCATCACCGAGCGTGTCGCTGAGCGCATCACCGAGCGCGGACCGCTCGTAGCGGACCTCGCGGCCGATGCGGGCCCGGTGGACCAGGCCGGCGTCGCGGAGCACCGCGAGCTGCCCGCCGACGGTGCCCACCGCCGCGTCGAGCTGCACGGCCAGCTGGCTGGTGGTGGCCGGCACGGCGAGCGCCCGCAGCACGGCGGCGCGGCCCGGCCCGATCAGCCGATCCAGCCCGTCGGCGGCCCGGTCGGCGTCCGGCGGGCCGAACAGGCCGGCGACGCCGCGTGCCCGGTAGCCGATCGCGTACGGCCACGGGGGATCGAGGTGCAGGCTCAGCGCACCGAAGACGGTCGGGACGAGCAGCAGGCCGCGCCCGCCGAGCCGGTGCCGCTGGGCGGCGAAGCCGGCGACGGTGATGGTGCCCGGTTCCGGATCCCAGCGCAGCCGGGCGTCCAGGTCGGCCAGGGCCGAGGACCAGCCGTACGTGGTCAGCCGGCCGGCCCGGTAGACCACGTCGCGTTCCAGGATGGCCCGCAGCCGGGGCCAGTCCGGGGCGATCAGCGCCCGCCAGGCGGCGTCGATCGCCTCGGCCAGCCGGTCCACCACGTCGTCAGCGGCCAGCAGCCGACCGGCCGGCCCGGTCGGCGGTGGCCGGCCGACCAGGCTGCGGGCGATCTCGTCGCGGGCCCGGTCGAGCGGGGTACGCCGGACCACGGCGAGCTGGTCGGCGAAGGTCAGCCCGACCCCGTCCGGCGGTGGCTGGACGAAATCCGCGCTGTACCCGCGCGGCCGGTACAGCGCCCGGATCGCCGTGATGCCCGGTTGGGCGCGGCGCAGCGCCGCGTACCGCTCGCGGTTGCGGTGCACCCAGGGCAGTAGCGGCCCGGCCGGATGGGCACCGGCGAACAGCCGCAGCGCGGCCATCGTCTCGCCCAGCGGGGAGATCGCGAACCGGCTGGCCGCGACGTCGCCCGGGCTCACCTCGATCCGCATCCGGCCCCTGTCCAGCTCCCACGACTTTTCGCCCTGTGCCGAAAGGTTACCGCCGCTCGGCGTACCGGCGGCATGCTTCGCCGGTGACCACCACCAGCAGCGCGCCGCCGGCCGACCGGGCCACCTTCCGGGACCTGTTCGCGGTCGGTGAGTTCCGGGCACTCTTCGCCAGCTACGGCATCTTCATGATCGGCGAGACGGTGAAGATGCTCGCCCTGTCCGTGCTGGTCTACCAGCGGACGAACTCGCCGCTGCTGGCCGCGTTGGCCTACGTCGCCGGCTTCCTGCCCAGCGTGGTCGGCGGGATGTTCCTGCTGGCGTACGCCGACCGCTGGCGGCCCCGGGCGGTGATGGTCGGCTACGACCTGATCCGGGTGGTCACGGTGGTGGTGCTGGCGATCGGGGTGCTGCCGCCGGTGGGCGCGTTGGCGCTGGTGTTCACCGTCGGGCTGGTGTCGCCGGTGGCGGCGGCGGCCCGTACCGCGCTGCTGCCGGATCTGCTGGCCGGCGACCGGTACGTGCTGGGTCGGGCGTTGTTCACCATCACCGCCGGGGCCACCCAGGTCCTCGGGTTCGCCGTCGGTGGCGCGCTGATCGGCCTGCTCGGGCCGTACGGTGCGTTGTGGATCACCGCGGTGACCTGCCTGACCTCGGCGGCGCTGATCCGGTTCGGGTTGTCCGACCGGCCAGCCCGGGTGGTCGGGGCCGCCGCGACCGGTGGCGCGGTTCGCGAGACCTGGCGGGTGAACCGGCGGCTGCTCGCCGACCCGCCGGTACGCGGTCTGCTGCTGGCCACCTGGCTGCCCGGGGCGCTGCTGGTCGGCGCGGAGGGGGTGGTGGTGCCGTACGCCGGTGGCGAGGCTGCCGCCGGGGTGCTGTTCATGGCCGGGGCCGGTGGGATGCTGCTCGGGGACCTGGTGGTCGGTCGCTGGGTGGCACCGGCCCGGCGGGAGGCGTTGACGCCCTGGCTGGCGCTGCTGCTCGGGGTGCCGATGCTGGCCTTCGTGGCCGATCTCGGGCTGCTGGTGGCGGCGGTGCTGTTCGGGGCGGCGACGTTCGGGTTCTCGTACCATCTGGGGTTGGCCCGGCGGTTCCTGGACGCGGTGCCGGCGGACCGGCGCGGCCAGGCGTTCGGGTTGTCCCACATGGGGATGATGACCGGGCAGGGGCTGGCCGCCGGGGCGGCCGGGCTGGTCGCCGAGTGGGTCACGCCGGGGCTGGTGATGGCCGGTTTCGGGGCGCTGTCGCTGGTCGCCACGCTGCTGCTGTGGCGACAACTCCGGGTACCACGCATGAATGTCCCCCGACACGCCTAAAAGCCGCATTTCGGTCGGTCGGCTGTTCTGTTGGTCAGGCCCGGCTACGGTGGCCCGATGGCGAAGGGGAGCGCGCCGTGCGTGAAGTGCTACCTGGCCTTCGCGCTCGTCGTGGTCATCGTGCTCGCCGCCACCGGCGTCTGGAACCCGTTCCCCGGCCTGTGGGACTGGGTCAACCGCAGCCAGCCCCTGGCCGACCCGGACGTCACCTGGCAACAGCGGGTCGGCGGAACGCCGCGCGGCGTCACCATCACCGAACGCGCCGTCATCGTCGAGCACCGGCTCAAGGTCGAAGGACGCAGCATCACCTCAGGCAACCAGGTCTGGGAGCACAAGGCCGACTGGGCGGCGGTCGCCGGTGACGGCTCCGACCAGGTGGTAGCCACCGGTGAACTGCTCACCGACGGATACCAGGTGCTCAACCCGGCGACCGGCGCCGTGCTGCGCGCCGACGACGCCGCCATCGCCGTCTGGACCTACCGCGATGCGCTGCTCGACGTCCGCTGCGCCGGCCCACGCGACTGCACGCTGACCGCCTGGGACCCGCGCGGCAAGACTCCACGGTGGAGCGCCCAGCTGCCCGGGATGGGCTTCGTGCTGTTCGCCGACAACCCGAAACTGGTCACCAGCCGGCCGTTGACCGCCGACGACGTCGCCGACGACGCCGGCGGGCCGCAGACCATGCCGACCGTGCTCGGCTTTCCGATCGACGGCAGGATCCACGTCGTCGAGACCCGCACCGGGCAGGTCCTGCAGGAGCTGGAAGAGGACCGGCACGAACGGATCGTGGTCTTCGCCGGCCGGGTGTTCAGCCTGGTCGCCACCCCCCGCGATGGTGCCTGCTACTACACGGCGAAGGGCGTCGACCCGGTGACCGACCTGCCCGTGTGGCAGCGGACCGGGATCAACCTGCGCACCGCCGACCGGATCGGCTGCGCCCAGCGGGACAACCCGACCGGCGGCGCCAACGTCCTCGCCGGCATCGCCCCCGACATGCGGGAAACCGTGATCGACGCCTACGACGGGCGGGTGCTGTGGACCGGCGCCGCCGGGCAGGAGCTGCGCGCCGTCGACGACCGGTACGCCCTGACCCGCTCTGCCGACGGCGAGACCCTCCAGGCGTACGTGCTGCCCACCCCGACCCCCCGGTGGACCCGCCCGATGCACCCGGACGCCCAGCTGGCCCTCACCCGGCACGCGGCCCTGGTCGTCGACCGCAAGCCGGACCGGGTCGTCGCCCTCGACCCGGCCACCGGCACCGAGCTGGTCAACCTGCGTACCTCGGCGGAGGTGCTGGCCGTCGGACCCCGCGGCATGGTCATCGGCGACGGCCGGGAGATCGGCTACGTCTGGTTCGTCGGCGCCGCCGCGACCCCACCGGCCGGCGGCCCGGACGACCCCGCCGATCCCGGCGGACCCGACCCCGGCCCCACCTGTGGCGGCGCCAAGCAGGAGCAGTGCCCGGCGAAGGGCTGACCCACCCGGGGGTTGGGAGCTCGGGCCACCTCTGGCCTAGGCTTGCCGGTCATGAGCAGTGCCGCCCCGTTCTCCCACACCCCGCTGCTACCGACCGGCGACGACCTGACGGAATACCGCCTGATCAGCGACGAAGGCGTCGACGTCGTGCACGGGCCGGGCGGGCGACGGTTCCTCACCATCGAGCCGGCGGTGCTGACCGCGCTGACCGCCGAGGCGATGCATGACATTGCTCACTACCTGCGCCCGGCGCACCTGGCCCAGCTGCGGGCGATCCTCGACGACCCGGCCGCGTCACCCAACGACCGGTTCGTCGCCCTCGACCTGCTGCGCAACGCCAACATCGCGGCCGGCGGGGTGCTGCCGATGTGCCAGGACACCGGCACCGCGATCGTGATGGGCAAACGCGGCCGGCACGTGCTCACCGACGGCACCGACGAGCAGGCCATCGCCCAGGGTGTGTACGAGGCGTACACCAAACTGAACCTGCGGTACTCGCAGCTCGCGCCGATCACCATGTGGGAGGAACGCAACACCGGGACCAACCTGCCGGCCCAGACCGAGCTGTACGCCGAGGACCCCGGCGGACAGCCCGACGCGTACAAGTTCCTGTTCATGGCCAAGGGCGGCGGCTCGGCCAACAAGTCGTACCTCTACCAGGAGACCAAGGCGCTGCTGAACCCGACCCGGATGATGCAGTTCCTGGAGGAGAAGCTGCGGCTGATCGGCACGTCCGCCTGCCCGCCGTACCACCTGGCGATCGTCGTCGGCGGCACGTCGGCTGAGTTCGCGCTCAAGACCGCCAAGTACGCCAGCGCCAAGTACCTGGACAACCTGCCGACCAGTGGCAGCATCGCCGCCCACGGCTTCCGCGACGTCGAGCTGGAGGCACAGGTGCTCGAACTGACCCGCCAGTTCGGCATCGGGGCGCAGTTCGGCGGGCGCTACTTCTGCCACGACGTACGGGTGGTCCGGCTGCCCCGGCACGGCGCCTCCTGCCCGGTGGCGATCGCCGTCTCCTGCTCCGCCGACCGGCAGGCGGTCGCCAAGATCACCCCGTCCGGGGTCTGGCTGGAGAAGCTGGAGACCGACCCGGCCCGCTTCCTGCCCGACGTCACCGACGAGACCCTCGCCGCCGATCAGTCCGTCGACGCCGACGTGGTCCGCGTCGACCTGAACCGGCCGATGGCCGAGATCCGCGCCGAGCTGTCGAAGTACCCGGTGAAGACCCGGCTGTCGCTGACCGGCCCGCTGGTCGTCGCCCGCGACATCGCGCACGCCAAGATTGCCGAGCGGTTGGACGCCGGTGAGCCGATGCCGCAGTACCTGCGCGACCACGCCGTCTACTACGCCGGCCCGGCGAAGACCCCCGAGGGGTACGCGTCCGGCTCGTTCGGCCCGACGACTGCGGGGCGGATGGACGCGTACGTCGAGAAGTTCCAGGCCGCCGGTGGCTCGCACGTCATGCTGGCCAAGGGCAACCGGTCCGCGCAGGTCACCCGCTCCTGCGGTACGCACGGCGGCTTCTACCTCGGCTCGATCGGCGGTCCGGCGGCCCGGCTGGCGCAGGACTGCATTCGGCACGTGGAGGTCCTCGAATACCCGGAGCTGGGTATGGAGGCCATCTGGAAGATCGAGGTGGAGGACTTCCCGGCGTTCATCGTCGTCGACGACAAGGGCAACGATTTCTACGCCGAGGTCACCAAGCCGGTCCTCACCGTCGGCCGCCGCCCCTGACAATCCAGTTCGCCACGTAGACGTCTTGACATCGCTGGATGTTTCGACCGACGTACCCGATCCGTACCCCGCGGCTCAGCTTGCGCCCGGTCACTCTGGATGATCTCGACGACGTGTACTCATGGCAACGTCGACCGGACGTCTTCCGCTGGATGCTCGGCGAGCCGCGTGTCGCGAGGAGTCGCGGTCGTCGGTGACCGCCATGGCGGGTGAGTACGCCTCGTCATATACATGAGTCGGCCTAGCGTCCGACCTGCTGAAATGGCCAAGTGGCGGACCTGGAGGCGGCAGTACGAAAGTTGCGCACGGCGCAAGCTGCGGTGCCTCGTGCCGAAGAACGGGCCGCCCGCCTCGTGGCCGAGGCCCGGGAGAAGGTGGACCGAGCACGTGCCGACCTGGCCGAAGCGATCAGGGCCGCCGATCGGGACGGCGTGCGCCAGGTGGACATCGTGGCGGCCACCGGCTACAGCCGGGAGCGGGTCCGGCAAATCATCCGCGACGGCGAAACCTGACGTCTCGACGCAAGACGTCAGCTCCGCCGGGCGTCGAGCCGAGCGGAGCTGACATCAGACGTCGGTGGCCGAATGTTGGACAGCGGTCGTGTGCGGGTGGGACCGGCCGATCCGGTCCACCCGTACGGTCGACCGCGGTCAGCCCAGGTACTTCTCCCAGGGGCCGGTGATGGCCAGGGTGAGGCCGGGGTCCTGCATGTTGACGAAGAGCACCTTGCCGTCGTCGGTGAAGGTCGGCCCGCAGAACTCCGAGTCGTTGAGCTGGTTGCGGGCGATCGCGTAGGTCGGGCCGCCCGGGACCGAGCTGAGCACGTGGGACGCGCCTGAGCCGTCCTCAGCCAGCACCAGGCTGCCCCACGGGGTGACGGTCACGTTGTCCGGCCCGTCGAAGGTCAGATCGCTGTACTTCGCTGGCGTACCCTCCTCCGACGAGGTCTGGTGCGGGAAGTACGTGACGAGCTGGATGGTCTCGGCACGGTAGTCGTAGAACCAGACCATGCCGTCGTGCGGGGCGGCGTCCGCCGGCAGGTCACCGTCCTCCCAGGCGTACGAGTTGACCACGTACACGCCCTGGTCGGTGCCCCACACGCCCTCGAACTTGCGGCCTCGGGTGACCTGGTCGTCGGCGAACTGCTCACGCAGGGGCATGGCACGTGCGTCGCGTTCCGGCACCTCGATCCACCGTACGGGGAACGGCCGGCCCAGCTGGGCGGAGGTCAGGTAGGCGACGTCCGGCAGCACCGAGCCGTCGTCCATGATGATCTGCATCGCGGCGAGCACACCGGCGTCCGGGGCGAGCCGGGTCAGCACGCCGGGGCCGAGCTTGACGCGGCGCGGCGCCGTCCATCGGTAGAACAGGCCGTTCGGCTCGTCGGCGTCCTCGGACAGGTAGATCTTCGTACGGTCCTTGTCGACCGCCAGCGCCTCGTGCGCGTACCGGCCCAGGCATTTGATCGGCGTCGGGTCGGCGCGTCCGTCGGCCCGGACCTCGAAGACGTAGCCGTGGTCCTTCTGGTACGTGCCGGTGCGGCCGTCCTCGTCCCACTCGTCGCCGGCCCGGTCATCGGTCTCCTCGCAGGTCAGCCAGGTCCCCCACGGGGTCGGCCCGCCCGCGCAGTTGTCGACGGTGCCGGAGATGGCGACGAACTCGCCGAGGTTGCGCCCCGCCCGGTCGGTCCTGATCACCGTGCAGCCGCCGGCGTCGACCGCGCCCGGGTCGTAGACGGTGCCCGCGACGTGCGGTACGCCGAACTCGGCCCCTGGGCCGAGCTCGTGGTTCTGGATCAAGGTGTACCGACCGCGTCCGGCGTCGAAGACGGCCATCCCGTCGTGCTCGGCCGGGGTCAGGCCCTGGCCCCGGTCGAGCCGGGTGACGCCGGTCCGGGTCACCACGGTGTAGCGGAAACCCTCGGGCAGGGCGAGGATGCCGGCGGGGTCGTCCACCAGCGGCGGGAACGGAACACGGCCGCCGCCCCTCGGCGGGTGGCTCCGGCCGGGGTGGGCCTGGGCCAGCGACGGAAGGCCACCGGCGACGGCGAGGCCGACGCCGGCCGCGCCGGCGGCGCCACCGGCGAGGAAGGTACGACGGGAGGAAGGCACGTCGATCGGGCTCCTGTTCAGCTCGAAGGTGTTGACGTGACGCAACTCCTGCGGACCGACGGCCACCCGTCCGTACGGTGATGATTCGGCGACATCGATGTTAAGAATCGAGGTCGCCGCTGTCGGTGAACTCGGTGCAGGGCTCGGCCAGGGTCGGTACCGACGGCGGACTTCGTACATGTCACTGTGCAGCGGTCGGCCCGGCGGATCCTGGGGTCGGGCATTGGGTGGCGGTACCGGCCGGGTGCCCACGGGCTGCGCGCCTGCCCGTGTCCGGCCTGCCGGGAGTACGGCGGGTACAGGGCGACCAAGCTGCGCCGTCGCTGGCGGGACTTGCTTCAAAGTCTTCGAAGACTCTGGAATCTTCGAAGGGCCGTGCCGTGCTCTTGGTTGATTGAGTGAGGCCGGAATACCCGCACTTCGGTACATAGCTGTGCCCCGGGCCGCATGCAGAGCAGAGGCGGACACCGAGGCTTACGTCGTCCAGTGTAGCGCTGCCGGGCGTAAAGGAGTAGTCGTGTCGGAGTCCTGGCAAGATGAGGTGCTCTGGCGATGTCTGTCGAAGGCTCGGTCGGCGCCGTATCTAGCTGCGGCTAGTGGCGACAGTGCCCGCGCTCTTCGTCTCTACGCGTGGAACATGGAGGTCTCAAGCGCATTCCTTGGGCCACTCCACGTGCTGGAGGTGTGTCTACGCAACGGCGTCGATGACCGTCTGACCGTACTGGCTGGTCGGCCTGACTGGGGTTGACCCGGTTTGACGGACAGGGTCGGTAAGTTGATCTCACGCTACCTTGCTGGCT